>PUMD01000161.1 GCA_003551215.1 Clostridia bacterium | reverse complement strand
GCGAAGACCATATCCTGCGGGTGCGTCCGGATGTTTTCGAAAAGGAACACTTGCTTATGGACCACGCCTTGATGGGTCGTCTGGTGGCAGAAGGCTTTCCCGCTCCCTGTGTCTTCCCTTTGCTTTCGGGTAATACTGTAGGGGTTGGACCCGACGGCAGGTGTTTTGAGGTCCTGCAGTATCTTCCGCATGACAGCACTCTTGAGGATGTGGATTACAGAGAAAAAGCTGCTGATGTGGCTGGTCTGCTGGGGCAGTACCACAAGATATCCGCCGGTCACCCCCGGAGGGTACGTAAGCCGGATTATGTGGGCAGGATTCCCATTTCAGTTCAGCATAAGTATTTCCTCGGTCACAAACAGCGCGCAGTCAGGGGTTACCTTGACGGGATGGGACCAGCCCTTACAAAGGTGGCTTTGCGGCTGGCCGACAGATTGCAAAAGCTGCAGTCGGTGACAAAGCTTATGGCGGATGGACCGCAGGTGGTTGCGCACAATGACTTCTACGGTAACAACGTGTTGTTTTGTGACGGCGAGGTGGTTGGTCTGGTGGACTTTGATTTCTGCCGGACGGCATCCTACGCTGTTGACCTGATCGAGGGCCTGTTTGCCGTTGTCGTCTGGGATCCCCTTTGTGAGGATCTGTGGGGCTTGAATCCGGAAGAAGGACTCAGGTGGGCAGATGGGGCTGATTTTCTCCAGATCTACCGGGAAAACTCCCAGATTCCTACCAGCAGCAGGGTTGTTCTGTCCATGCTGGAGGCCAAGGTGATCAGTCTGGCCTTCGCCCACGGGGTGATTACCAGGGCAGATGAGGATGTGAGGTTGCTTGTGCTGCGGCGGGCGGAGCAGATTGCCAGGAGGGTTCGACGGGAGGCGGGCCTCACCTAGCAGACGTCGAAGGTGGGTTGATGCGCACTATCCTTCTTCATTCACACATGCAATATGCTGCTGTTTGCAGTCCGCAGCTGCGGCGGGACGCTCACAAAGCTTATGGCGCAGGGGATAAGCCGGTTTTGCAGCCAAAATACAGGTAAATGTGGTATTTTCGACTGCGTTCATCTTCCAGATCGAGGCGCCTGACAAAGCTGTGACGAAAAATGTCCTTCAGGCGTCTGCGGAAGCTTTCGTTTTTGGTAACTGACCAGACTGCCATAACGCCCCCGGGTGCCAGAGCCGATTTCATCGCCGAAAGGCCCGCGGGGTGATATGCTTTCTGGTTTTGCTTCCTCACCAGCCAGTCGGGTCCATTATCTATATCCAGCGCAATGACGTCATACTGCTGACTTGCTGCACCAACGTGCCGCAGGACATCATCGCAGCTGACATCTACCCGCTGATCAGAAGTCGCATGATCATTGAATTCGCCGAAGTAAAGGTTGTTCCATTCGATCACCTTTTTCTCCAGTTCGACCACGTCTACGTTGTGCACTCTTTCGTCTTCGAGCACCTCGCGCAGAGAATATCCCACACCCAGCCCACCAATAAGTACGTCCAGCGGAGGGGGAGAGGTTATATGCTGCAGGGCGATTCGCACCATCTGTCTTTCTCCCTGCGTGCCGTCGGTGGACATCAAAAAGATCCCTCCCGATATGATTTCAAAATGGCGGCTGCGTTTTTGCAGGATCAGCTCACCATCTTCACCTGCGGCACGTTCAATGACCTGCCTGTTCAGGGTGATTCACCTCCCAACCCGCATGCTGCTGCCAATCATTCCGGGGCGAAAAAGGCTGATTGCATCCTGGGCTCCCACTCCCTCGGTCCCGATGTATTCCCGCTGTTGTGTTGAGGGTCCAGACACCCTCGATAAGCGGAAACAGCACGGGCGTGCCGGAAAACAAAAGCGCTGTTCCGGCACGCCTCAGCTTGCCCTTCAGATGTCACCCTCTGCCCTGGCTTTCGCCAGCTGCCAAAACACTCGAGCACTGCTTCTGATCCCCCGATAGTAGCAATCCAGCCTGAGATTCTCATCAGGCGAGTGATTGTTCTCATCTGCGTTGGCGTATGGTACCCCGATGTGAGGAGTGTTGAGTTCTTCGGGCCACACTGCGTTGGGTAGACTGCCGCCGCCTGACGGCTTGACGTGTGGTTGACGGCCGCTGACGGCCTGCAGCGCCTTCTTGATTGGATCTACTGCAGGATGATCGGGCCGGGTGCGGCTGGGTTCCATGGCTCCGATCCCGCGTCCTATTACCTCCACTCGCGGATCTACATCCTCGACCGCCTTCTTTACTTTGTCTACCACATCGCTGCTTGTCTGATCGGCTACCATGCGGATGTCGATGCGGCATTCGGCTTCTGCCGGAATTATGGTCTTGCTGCCGGGTCCAACGTACCCCGAGGAGATACCGCTGATGTTGAAGTACGGCTGCAGCATTATTCTGCGGTAGTATTTCTGTTTGCCCATCGGCACCCGGGACAGTCCCATGGTGCGGCCGAATTCCTCGGGGTCGAAGGGCAGCTGCTCGATCAACCGTTCTTCTTGTGGGCCTATAGGCCGTACGTCATCGTAGAATCCGGGGACCATCACCTCACCGCAGGAGTCGACCAGGTTGGCCAACACGTGCACCAGCATCCACACAGGATTGGGGGCCACTCCTCCCTTGTTACCCGAGTGGTTGTCGCGGTCAGCACCCCTGGCCAGCAGGGTGATTCCCACTATGCCTCTGTTCCCCAGAGATATTACCGGATCTCCTGAAGGATGCATTCCCCCGTCCGAAATGTAGACCAGGTCAGCTGACAGCCTCTCTCGATGCTTCGAGACAAATTCGCGCAGGTGGGGAGAACCGGACTCCTCCTCTCCCTCGAACACGAATTTCAGATTGATCGGTGGTTTTCCCTCAACTTTCCTCCAGGCCTCCGCGGCGAGCACGTGAGCGATGAGCTGTCCCTTGTTGTCACCGGTTCCGCGCCCGAAGAGGCGTCCGTCGCGCACCTGGGGCTCGAAAGGTGGACTTGTCCATTTATCCAGCGGTTCGGGGGGTTGGACATCGTAGTGACCGTAGCACAGCAGGGTGTAGGCATCTTCTTGGGGAGATTGGATTTCACCGTACACCACCGGTTGACCGGAGGTGGGGATAACCTCGGCTTCTATTCCGCGCTGCTGCATCATGCTGCACAGCAGGCGGGCACAATCCTCTACTCCGCGGTCGTGCGCGCTGATGCTGGGCTGCTGCACCAGCCTGCGCAGAGCCTGCAGATGTTCATCTTGCTTTTGTTTGAGAAAGCAGTCCAGCTCCGACGGGAATTTCTGTGCAATCATCGTTATCTCCTCTCGCAATCAAAGGCCGCCGGGTACAGTTGATGCCCCGACAGGCGTTTGCTTAACTCCTCGCACTCTCTTTAGCAGCTTTGACACCGCCCGGCTGTATCCTGCGCCGGTACGTTGCGGTTCACAGGTCAGGCCTGTTGTGCCGAAAAACGCCTGGTTGGGCTGAGGAAGCGAATCATTTTTCTCCGCAACTGACACCGAAAACCGGTCGAGGGATGCATGGATTCTCTGGCTATCGCGAGTGTGCAGCTTTAACCGAGGGCCAAAAACAACCTTACAAGGACAGGGACCAGCGCTGTCAGGGCCAGTCCGCTGATGAAGGCCACAGGTATGTACTTTCTCCCCGCTGCCCGTCCGACGACGGCCAGCGTTACGTCCATGGTGGTTGCGCCGCCGGGGGCGACGCTCGAAAGCTTGCCCACTCTGTCGGCGATTGCCGGAGTAATGACGATGGCTATCAACTCGCGGATCACGTTAGTCAAAAAGGCCATTGCCCCCAGGGCGGAGCTGTGGATCTCGGTGATAATCACCGCCGACAGGCTGTACCAGCCGAATCCGGAAGCCAGTGCCGCAGCTTCATTATGCGGCATAAGGTCCAGCAGGTGCACCAGCAGGACCGCAGCGAGGATGCTGCCGGCGGCAATCCCTGCCGGCAGCAAAAGCACCTGCAGTCCCAGTACTTTCAGATCGGACATGATCTTTCCCGATTCGCCCAGCTCCAGTCCCACGCCGAAAAGCAGCAATCCGAGAATCCAGGTGGTAATTCTCGATAGAATATCAAGGTGTATGGGATGCACCAGCAGCAGACCGATGACAATGCCGGCCGCAACAGCTCCCAGCAGGCGCACAGTAAGCGAGTTGTGAGCAGAACCCTCGCGCGAATCTGGCTGAGACTCGGGGGCGGTGACACCGCTATCGGAAACTACCCCATCGGAAGAATCGTCAGTCGGCAAATCGGCCATTCCGGAAACCGAAGAATCGCTGTATTTCGACAGGACGGTCCTCTCCAGCACGAAAACCACCAGTATGCTGGCCGCCACGCAGACCAAAGCGAGCACGGTTGCCACCTGACCGATTTGAGCTGCCTGCTTCACAACTTCTGCATCCCCGCCTATGCGTGCCCCCATAACGAAAAGCAAAAACAGCAGGCTGACATCGGTCACTGTCGAGTAGGGTAGACGCTGTATTGCCTTCACCCTGTGATAGGAAAGCAGAAAACCAGCGATCAGGGGTAAGACTATTGCCCCCATTGGTTTCACCTCTCGCCTGTGCGTCAGTTTGCTGGCAGTTGCATTGTCCGGTCATCTGACCTTTTCTGGCTGCACCTTTTCTATGGTAATACGCTTTGCTCCACGGGGCAATTCCCTGCCTTATTGCTGCTGTGCTCAGCGAACGCTCAGGCCATTGAGGTCGTCTGGGGTAGGGCGCTGTTCGTGTAGGCGGGTGATTGATTGCCGCCAGATGCTGTATAATGTCGTTTGAGTACATTCTCGGCTGCCTGAGGGTCCGTCATGCACCACTGTTAGCTTCCTGAAGGAGGTGTGAAGGAATCTGCGGCAGAATCAGCCGCGGATATGCCTCAGGGAGCTGGGCCTGCTGCGGGCAGGACAGATGCTGGATACTATGGGGCGCAGACGGCGGCGAAGCGTGCACTTTCGGCGTGAGAACCTGGTATCTGAAGCCCCCCTCAGCGTCCTGCAGGTTACCCAAAAGAGCATTGTACCGGCCTTTCGTTCTCAAGGATCGGGCCAGACCGAAGGGAGACAGAAGTGAATCTGCTGCAGCGGTACAGAAATCCAATTATGGCTGCTGCGTTGCTGATTGCCTCGCTGGCAGGTGCACTGATGGTGTTTGGCCCGCCAACTGGGCTGCTTCCTTGTCTGCAGCGCGGTCCCTCACCGGTTGAGCAGCTGCCAAGCGGGAGACTGGGCACGGCAGAGCTCATTTTGCTGGGGGCACGGCAGGAGGTGGAAAACCAAACGCGCTACGATGATTCCTACGCCGCGATTGATTATCCCGGCGGCGACGTCGATTCAGATGTTGGTGCCTGCACAGATGTGGTGATCAGGGCCTTCCGCAACGCAGGAATAGACCTGCAGCTTCTGATCCACGAGGACATGCGGGAACATTTCGATCGCTATCCTCAGCTGTGGGGCATGAGTGAACCTGACCAAAATATAGATCATCGGCGGATACCGAATCAGATGCGCTTTTTTGAGCGCCATGCGGAATCGGTGCGGCTGGAGGTCGAGGGTCGGTCAGGAAAATGGCAGTACGGAGATGTGGTGTACTGGCGCTTTCCCGATGGGAGACAGCACTGCGGAATAATAAGCGACAGGACAAACCGGAGAGGCATCCCGCTGGTGATCCACAATGCGGGGGTAACGCGTGAGCAGGACTGCCTGTTTCGCTGGGAGATAATCGGACATTTTCGCTACCTGCCGGACTGAATCATCGGGCACAGAAGGGGTGGTGCGGTTTTTCGCGCAGATAAAAAGCGGCAGGCAAAGATCCATGCTGAAAGAATTTGTCGAGCGTTTCGACGGGGAGGTCATGCAGGATGGCTCTATCCGGGCCTTCTGGCTTCTCGATGAGGATTACGTTGACGACTGCGCGATGTATCCGCAGTATGTAGTTATCGCGGACGGGCAGATCGATTATGCCGAGCTGGACCAGCTTCATTTTCGCCTGCAGGACCAATACGGGTGGCCCTGCGGTCACTATTTCACAAACAGCCCTTCGAGAAAGAACTCTTTTACCTCAAGCGACATTGTCGCCGGTCTGAAACCGGAAGATGCTTACCTCGACGCATCGGATATCAAAAAGATAACCGGAAGGGACTATGTACCCCTTGTGGACTGCACCGCAGAGGAGGATGCTGCTGCACTCCTTAGAGGATTCGAGCACCTCGGTGAGCAGATCGACAGACGGCAGGCTGAGCTGGAGGTTGACCTGATCTCAGAACACATCGAGTCGTACCGCCGTCTACAGCCGGGGCTGAGGCACCGCGGAGTTGCCTTTGCCCTTGATAATGGCTTTTATCGCCGGCGGGGTCGGGCACCCACCCGCCCTACTGCAGTTCTCGAACGCATAAAGAAGTCTGTCGATGAATACCTGTCGGGTGGGCGGCCACAGCATCACCTTCTATACGGCCGGACAAACGGTTCCGGCAAGAGCCAGTACCTTTATCATCTCATGGGGTACCTGCAGCAGACAGGATATCCTTTTGTGTACAAGGAGTTGCTCTACTTTCATTTCCGCGAGCACTTACAGCAAAAGGACTCCGGCAGCAGGACGACATATTTTGCAATGGTCGACGGTGAACCGCAGGACCAACAAGTGATTGACCGAATGGCTTTTGCAGGTCGCCGGGCAGCTGACTGACCGGACCGGCTGCAGACCCGTTTTACTGGTGGATGAAGAGGAGCTTTGCTGGTCGCAGATTGACGATTATTTTACGGTGGCGGCAGACAAGAATCTTCCCCCCTACAACGACGGTCGCTGGCTGGTCTACGATATTCTGCTGGAGGATCGGCTCGATGAGGAATACGTGGGACAAGCGCTGCAAGATGAGCTTCTGTGGCTGGGCATCGATGACGAACTACTTTCGCTGGAGTCCCCGGTATTCCGGCAGATTGCCCGACACAGCCAGATACCCCATTTTTGCCACGAAAACCGGCCGTCTGTCTACCACGGCAAGAGACTGCTGTCTCTGTGTCTGCTGCAGGCAGTGAGACGCTACATGAGGACCAGCGGTGGGCTCCATCTGCGGGGTACTGATGCTGCTCTGTGGGGTCCCCACTTTTGGAATAAATTTGTACCCCGTCCCGCAGAAGGCGAGGATTTTCACTGCGAATACATTATCTTTGACGGAGAAGCATACCGCACCGACCCGTATGTCGAGTTCAGCCCCGGGCAAATCATCGCTGCCAATGCGGCGGTGGCTGCTTTCGACTCCTGGAGCTGACAGGGGTTCAGACCAACGAGGAGAGGATGTTCGGCGTGAGAAGCAACCGTCACTGGGCAGCTGGCTTTCTGTCAGTCCTTTTTATGTTTATTTTGCTGGGAGTCTCTGGCTGTGCGCTGTGGCCGGAAGTGGCGTATGAAAAGGAAGAGCCGGCCGCACCGCCTTCTGTCCGTCTGTCTCATGATGAGGTTGAACCCGGAGGATATCTGGTTATAACCGTCGATGATGTCGAGGATGAACACACCATCCGTCTTCACCCTGCCGGACCGGTGCAATTTGTCCGCCGGGGAAATTCGGCGGTGGGTCTGCTGGGGATTAGCGCTGCAGCAGAACCTGGAGAACAGTCGGTGGGGGTGGAGGTTCGAAGCGGTGACCGGATGCTCCTTTTCGAACATCACAGCTGGGAAGTGAAAGCCAGGGAATTCCCCACTCAGCACCTGCAGACCACCCCGCAGATGCGCGAGACTCGCCGATCCGAGCTTTACGAGGAGGACCGCGAGCACTACCGGCGCGCTTATGCGGAAACCAGCGACGGACCCCTGTGGGAAGAAGATTTCCTGCAACCCACCGAAGGTCGCATCTCCACCGAGTTTGGCGTTGTTCGTTATGTGGACGGGGAAATCAGCGGCCGTCATTCCGGCCTGGATATAGCCGCTCCGACTGGAACGCCTGTGAAGGCCACGAACCGGGGGATTGTCCGCCTCGCTGCGCATCTCAATGCTCCGGGGAAAATCGTTATTGTGGACCACGGGATGAATGTTCACTCGGTATACATGCATCTGAGTAGGATTTCTGTAAAAGAAGGTGAAATGGTTGAGCGAGGCGAGGAGATCGGGGAGGTGGGCTCGACCGGATTCTCCACCGGGCCGCACCTGCACTGGACGATGAGCATAGGGAGAATTCCGGTATGTCCCGACCTGATCCTCGAGCAGGATCCCCTGCAGATTGTGGGCGATGTTCTTGAGGAAGATATGCCGCGGTAATGCTGCAATGACTCAGCCGTCGTCGTCCTGTTCTGAACCGGCAACATCCACTCTGACGGTTTCCCGTGGGTCTAAGGCGGTAACATCGGTACCCTCGGGTCTGTCTTTGACCAGGCTCTGCTTCCATTTGCCCTGACGGAACCAGATTGTTGCCGCTATCCCGCCCAGAATATTAGCCACTGCTACCCCCCACCAAAGACCGCTTTCGGCCATGGGGGTGCGATGAGAGAGCCAGTAAGCCAGGGGAACGCGAATCCCCAGCAGCGAGAAAACGGCAAAGACCATGGCAGTCACCGTCCGTCCAGCGCCGCGAAAGGCACCGTTTTTGATATTCATTACTCCCAGGAACCCAAAGGAAAACGACATAACCCTGATATAATCGGCGGCCAGATTCAAGGCGTGCACATCTTCTGGGGGAAGGAATACTCCTGCAATGGAGTGCGACCACATATAAGATCCCACCGCAAGAAAGCTCAACAGGCCAAAGGCAATAGAAGAGCTCAGCCAGACGGACCGTTCAGCCCTGTTTTCTTTTCGGGCTCCCAGGTTTTGCCCGACCATTGCAGTAGTGGCCTGTGCCAGACCTAGGCTGGGCAGAAACACAACCGAAGAAATCCGGTTGCCTATACCGTACGCGGCCAGAGATGAGGTGCCGAAAACAGCCACGATGCCAGTCATAACGGTTATGCCGATGGCCTTCATTGACTGCTCCGCTGCTGCAGGAACCCCCAGCTGCAGGAGATCGCCGATGGTTTTTGTCCGGGGTATCAGATCAGAGGCTGAAATCTTGATTCCGAGCCGGCCAGAACTCAGCAGGTACAAACCAGCTGCTGACGCCAGCAGACGGGAAAAAACTGTTGCTACTGCTGCACCCTGTACCCCCAGTGCGGGGAATATGCTCCAGCCGAATATGAGGAAGGGATCGAGTATGATGTTGAGCACGGTTGAAACAAGCATTACTTTCATTGGATTCAGGGTGTCGCCGTAGCCTCGTACAAGCGCCTGAAAAACAAAAAAAACAAAAACTGCTGGTATGCCCACAAACCAGGTTCGAAGGTAGGCTACAGCATGCGGCAGAACCTCCGGCTCAGCCCCCAGCAGCACAATGAGTGGTTCGCACAGGAAAAACCCCAGGATGCTTAGGAAAAAGGAGAGAATGGCAACAAAGCCCACAGTCTGCGAGGCGAGATAATTGGCGGTCTCTTCCTTGCCTGCCCCCACGTTGTGAGCTACCAGGGCGGTGCCTGCTATGGTGAGGCCGCTGCCTATGGAGATAAACAGGAAAATCACCGGAAAACCAAGAGACAGGGCAGCCACGGCCGCCTCTCCCAGCTGTCCGACCCAGAAGGTGTCAGCCAGGTTATATGCGGTTTGCATAAGGTTGCTGACGACGACGGGCCAGGCCAAAACCAGCAGGGCAGGTAAAATAGGTCCGTCGGTAAGGTTTACCCTGCGGGAGGAAGAGGGTCGTGGAGAATCTCTCATTTTCCGTACATCTTCCCTTCAGTGGCTTACTCTCTGCTGGTGCCGGTTGATCCCAGTCGGTCCAGGAGTTTAGAAAATATCTTTTCTAGAGTCTGCAGTTCATCGGTGCTCAGATGGTTCAGTATACTTCTGAAACGTTTAAATCGCTGCTGCTGCAGTCGGTTAACCGTTTTCCTGCCCTTATCCGTGACCTGAATAATGGTCACCCGCCGGTCTTTTGAGTCCTTTTCCTTTACTACCAGGTCCTTCTTTGCAGCCGAATTGACCACGTTTGACACCGTGGCCTGATTCAGGGCGAGCTGTTCGGCAAGCTGCGAGATGCTGCGCGCCCCCTGCATGTGGATATGCCGCAGTAGAAAAAATTCAGGTCCGCTGACATTGGCCTCCCTAAATCCCTTACGCGCATTCGTAAAATGTTTACCAACACTGGAAAACAGATAGTCGAGGCGACGGATAAGCTGTTCTTTGTCGTGTTCCACGGAAAGTGCTCCCTTCGCCATCTAATATCTTGCTAATAAATATTTGTCACAAAGTCAACTTAAAGTCAAGCCAAAAGCATGCGCCGGAGTCTTACAGAGCGAGGCATGCGAGTAAACACCATCTGTTATTATGACAGCAAAATTTTGCGCTTTCCATACGGTGAATCTATACCATGGGAATTTCACCGGTGATGCTGCCGGCAATGCGCTCAAATATCCCGACCAGGGAACGCCCGGTGACTGTAATGCCGTGATTGGGAAGCCCGACCGCTGTCCGACAAGGTTGTGAGCTTTTTGCAATCATATCGGCCACTGCCCGCCCCAACTCGTAGGTTCCACACGGGTAGGCGGCATCGATTGCCTGAATGCCCTTCATCCATGCATGCAGATGAAGGATACCCCCCACTGCCGGATTCTCCCGGTATATCAACCAGTGCTCAATAGTGTCCACCGAAGCTTTCAGCGGTTCAACATCGGGCAAACGGCTGATTATCATGGTCTCTTTTTCAGGGTCATAACCCTTTACCAGCAGGATATCATGTCCTACTTTGCGGAGCCTGGTCTTGTCCACTCCGCTTGCACTGATCCAGAATCTTTGTTCATCATGCCTGGCGCTCAAATTGCCGTAACTGAGCCCCGGACTGCCGAATAAGCGCTCGAAATGGCGTCTGTCAACTTCGTCGAGGACTTCATGGATCGGGAAGGGGCTGGGCATTACATCGAGGCTGCTTAATCTCCGGCTGGCCAATACCATCTGATCTGTTGCCTCACATCCTTCACGGAGCCCGAGAGGCATGTCACAGTGAAATTCGTTGTTTGTTACTTCAGTTGCAGACGCCAGCTGCACTATGCGTTCACAGATCTCGTTGTAATACTCTCGACAGTGAGGACGCCCTATTATCGGGGTTGTTCCCCCCTCTAATGTAATCAGGAAAGTGGATGGGCTGTCTTCGGACGGCTTTTTGTAGATGACCAGCGCTGCATTGCAGAGTGTACGTACCAGCAGCGGATACAGTTTGCTGCGCGCCCCGGAGTCCTCAGCTGGTGGTGACTCCGCCTGTATGATGGCAGCTGCAAACGTATCAGCGGGGCGGTCGTGCGCCGCCTGCGGCTCAGATTCTGTGCAGAAATTGAGCACCAGGCGGGTTGTCTCAACGCTCTTGGCAGTCATCTGGTGTCCGTTTTCAGTTAGTGTCAGTTTGAGGCGGCGGGCAAACTCCCGGAGAAAACCAGTTTCCGTTGCACCGGTGAACGCAAACCGCACGAGATCGCCTCCCT
>PUMD01000046.1 GCA_003551215.1 Clostridia bacterium | reverse complement strand
TCCCGACGATGACGGTGAATCCAACGGGGGAAAGCTGCTGCCGGTGCCGGTGTCTGCAGGACAACAGACGGGAGATGCATTATCTGAGGCTGAACGGAGCGCAGCTGCTGCGCGGCAAGAATCCACCCTTGAGGTCCATCTGGCATTCAGCTTATTTCTGACCCTCGCTGGAGTGCTGGGGATGCTGACGGCAGCATACGGACTGGTCATACCCGCCCCGCTGGACAATACCTGGATCCAGCTCACCCTGGCCACTCCGGTACAGCTGATCTCGGGGTGCTACCTGATAACCGGTTTTGCCGGGGAAAGCAGCCAGCAGGGAGCGAAGATTGGGTCCGTTTTCGGCCTGGCTGCGGCAGCGGCGTACTGCTGGAGTGCGGCTGCCTTGGTTGGTGCCGTGACAGGCCCCGTTGTTTTTGCCGCGTCCTATGTCGTTATAACTGCTGTGCTTTTGGGCCGGTTCGTTGCCCTCCGTCTCTGGCCGCTGATATACCGCCTTGCGGTAAGAATCGCTCGGGACTGGGAGCCGGATTCATATCCCGTTCGGAAGGGACATGTTGGTGAGTCCGGCGCCACCAGCAGGTCGGGCTCCAGCGGCGCTGATGTTGCTGACAGATCCCGGCCGCCTACCCCTGTGCAGATTCCGGACTGTGCCCCAGAGCAGCTGCCCGGGGTCGAGCCTTCGCATGCCTCTCCGGCCCCGGAGGAGCTTATGGAGATGCAGATAATGGCCATCCGCGAGCAGGGTTCGGAGTCAGGGGGGCGGCTGCTTTCCTTCAGAGACGGCATAACTCCGACGGAGGATCAGGTTACCACGGTAGAGGTGGTGGTTGATCATGACGTTGAGGATGAAGGCAAAAGATAAACAGCTGATAGTCTCATCAGTGCTGGATGATGCAGTGACTGCCAGTCGCTTATCGCGGCAGCAGACCGAATGACCCTTGCCCGAGCAAAGGGCGGGTCTCTCTTCTGATGCAATCCCCAGCTGTCCTCTGATACGTTCCGCGAGACACAACCCCCTGCACAATACATATTATGTTAAGAGCGATTCGAAATCAGATTGAGCCAAGCAAGATTGAGAGAGGAGGTATTCTCATGGGTTGGAAGCTTATAAGGACCAAACCAATCCGGCCCCGGCCCAACCAGGAGGTTGACCTGGACCTGAAGCTCAAGCCCGAGAAAAGAGCTGCCATACACGGCACGGTGAAGTTCCCGGACGGCAAGCCAGTAAAGAACGCGGTGGTGAAGCTGTTCAGAAAGGGCGAGAGGAAATGCGATCTCAAACCGGTCACTTTCACCTTCACCGATGACTGCGGTCAGTTTCTGTTCGGGGTCAAAGCGAAGCGGGAGTATGTTATCAAGGCCTTCTTCTATCGACCGGAGCGTAAGGGTGGCGACTCCGGTTCTGACCAGCACCACAAGTCTTATGCGGAATAGCGTGCTAATTGTGGTGGGAGCCTCCCGTCTGCAGGGGGTTCCCACTGCTTTACTCCTACCCCTCAATGAGTGTTTCCCCGGGAGTGATCCACAGGAGAAATCGTGCAGCCTTTTGATCGGCGGACCCCGGTGGCAGTCGGGTGACCAGAAGATACCGGCTCACGGGTCGCCCACCTCAGCTTCTCTCTCTGAGCTGTTGGGCTTCTCAAAGGAAATCAGATACATTTTGCCGTCAAACAGCGTGTGGCTGGTGACGTCGAGCATGTGTTTGGGGACATACTCCAGGGGGGCAGCGTAGATATCCCCTCCTGGGTCCTGATAGTAGCGGTTGACTATCGACGGCTGCTCCTCGAGGAGCTTTTCCGTTTCATCACCGATGTACAGCCTTGCTCCTGGCTTGGCCACGCGGATCATCTCCAGCACTGCGCTTTCCTTGTCTTCGAAGAAATTGATCCCTCCTATGTGAAAGACGACATCGAACACCTCATTCTGAAAGGGAAGGGTCTCGGCATTGCCCTGGATGAGCTGCAGCGAGGCATTCCACCGCCGGGCGTTACGGCGACACCTCCTAAGCATGCCGTAAGAGATGTCCAGTCCAACGATAAACTCTGCTGCCTTTCCGTGATCCAACAGGTTCGCTATCTGCTTCCCTGTTCCTATGGAGGTCTCAAGCACCCAGTCACTGTTGCCCACATCCATGATTTCGGCTATTTCTTCAAACACTTTGTCTGCCCCGAAAAGTGGTGCCACTACATCTGCCAGGAAGTCGTAGAAATAGCAAAGCCAGTCGTATCTTCTCTGGTAGGTGAGGTTCAGGCCGGTGACCTCTTCTGACCGCAGCATCACCGGTACGCCGTCTTTGATTTCGAAGCTTTCCCCGGTGAGTTCATCTATCAGGACGTCGTCCTGCAGGTTCAGTTTATTGCCGGTGTAAGGGTTGATCATAAGCGGCAAGAGTTTTTCTTGCAGCACTGCACAACCGCTCCTTCCGTACTTCAAATACGCGTCATACCTTCAGTATTCGACCCGGGAGGTTTCATCTCCTTTGTGCTGAAAGCTTCCATTGCAGGAGGCGTCGGCCGCAGGCCATTGCCTGCGACAAACCCTACAGGTCCAACTGCCTGTCCCCGGAAATTACTCCTTACCACCGCATTGCTACTGTACCGGAGGGTTCGACCACAGATGCGGATATATGGCTGCGCCACAGCTGTATGGAAGGTATTGGGGTTCTAATCCCCCCGGACCGAACATCAAAGATGACGGGCAGATTGAGAGTAATGAACCGCGATGTGAAAGGGCAGCGACCAGTGCTGGGTCTGCAGTAACCTCATACGGCGTGAGTATCCCGAGACGGGGAAATGGCTGGCCCTGCTGTCGCGCTGTGTGCCAGCAGCCCCTTTGTGTAACATTTATTTGCATGTGTGACTATTTTTTCCTATAATAAGAGAGCGGTCAGGAGGCGATGCTGCCGGATTTGCCCTGCAGCCGGTTTGCTGCAGTTGATGACGATGAGGTGGTGAACCTGCAGATGTCGTTTTTCCAAAGCAGCAAGTAAATTGCCGTCTTTTTTTACGCACTTTGCTCAGCGTCTGCTGGGCCTTTGCCAACAGTCTCCGAGAGGAGATTTCGAGTGCAGTGGTCAGCTTTGATAAACCAGTTTGCAGATTCCCTTTATGCCGCCAACCATTCTGAACACACCATCCGGGCGTACCGGACTGACATACGACAGCTTCTGAGGTGGTTCGATGAGGAAATGGTTGAACCGCCACCCATCCAGGAGGTCAGCGACTCTGATCTGGAGAGGTTCATGGGTAGTCAGCGTCAGGCAGGACTTGCCTCACAGACGCTCAAGCGTAGGGTGGCCTCTATAAGACGCTTTTTCCGATGGGCCCATGACAGGGGGATCATGGAGGAAAACCCGGCTGCCGGTCTTTCCTCGCCGCGGTCGCATTACCTGCCGGAGTACTGTCCGACTCCCGAGGAGGTTTCCGCAATCCTTCGAAGGTGTCGGCACCGGCTCACCTGGGCCATAATGGGAACTCTGTACTACACCGGGCTGAGAATAGGCGAGCTGTGCGGACTGAGATTGTCGGACGTGCAGCTGGACAGAGGCCTGCTGGTGGTGCGGGAGGGCAAGGGGGGTAAGTCCAGACACCTGCCGCTGAGTCCCCCGGCCAAAGAGATCCTGACCACCTACCGTGAGGAAATCAGACCGGATGTAGATTCGGAGTTGTTTTTCGCCACCGGAAGCGGGGCGCTTTCGCCAGGTTATGCGGGGAAGCTTATCCGCCGCGAGCGAAGGCGTCAGGGAATAAAACAGCCGCTGACCGCTCATTCTTTCCGCCACGCCTTTGCTACCGCACTTTATGAACAGGGGGTGGACCTGAAGAAGCTTCAGTCCCTTTTGGGCCATTCCAATCTCAATACGCTGCAGATCTACGTGCACTTGAGCCGCGACTCGCTGGCGGAGGCGGTAAACCGGCTGGAATGATGAGGTGGGTGGTTTAAGGCGGATCCGGCGGAGACGCAGACAACCGCCGGATCCGACGCGGGTCGGTTCAAATCACCCTGATGGCGAATTCCGGACAGCTCGGAGCGCAGTACCCGCACAGAATGCATCTGTCCTCATCCACGTGGCACTGTCCATCTTCGATGTACAGGGCTTCATTCGGACAGCTTTTTAGGCAGGTCCCACACCCTACGCAAAACGGCGCTATAAGAAGTCGTTTGGAGGACGTGGGAGTCTGCTTCAACTGTTTTTCATCGACGCTGCCTTCGAGCAGGCCGAGGTTTACTTCAAGCTCCTTTGAGTTGACCATCCCTATACTGACGATATTTATTCCGTCGAGCGAAAGCACGTACTGCAGGGCCCTGTGGCTTTCATCCAGCAGGTTTCCGCCGCCGTATACTTTCATGGCGTAAAGGTGTTTGCCGGCGCCTGCCGCCTCGGCAATGGCCTGCGCCATATCATCGCGGTCGCCATCCAAGATTCCCAGCCCGGCGATGTTGATCAGGGGAAATACCACGTCGATCTGCTCCTGGCGCGCCGCTTCCCGTACGGCTGCCACCGAGTGGGTGGATATGCCTGTTCTGCCTATCGTACCGGCCTCTTTGTTCTCCTGTAGGCACTCAACAGCGCCGCGCCTTTCGTCGAACACTTCGGGTCCGACCCTGGCTGCGTGCAGGTGGAAGATATCTATCCTGTTCCGATTCAGGGCAGAAAGCGCTTCGTTGATCGCCTCCTGCATGCCTTCGTAGGTCTCCGCCGACGATTTGCTGGCGATATGTATGTGGTGTCCATCCCAGCGGTCCAGGGCGTAGCGGATGTGCGGGTAAGTCTGGTAGCTTTGCGCTGTATCGAGGAAATTTACTCCCGCTTCAAAGGCCTCCAACAGCAGCTCACCCGCCTCGGCCGGTTTTACATCCTTCTGCATCGGACCAACCGGCAGCACTCCGAAGCATAGCTGGCTCAGCTGCAGGCCCTCTCCCCAGTCGATCATCTTCATTACTTGACACCTCCCCCAGGTGATTGTCGACATTATCAGCTGTATTTGCAAGCCGCAGCAGGCGTCCGGTCTTACCACAGCGTTCAGACTGTCCGCATATTATGGTGATAGGCTGCCTAAAAGGGACACGCCCACTTTGCAGGGAGGTGTTAGGCATTATCCAAAATTGACGATAGCTTCAATACTGGGAGGATTTGCCGGGCAAATTATTGAATGTTATATAAGCATAGTAATGAGGTAAGCGAGTGCATTTGTGGTAAAACAGTCAAAGACTTATCGGCTCCGAGATGTCGCCTGTACTCGGTGAGCACCGCCGCCGGCGTAAAGCCCAATGATGCATCCGTGTTATCTGAGCCCGGAGACGGGCAGCTGACGTGCGTGAGCCGGCATCCAACCCTGTATTTGTCAATACTTTCCTTTCACGCTGACGTTCACAGAGAGTTCGAGTCTCGAATCGATTTGCCCAGATGCAGAAGCAGAGAGGACGTGTATACCGTGGAACAGCAATCCGGTGAGCAGCAGGATACCGTATTGGGCATAGCTGAGAACGTGGAGGGCCTTCTTTGCTACATTCTCGGTTGGCTTTCCGGTCTGGTCTTTTTATTATTGGAGAAGGAAAATGAGTTCGTCAGGTTTCACGCCATGCAGTCGGTGGTAGTATTTGGAGCCTTATTTATACTGTCTTTGATACTGGGGGCAATACCTATTCTGGGCTGGATCATATCCATTCTGCTGTGGCCCGCGCAGGTAATACTGGTAATATTCCTCATGTACAAGGCCTACAGCGGCGAACGCTTCAAGCTGCCTGTGGCCGGGGATTTTGCAGAAGAACAGCTGGGGTAATCTGTTTTCGAGAAGCCGGTTTGAGCCAGATGCCGAAAGGCGCTCAGCTGGGGATTCTCCGTGCGAATATATCGGCATAGCGACATCCGGGACCTCCGGCTTTGCTGGGGGTCTCTGACCTTTTTGCAGCAGAGGCCCCGGCTGACTTGTATTCGTTGGCCGGGGATCAGCTGACACATCAATATCATCTGAAGCGAGCTGATCCTGAAGATATGGGTGTACTGAAGAGACGGGGACGTGTAAATGTAGCCTATGCACGCAACCGGTTTTGCCTGACGATGTCGCAGTCGATTTACGTACAGACTCCGGAAGGGAGTTTAATTTGCTATGCGCCTCAAGAGAGGCCTGCAGGTGACAATCCTGTCGCTGATACTTGTGAGTATGATGGTGTTGATGAGTGGCTGTAACCTTGTTCCAAGACTGCTGAATCTGGTAAGGGGCGTTGCTGAGGAGCACCTCGATGAAGATGAAATAGTCGATCAGGTCCTGGGAGAAGAGGAAGAGGAGGAAGAAGGGGAAGAAGAGGAACCAGAAGTAACGGTTGACAACTGGCAGAACCCGACAGAGATGAACGAGTTCATTGAGATGTTCGAGCGGCTGCAGTGGAGCTGGGTAGATGTCCGCGATGAGGCCGAAACGGGGCGGCATACTGCGATTTACGAGCATCGAGGGACCGAAGAGATAGACGGCGAGGATACCACCGAGGTCATGATTAGTTTTGACGATGATGAGGTTACCTTCTGGCTGGGAGAAGATGAAGAAGTGGTGCAGGCGGAGTTTGACGGTGAAATAGTCCCCGGCGAAATGGGCGGGCAGTTGATTTCAGCTGCTGAAGGGGCTTTCTGGCCCTTTGCAATAGTCGATCAGCTGGATCCCGACGAGATTTTCACCGGGACCGGATACGGGTGGGAATGGGAGGTAGTCGATACTTCCGTGCAGACCTTCGGCCAGATGCAGGCCGAGGTGACTCACGTGCAGGTCAATATCGGCCCCCCTATCGTTGAGGCAGATGATGAAATCACGGTGGAATGGGGCATAGGTGACTTTGGTGATTTTCAGATGCTTGTGCATTGGGAGGCAAAAGAGGGCGGCGAGGGCCAGCAGTGGGGCCTGTTTATAGAAGTCGAGGATGTGGTTCCCCGCTGAAGCTCAGCTGGTTGAATCATCACAGAAGGGGAGATGCCTCAGGCGGTCGGCTGTGCGGCGCCTCCGGGGGTCTTCCCTTTCGCTGTTTGTGCCGATGATCAGGGCATCATCATGCTGGTTGCAGTATGTGTTAATGAGTAGCCAGACTCCAGATTTCTTCTCAGCAGACGGCTTTCTGCACAGGTGGGGGAAGTCTGAGGCGGTCGAGGTGCTCAGCGCGCTGTGGTGGTTCACGATCTGGAACATGCTGCACCTTTTTATGCCGTCCTTACCCACACCAGAATCACCCCCTGGGCCGCAGGATCATGAGGACGGGAATCGACAAGCCCACGACCGCTGCTGCAAGAATCCAGGCCAGCCTCCAGGACCCGGTGGCGGTGACGATGAATCCAAACAGCGGAGGAAACAGCATGGCAACCGCCCATGTTACCAAAGAAAGCACCGCCAGTGCGGGGGCGGCCCGCTTTTTGGGCACCAGCCGCAGAGATAGGGTGGTACCCACCGGACGGGAGCTCATGATGCTTCCCCCGGTCGCCAGTGCCACGGCTAAAACCGCACCCAGTGGAGGCGCTGCGGGCAGCAAAGCCAAAAGCAGCAAAACGACGGTGGATGTTGCTCCCATAAACAGGGCGGTGCGGTAGCGATCCCCGGCAAACAGGCGGTCTCCTGCTACACCCCACAGGGGGCGTCCGGCTATAGCTGCCAGCTGGGTGCCGGCCATCAGGGCTCCAGCGGTGGTTGGGCTCAAGCCCAGCCCATCGGTGAGGTAGAGCACGAAAAAAGTCAAAAACACAAAGAGGCCAGCCATAAAAGAGGTCCATATCACCAGAGAACAGCGAAACCGTGAATCAGCGAGAACTTCTTTCAAGTTTGCCGATTGTCGGCTGTCCCCGGTGGGGACGGTTGTCTTTTGTTTCAGTGCTGTCTTCAGCCACCAGATAACCGGCAGCACTGCCAGGGAAGCCAGTCCCACCCCCGTGCGCCACCCCAGGGCTACCGCCAGTCCGGGCAGCATTCCCGAAGAAAGCGCACTGGCAAGCGACGGTCCCGTGTGAACTAGCCCGATGAAAGTTCCCTGCTTGTGGTCAGGGACCGTCAGCATGGTGGCTTTTGTTGAAGCGATGGCGGTAAAGGGACGCAGAGAGCCGGAAAGCAGGTACACCCCCAGCAGGAAGGCAAACCCGGTCGAAAGCGACACAGCAGCCAAAGTGGCCACCGCCGTGCAGGTGCCGGCAATCAGCACCACTTTGGTTCCGTGTCGGTCGACGATTTGCCCCGCGGGCAGTGAGGCGATGAGAGATCCCAGCCCCATTGCTGTAGTTACCAGACCGACCTGAAGCTCAGTCAGTGCGAATTCTGCCGTCAGAAATGGACTGAGCGGACTGAAAGCCATGGTCGGAAGTTCGCCCACTGCCCCGGCAATCAAAAACCCCAGTACAAGACTGATTTTTACCCCTTTGAACAAAGAGAATTGCTCCGAGTTTTTCACCGGCAGGCCTCCTGATTTTCGTGCAGCCTACGCTGCGGGAAATATTGCCCGGCTGAAAAGGGCTGGACTATTCTGATCATAAAGCAAAGAGACTCTGACTGAAATGCAGACAGCTTCTGAAGTGTGGCAGACAGTACCATACCTCGGGGCAGGAGATGCCGGCGGAGATGTTGAAAACCTAGTGGCGGCTTGCAGGCAGGACTACCCGTCTTCTGCATCCAACGGTTGGTGAGTGAACACTGCAGGAAAGGAGATAAGATCTTGAGCTTGCAACTGTCCCCTGATGCAGCCCACATAAACGATCTGATGGTGAACCTGTGGACCCGTTACGGTTCCGGAGGGGAGCATGAGGAGAGGCTGTTTATCCCCTCGGAGGAGAACATCACCAGCCTGCAGGGCGAGGTGCGCCGTCTGCAGGCCAAAGCCGATAAGGTTCGGCCGCAGAATGTCCTGGATGCCGTCACCGCACTGCGGGTGAAGAACCTTTCTGATGTGCTGGCATTCCGTCTCGCTGATGACCGGGCCTTTCCTTTTCGCTATCTGACTTCGTTGAACGGCAGCATCAACTCCCTTTTGCTCATGGATGACCGAAATCCACAGGTGAGGTTGAACATACTGCTGAGACGCCTTGAGCAGGCAGAAAGACTGCTGGAGGAAACACATGCCCGGACTGCTACGGTCTGCGCAGTCCGGCGGGGGATGACCCGCAAATACCTGGTAAGCCTGACAGAGGTTCTGCACAATTTGGAACAAAGCCTGCAGGATTCGGATATGCCTGAGGACATCGAGAGCAAAGAGCACCTTCTGCAGCTGGCGGGCACGGTGGAGGACAAGGCCCGCCTTTTTGTCGACTGCCCCGACAGCCAGGTTCAGTGCGGCGATGACGTGGCACCGCTCCCGTACCAGGAGCGCCTGCAGAGAGTCTGGGGCACAAAGCTGGAGGAGCTTCTGAGCTGGCATGAGGAGGAAGTGGCCAGATCGGCGGAACGTTACCGGAAAATAGCCGCCGACATCGACCCAGGCAGATCGCCTGGCGAAATACTGGATGATGAGCTGCCCTGCTGTGATGAGCCAGAAGAGATGTTTCCGCTGATGCGGGAGTTTGTGAAGCGCGCCCGGAGCGAATCTCTGCGCTACATTACCCTGCCAAAGGGAGAGACCTGCGAGGTCTGGCCGGTACCCGAATCGCTGAAGGACTCCTATCCCTGGGGCGGCTACAGCGGTCCTGACTCCCTGCTGGAAAGCCTCAGGGGGGCGGTCTTTCTGAATCAGCACAACTACCGGGCGGTAACGCTGGGGTGGATGAAGATGATGGCCATACATGAGTGCTATCCCGGTCATCATGCTCAGCGCGTAAAAACGGTGAGCTCTCCGCTTCCGGACTGCTTCAAACTCGGCCACCTGATGAGCAGGGGAGGCCCGTTGACTGAGGGCGCGGCTCACCGCTCGGAGACACTTCTGCAGGACATTTTCCCCGACCGCGCCTTTCCCCTGTTTGTCGCCCTGCGGCGTCTGCATACTGCCGTCCGCATCACCGCCGATCTGAACCTTCATCATTTCGGCCGCCCTGTAGATGAGGTTGTCTCTCTTTACCAGCAGCAGCTGGGATTCTCCCGCTCCGCTGCGCGCGGTCAGGTGAGGTTTCAGCAGCTGTGGCCGGGATACATGACCATATATTACTACGGTCAAAAGCACCTCTCCGAACTGCAGCAGCGGCTGGGATGGGACGATGAAGCATTCACTGAGCTGATCTTTTCCGTGGGATACGCGGGGCTGGACGTACTGCAGCAGATCATCGATGTACCTGAGGATACCCGCAGGGAGATACTGGGGCAGCCGCGGTTTGAGTGAAGGAAAGCGAGGAACACGTGAAAGATATACAGTCAGAAATACTGCCGTTGAGGAAGCAAAGGCAGCTGCGCAGCCGCTGGACAAAGAAGCGTCTGCAGCAGGTTCTTGCAAAAATGATGCGGTTGGAAGGTATCGACATGTGGGTTGTGATAAGCCGGGAAGACAATGAAGACCCGGTTGCCCCCACGCTGGTACCGCCGGTTCTTTCTGCCGATATGAACCTCGTTCTTCCGCCGACCGGAGATACTCTGATTCTGGCGCTGAAGCCCGGCGGTGAAGATGAACTAGAATGCATGGCGCTGAGCGCAGTGGATTTTCCTTCCCCTTATGAAAACGTGTGGCGGCGTGACAGAGAAGACCTGTGGCAGTGTTTGCGTCGGGTGGTCCGGCAGAACAGGCCCGACCGCATAGGTATCAATGTCTCGCAGCTGTGCGCCTATGCTGATGGTCTGACGTACAGCCTGCGTCAGCAGCTGCTCGGTGCACTGGATGGTTTTCCGGTGCGCCTAGTCAGTGCTGAGGGACTGGCCGTCCGGTGGCTGCATCACAAACTGCCCGCGGAGATGGACGCCTACCGCGATGCGGTCGGTATTGCCCACCGCATCATCGAGCAAGCTTTCAGCAGCGAAGTTGTGAGTGCGCAAACCACCACATTAGATGACCTGTCGTGGTGGATGCGTGAGCGTATACATAAGCTGGGGCTGCGGTCATGGTTTCAACCGCAGGTCCACGCCCACAGGAGGGGAGAGGGCTGCTTACGGGAGGGCATCATCAGGCGCGGAGATATGCTGTTTTGTGACCTGGGGCTCGAATATCTGGGACTCCTGACTGACACCCAGCAGCTGGCCTACGTGCTGCGGCCCGATGAGCAAAGGGCGCCGCTGGGCCTACGGCAGGCCATGCAGGATTGCAACCGGCTGCAGGATATTGTGACCTCAGAATTTGCTGCCGGAGCTGCAGGAAACGAGGTGCTTTCGCTCTCGCTGGCTCGAGCCAGGGATGAAGGAATTGATGCCTTCATCAGCACCCACCCGATTGGATATTACGGCCACGGACCAGGCCCATCCATTGGTGTGTGGGACCAGCAGGACGGCGTCGACGGCAAGGGGGATTACCCCATACGAAATGACACCTGCTATGCCCTTGAACTGTGTGTTGTTCGTCGGATTCCGGAGTGGGACGGGCAGAAAGTGAGGATCAATCTCGAAGAGACGGTTACCTTCAGACAGGACAGGGTGGAGTACCCCGCCCGTCGGCAAAGGGAGTTTCACCTGATAGGATAGCTTTTTGCGGCGGCTGCGGGGCGCAGGCGTGTATGGTCCCCACCTGCGCCCTCCTCATCATCGTTGCTTTACCTCACTGATCCAGCGGCCTGTGGCACAGCCACCAGTCCCAGCACTGTATCTCTCCCGCTTCCGCGGCCTTCATTCTTTCGGCGATCTGCTGCTGGTTTCCCGCCGGCGGCACTATGACGTTGGCGCCG
>PUMD01000051.1 GCA_003551215.1 Clostridia bacterium | reverse complement strand
CTCCTGGGATACGGATATACCGACCCAGGCACCTGCACTGTTTACCATGCAGGCAGATCGTTTGCTGCTTGTTCACTGTCTGCAATACAGATTGTATCTTTACAGCCACAGGCTGTATGCTTGCACAGCAAGCAGATACAATCCAATGCAGTTTCAGATACACCCTGAATATTTTACATTGCAGGCGATTACCTGCAACAACCACCCAAATATTCACTTATATTGTAATTATATATACTTTGCCTACGCAATTTTATGCTTCCAACAGCGATTCATCCCCGCCCGTTTTCACGGGCGAGGCTTTCTCGCTAAAGATCGGTAAAGAGGCCGGCGGGGGTGTGAGTTGTCAATCTGCAATCTCTGCTGATGAAAATCAGTCCACCTCATAATCGGAGATGACCCGCAGGCGGCAGACCAAAAGCGGAGGAATATCAATCCATTCGAAGCCCGGCTTGCGTCTGTCTTTCTCACTGCAGAACACCGGCTCCCGCAGGCCGTCGAGAGCAAAGCCTTGGTCAAAAAAGGCATCCAGCAGGGCATGAAGTGGCCGATGGAAGTACCTCGAGGGAACTTTCTCGCCGGGGATCGCCGTGACTTTGCACGTCTGCGGCTGAATGTACTGACCCAGCTGTATCAGACGCCTTGCCTGCAGATTACCCCCAGTATCGCTCTCCTGGTAAATCATGCTCACATCCGGGGTCCGAAAGCAGGGATGCAAAACGGAGAAAACAAGACAACCCCCTGGTTTCAGAAGTCGCCTCAGAGCAGCAGCGAGCGGCTGCAGGTCCCACATGTCCATAAGCACCATATTTGCCACCGCCTCATCGAAAGACCTCTCGCCAAGCCCCATGAGAGCATCAAAATCGGTCGCATCCACAACCCGGTAGGAGATCCGGTCATCGCAGCTTTGGAGCCTGCTGCGGGCGCGTTCAATGAGCCGGCAGCTTAGATCGATCCCCACCACCCGGGCCCCGCGATCGGCCAGCCTCCGCGAAAAATTTCCGTTACCGCAGCCCACATCCAAAACCTTCTTTGACTCAACGGTGCCGAGCAGCTCCTCAACAGCAGGGCGGACCAGCTCCAGGTGGAACCGATTGCCGTCTGTTCCCATGTACTTATCCCAGTTTTCGGCGTTGGCATTCCAACGCTGCCTGACATCGTCGCTGAGCTTTTGCCACCCGCCCATCAGCTGTTCTCCTCTCTGCCGGTGTCCCTGTTGTCCCTTTGGTACAGCGATAAAAGCTTCTCTGCCGCTTAATCGGTGAATTTCTCAATGACACGGAGCAGCTCCTCGATGATCTGGCCGTCCTCCCGTTCGCGCAAAGCAGTACGAACACAGCCCTGAATGTGGCTGTCCAGAACTTTCAGCCCAACCTTCTTCAACGCATTGCGGGCAGCATTCACCTGCGCCAGGATATCCACACAGTAGCGGTCCTCCTCAATCATGCGCGATACCCCGCGCACCTGTCCTTCTATTCGTGCCAACCGGTCCAGAAGCTCTTTTTTCTGTTGGCTGTCAAGCGAGTTCACCAGCAGGACACCTCCCTGATCGTCCTACATCTATCGTTACCGATACTACCGGCGGATTTCGTATCCGGCTTCCTGGATGGCGCCGACAATGTCCTCCCGGGCAGTCTGTCCGCTGCCGACCACCGACACTTCACCGCTATCGAGGTCAACTTTCACCCTTCGCACGCCGTCCAATGCGGCAACCGCCTGTCTGACTGCTTCAGTGCAGTGGGTACAGGACATTCCGTCTACCAGCAGTAAATGCTCCTCAAAGCTCTCACAAAAGCCCACAGGCATCACCTCCAATCCGGATGCAATCATTGTGCCACATACCCCTGCTGGGTATGTGCTTCTGACTTTATATTCCCCCGATCCGGCTGTCAAGATGCCAGGCGGCCCGGTCGCCTGACCCAGCCGGCCGATGCCCCGGAGGCAGGATTCCTACCACGACAGAAGAAAGGAAAGAAAAGCGTACAGCGCCACTATCCTTTTACTTGAGGTGAAACCAATGCGAAAAGAGGCCGATCTGGCGATCGAGGGCGGTACGATCGTAACCATGGACCCCAAACGGCGGATAATCGAGGATGGCCTTCTGCTTATCGAGGGGGAATCCATCTGCTATGTGGGCGAACCGGACATCCAGTGGTCAGCCTCAGAGGTGATCGACGCGGATGCAAAGACGGTAATGCCTGGTCTCGTAGATGCTCACGGTCATGCAGGTCATGGACTGGTCAAGACCCTGGGTGACCGACCGGGTGGAGACTGGCTGCAGGTGGCGGAGGCAATATACTTCCGCTACTCAACGGAAAATTTCTGGAAGACCGAAGCAATGCTCTCCGCCCTGGAACGGGTGAAATTCGGCGTCACTTCCGGTTATTCCATGCTGGGCAATATACCACGCACCGACCATCCTGTGTGGGCTGTAAGACATGCAGAAGGCACCGCACAGGTGGGCATACGGGATTTTCTGGGAGTCGGGCCCGGGCTGCCTCCCTGGCCAAAGAAAGTCACCAGCTATGACGAGGACGGACACCCGCGTACAGCCAGCCACACACTCAGGCAGGCGCTAGCAGTTACCCGCCAGATCTGCCAGATGTCCGCCGATGCAGAGCTGGGCAGCCTGACGACGGTACACGTAAGCCCGTCCCGCATCGGGGACCCCGATGGACTGGGCGCCGACCGACTGCGCAAGCAGACAGAAGGCGTAGTCAGCCTGGCCCGGGAGTTTGGCCTGCCCATAAACTCTCATGCCTACCGCGGCAATATAGAGTACGCCCACGACCACCTTGACATCCTCGGACCCAAAACCCTGCTGGCTCACTGCACCGGCATCACTCCACGGGAGGTAAGCATACTGGCGGAAACAAAGACCAGCGTGGCTCACTGTCCGAGCGCCCGGGCCGTGGTCCGCGGCTGGTGCCCGGTAAACCAGCTGCTCAGGGAGGGAGTCAATGTGGCTATAGCCACTGACGGCTCCGGCCCCGACCGCACCTTCTGTCTGTTCAAGGATATGCGGCACGCCGCCATAATTCACCGGATACATGAAGGGGACGAAAGCCTGCTGCAGCCCGGCCGGCTGCTGGAGATGGTCACGATAGATGCTGCCCGGGCACTGGGGGCAGGTGAACAGCTGGGCTCGCTGACCGAGGGTAATCTGGCAGATGTGATAATTATCAACACTCATCAGCCCCACCAGCACCCCAGGTCCATGCCCGTGTACCGTCTGGCCTATGCCACATCGGGGCAGGATGTAGAGACGGTGGTGGTGGGCGGCCGGGTGGTAATGCGCGACCGCGAGGTCCTGACGGTCGACGAGGAGCAGGTGCTGACCCGCGCACAGAAGCAGTACGACGAGATGCTGCGCCGGTCTCCGTTCGACCGCGAACTGCGAAAGTGCAAACCGGGCTGGAGTGAGCCCACCTGCGGCTGACCCGTGTTCTGTCTGTGCGGACAGCGCGGCGATCCCGCACCCACAGATGCGGAGTCACAAACTGACCGTTTCCTCGTGCTGGCCGCTTCGCTGTCCGTCAACCCGCAGCGTCACCTTCTCACCAGACTCGGCCCGGATAATCCAGCGCAGCCGCCGGGCCCGCCGGCCCGGGTCGTCGCTTCCCCGGTGCGGACGGTGGCGACCCGCTCCATATCCGTCGAGATGACCGATGCTGTGCTGCTGCCTGCCGGACAGAAGCTCGCTTTTTGATGGAGTGTGCAGTTCGGCGGTAACTTCGCGGACCGCCTCCATCTCCTGCGCCTTCTGTGTAACCGAAGTCGGCAGATACCCGTGATTGCTGATGACCGCCTCAATGCTGAACACTCCCGGTCTTACCTGCCGGCAGGTCATTTCGTCCACCCGGACCTCCGGCAGCGCCTCGGCGTGAGACAGTAAAAAGGAAGCGATTTTTCTGCACTCACCCTCCAGAAGCGCCGGCGGCGGATTCTGCAAAAAGAACTTGGGTTCCCATCCTCCTATCTCCACCCTGCCCAGCTGGGGGTGTTGTGCCTCGTGCCAGTCGATGAAGCCGGCTCCGGCCGCATAACGGTCGCTAAAACGGAGCAGCTTGATGCCCCGCTCTTCCGATTCGGCAAAGGCCGGCGGACGATGGCTGCCTTCGTCCCGCTCTATACCCGCCCTCCGGTTCAGGTCCCAAAGCTCGGGTGTATATGCAATCAGTCCCTGTGTCTCGTAGGCCCAGTCCACGATAGTGGCCGCGTAGGGCCCCGAATAGCTGGACACATCGGGATAACCGGTGTATTCGGTGCCCCGGCGGGCTATCTTCACTGTGTACTCGTAATCGGTACGGTTCATCTCCTCATCGGGGTAGACGTAGGGGCTGCGGAAGATTATGCCCCCGGTGGTGTGCAGCGCCTGCACCCCGGCGATGTTCGGGTGCTTCAGTACGAAATCGATGATGTTTTTGACCTCCGGCTCTGAGGTTGGGTAGGGACCACCGCCCGGAAGGTCAGTGCTCCAGTTTGAAGGGAAATTGCGGTTGGTATCAAGCCCCCACGGGGTACTGTGCACATCAAAGGGATAGCCCCGGTAGTCCTTTATAAAGCCCTCCCGGTACAGGTGGTAAAATGGTCCCTCCCGGTCGTCTGCAAGACGCTCGACCATGAGCCTGCAGTCGCGCGCGGACTTCTTCCACCCACCCCTGCGGTCGTCCCGTACCCGCATGGTGAGTATCCGACCATCACCGTCCACGTCGGCGGGGTGCAGACCCGGCCGGTCCTTCAGCCGGTCATCTGGATAGGGGCGGACGCTGCTGCGCAGGTAATGTGGGCCGGTCAAGTATTTCTCAGCACCGTCGGGATTAACCCGCGGCGCCACGTAGAAGGTGCGGCGGCGCAGGAGCCCGGTTATTCTATCATCCTCGCCGTACTGCCCCGCCAGATACCTGATCAGGTAAAGACACGCCATGGAGCCGGTAACCTCACCGGCATGCATATTGCCGTCTACGTACAGAGCCGGACGCCGGGCGGAACTATCCCCCGCAGCCGTCACCGTCATCACAGGCACCGCTCGACCCGCATGGCTTCTGCCCATGCACCCAAGCTGCATCAACTCAGAATATTCCTCCTGCAGGGCCTTCATTGCGGACATAATCTCGTCGTATCGATAGTATCGATCAAAGCTGACATCGGCTGCATCCATTTTGGCGCTCCCCTCTCCCGGCAGCAGCCCTATTTATCCACTGCATCCTCAAAGACCTCGCGGGCGCGCTGCACAATGTCTTTGGCCTCGCTTGATGAAACCCCCCCTCCCTGTGCGCGGTCGGGATGGCCTCCGCCTCCACCTCCCAGGGGACTGACCAGCTCCCGCAGCAGTTCAGAGCAGTCCACCGGCAGTCGGGGAGGTCGACAGAACACAAACTGGGCCGTGCCATCTTCTGTCGCGGCGAGAAGCACCACGACGTTCTCCTTCTGCTGCAGCTGACCGGCCAGCTTTTGAATGTACTGCATTCCTCCCTGCAGGATGTCAGCGACAATCGGAGTACCGTCGGGCAGGCCCTCGGCTTCATCCAGCAGGTCCTCAGCCTCCCGGGCCAGAAGCCTCGATCGCAGTCTGCTGTTTTCCTTCAGCAGGCTTGTGTTTTCCTTCCTCATTTTCTCTGCCACCTCGATAAGTTCCTCGCGCCCGGTGGTAAAAAGCCCGGTCAGCTGATCGACGGTGTCGCGGTACTCCTCAAAAAACTGCACCGCACGCCATCCGGCGACAAAATGCAGGCGCACGCACCTCCGCACAGTCTCGGTCTTCAGCACCTTGATGAGGCCGATCTCGCCAGTTGTAAAAACGTGGGTACCTCCGCAAAGAGTGGCATCAAAATCACCGAAGGAAACCACCCGCAGGCCACCGGATGAACCACTCAGATAATCGTCCACATCATCGCCGGTTTCACCTCTCAATACGGCGGGAAGGTCTTCGGGGCAGGAGTAAATGTCTATCCAGCGGGTGATGTCGCGGAAGACCATCTGGTTCGCCAAACGCTCGCCTTTCAGCAGGTCCTCCCACTCAGCTTCCTCCGTCGACAGATCAACAGTTGATGTATCGCTGCCGAGGTGAAACCCAGTCGTGCACCAGCCCGCTGTCTGCTGCAGCGCCTGGCTCAGCAGGTGCTGGGCACTGTGCTGCTGGCTGTGATCGAACCTGCGCTGAGCGTCAATTTCCCCGGTGACTTCGTCGCCGACCTGCGGTACATCGCCACTGTCGCTGACCCAGTGCAGTATCTGACCATCATCTCTCATTGTCGTGTTTACCACGGTGCAGCTGTTCAGCGTTCCCCGGTCACCGGGCTGTCCTCCCCCTTCGGGGAAAAAAGCCGTCTGATCTAATAGGACCGCTTTATTGCTGCCGCAGTCTATGACGAGGATCACACGCGCCTCAAACTGCCTCAACTCCGGATCCCTGCAGTAGAGCCTTTCGGTCAAATTATCCCTCCTCATTGCACTGCCTCACAGCTGCCGAAGAAAACGTCTGAGTGGACTGCAAGGCGGTTTACCCGTCAAATACTCCACCCAGCCTGCACTTTTTCCAAGCAGGCCGACAAACCCCAGGGGTGTTGCTTTTTGGCCACTTACCCGGGGTCGGAATCCCGGTCAACACGGTATCTATACTCCCCATCCGGGCAGCATGGTCTCTCACATGCTGGATAGACTTCCGTGCATCCCACCGAGCCCTGTCCCGTTATTATGATACTCAGTGAAGTTTTACCCCCCACCAATACGCCGGCGATAACGCCCATCGCAGCTCCCATCATAAATGCGGCGGCGGAGAAGCCGCCTTTGGTCTTCTCACTCATTCGCCATCCTCCCTCCGGACAATCGCCCGCAGCTTCTAAGGTACGGGTCTTTCACCACATCAGCACTGAGGGATTGACAATCTATCGGTCTGACTGCCCGCAGTTAAAACCCTCGGTATGATGCACAAAGGCCCAGCCGGATCCGCCGGACAACCCCTCGTATGGTGCACCGGCGTAGATCTCCGGCGTCATTTGATGGTAATCCCTGGGATGATCGGCAGACGGTCATCCGTATATCCTTTGTGCGGTCGACCGACTCGGCGTTGAGCCACCATTGGGGCAGCTGAGAAAGGCCCGCAACGGATGATGCTGCCTGCGGGACAGCTCTTCACGTCAGTCAGAGGCGCCCATTCAGTGCAGCTTCGTCAAAAATAAAACTCGCCCGCCCCCTGGACCTACGCTGTCTTGTCCGAAACCAAAGCGGCCAGCTCCCGCAAGCTCTCAGGGGCGCCGGCCGCTATCCCCGTCTCTGTTGACGCTTATTCAGTCCCCGGCACTGTCCGGTTTTCGTACCTGAGCACGGTATCCAGCCCCATCTCTTCGATGCGTTCGCGGACCTTCTCAACCGGTTTGTGCTGCATGGGTATCTCATCGGCCGCGGCCAGACGCAGTATTATTCTGGCCACCCGCGCAGCATCCATCTGAAGAAATCTGGGGTTGACTTTATCCAGCGAATCCCAGTAGGTGTGGCCGTATCCCCGCGGGGCATCGTCAGAAGCCGGCGAGGAAGAGGAAAGGCTGGCGGCGGGAATTCCCCGGCTGGCAAATGGATACATGTCTGAATACAGGCCAAATGAATCTCCCACGGTTATGTCGGTCTCATACATGTCTTTGACCATCTGCTCAAAATAGCTGACTGATTCCGGCCAGCCCTGCAGGACGAGGGTAGTTCTGTCCCCCCTGCCCGCTCCATCGAGGTTCAGCATGAATTCGGTTGATTTCTCACCGTGCTTTTTGGCGTACTCTTCTGAACCCAAAAGCCCCATCTCTTCCTGAGCAAACCCGACAAATCTGACAGTCCTTCTGAGCTTATCGGCATGCGGCACCAGCGCGCGGAGCGCCTCTGCCGCCACGGTTATACCCGCGCCGTTGTCGGCCGCCGACTGACTTATATCGTGACCATCGTAGTGACCGCCCACCACTATTACCTCATCGGCCCTGTCTGTGCCGGTGAGCTCTCCTACGACGTTCAGCGAGGTGGTGTCGTAGACCTGGTTGCTGGAGGTAATCCGCAGCCGGACGCCTTCTTCGCCGGCGGCACGCAGGATCTCATGACCGGTCTCGTAGGAGACGGAAATGGCCGGCACCTCGCAGGCGTAGCCGAACCGGGCAGACCCGGTCTCGGGCAGTCCTCCCGGCGCTCCCCTCATCCATATGAAACCAGCCGCGTTGGCCTCCAGCGCACGCCCGAGTTTTTCACCGCGGTGCATCGAACGGTGGTAAAACCGGGGAGTTGCAGTGTTGACCATAACGATGGCTCCGTCTATTTGGTCCTGCTTCTCTGCGTATTTTTGCGGGTGGCCGTCACCCAGATACACCAGGGGAGCCTCAACTTCGCCCGGCGGGCAGAAGGGCAAAGCTATGCAGTCATACTCCCTGGATACCGGATCGGTGCTGACTAGCCTGGTCTCCTTCCTCCTCCAGCCCCGGCAGCTGAACTCCTCCGTCCAGGCATTGTGCGCGCCCACGTCGGCAAAATGGTCTTGGATAAACCGGGCAGCCCGCCGTTCCTCCTCGCTGCCCCCGAAACGCGCGCCGAAATTCTCCACCAGTTGAGTCAGAAAATCCATTCCCCTGCGGGAAAGGTAAAGATCGCCTATTATCTGTCTGTCGAACTCCTCGAACATGTCAGACGCCCCCTTCAAATCAGGTCTCAACGCAGCAACCTATCTTCTGTCCTTTTCGCCACCGGCGCCCGGCTGACCTCCCCTCGAAAACCGCCGCTCGGGGTCAATCTGTTCTGCATTCGAAGCGCCGGTCGGCATCTTCTCCTCCCCATCCATCGCAGCGATCAGATAACCAGATAATCGCGGCTGAAATTGCTGAGGGGCACACCGCCAGAATCTGTGACCTGCACCACATCCTCCACTCTGACTGCCACCCGTCCCGGTATCCTGATGCTGGGCTCCACCGTAAAGCACATACCGCTTTGGAGGGTGGTTTCATCCAGCTGGTACAAAAAGGGAGGCTCATGCACATCTATTCCAATTCCGTGGCCCAGCCGGTGAGTGAAATACTGCCCCAGGCCGTCGCCCTCTATCACACTGCGAGCAACCCGGTTCAGCCCGGCTGCAGTTATCTGTCCGGATTCCATAGCTTCTATGGCCTCCGCCTGCGCCCGCATGACCACATCGTGATACCTTTTGAACTCCTCGTCGGGCTCTCCGCAGAACACAGTACGGCCGAAATCCGACACATAACCTTTCCAGATGAGACCGAAATCGAAGGCGATCACCGCACCGGGCTGCAGGGCGGTGTCCCCATTTCTGTGCTGGGTGTCCCTGCGGGGAATGTCATCGCCGGTCACCGTTATCCCGGTGTGAAATGAAGCTCCCGTCGCTCCGCAGATGATCATCTGGTGGTCAACTTCCCGGGCAATGTCGTACTCGGTCATTCCCAGCCGCAGCCGTTTGAGTACGGCTGCAAAAACGCGGTCGGTCATCTCGCCTGCCTCACGCATCACGCACAGCTCATTGGCGTCCTTTACTGCCCGCATGGCTGCGATCTTCTGCGATGCATCAGTGAACTGTATCTCATCGGACACCCGTTGAAAAAGAAGGAGCGTCCGGGCCCACGCCCGCCCCGATACGCCCAGCCTCCGCGGGGAACCGAACCTGTCGAGCAGGTCTTCGGCGACGGGGCACAGCCTATCGCCGTCGTCCACAACCTCGATGTCCTCAATCCAGGGCTTGTCCTCAGCCTGCTTACGCACATAGGAGCTGGCCCCCATGCGGGGAACCACAAACAGCGGTCCTCCCTCCGGGCTGATAAAGGCGCCGTATAGTTCGTCTGCGTGCTTGTCATCGTCAGTTGGGTTGTGCGGCTGCCGCCTGATGCCGGTAAGATACTGCAGGTCGGAGGACATCATTATAAAGGAAGCATCGATCTTTTCGTCGACCATCCACTGCCGGAAACGCCGCATCCTCGTTCGGTATATGCTGTCCATGTCTAAACATCCCCTCTATCAAGTAGGCTTTACTGCAGTTGCTCAGTACCCCGCTTCAGCCTGTCCAGAACCTCGGGGATCATCCCCTCGTCAACCCCGGCGAAGGACAGACGCAGATACCCCTCTCCGTATTCTCCGAAGGCGGCCCCCGGCGTCATGGCAAGACCGCACTGTTGGAGAAAATGCCGTGACAGCTGCTCGCTGTTTATCTGCGCCCCGGGAAAGCGCAGAAAGAAGAAGCAGGCGCCCTCCGGAGGCACAAATTCAACCCTGGGATATCCCCCAAGGCCCTCCAGCAAAAGCTGCCTGCGGCGGCGGTATGAGTCAACCATGTCAAAAACCGCTTCCCTGGCGTGAGTAAAGGCAGCCACGGCCCCTTTTTGGGCAAAGGCGCAGGGTGATGAAACCAGGTGCTGATGCACCGCCAGCATGCGGTCGATGATGTCTGCGGGTCCTGCGGCGTATCCCACCCGCCAGCCGGTCATCGCCCACCCCTTCGAACAGGAGTTACACGTGACAGTCCGGTCCTTCATGCCCTGCAGCGCAGCCGGGCTGACGTGTTGGTGGTCCCCATACAGAAAATCCTCGTATATCTCGTCAGTAATGATCACCCAGTCGCGCTCCCGGGCTATTCGGGCTATCTGCTGCATTTCTGCTGGGGTGAAAACCGCGCCGGTGGGATTATTGGGGCTGTTCAGCACCAGTACCCTGACATCGTCGGAGGCCAGACTGAGCATCTCCTCGGGGTCGGGGTGAAAATCCGCCTCCTGCCGCAGAGGAACCCCGACGGGCAGGCCCCCCGAAAGCCTGATCGCCCAACGATAGCTAAGCCAGCTTGGGTCGAACACCAGGACTTCATCCCCCTGGTCAACCAGGACCTGCAGGGCACAGAATATGGCCTCCCGCGCTCCAACTGTGATGAGAAGCTCCCTGTCGGGGTCCACCTGCAGATCATTTTCGCGGCTGAGCTTGTCTGCCACGACCTCACGCAGCTCGGGCAGGCCGCGGGATTCGGTGTATTCTGTGTACTGCGCCCCAAGGCGGAGGGCATCCACCGCGGCTTCCTTCACCACCCGGGGTGTGTCAAAATCTGGTCGCGCCGCCGCCAGAGAAATGATCTCCCTGCCGTCTTTTCGCATTGTCTTTATCTGATCGCTCAGTTCGATGGTGGCCGAGTGCTGCACCCCCCGCATGCGTTCGGCAAATCTCCTCATATCTACTCCCTTCCGGTCTGACAGAACTGCATCCGCATATATACCCTACTGCGCGTAAGGGGCCAAGACCTGCTTGTTTTGACAATGCGGCTGCCCAAGACGAAGTGGTGCGACCTTTTCCGCTGCAGGAAGGTTCACCAGAGACGCTGAAGAATAAGAAAGCAGAACAAAATATTTTTCGATTGACGAATGGAGGATATTTATGTCTGATTTCCAACCGGAAATATCGCACAAAATCGATCAGCTTTTCGAAAAATGGGACCGACCGGACTCCCCGGGAGCAGCTGTTATCGTGCTGCAGGGCGGGGATGTTGTCCACAAGCGGGGCTACGGCAGCGCCCAGCTGGAATACTCTATACCCGTGACTTCATCGACTGTGTTTCACGTGGCCTCGGTGTCCAAGCAGTTTACCTGCATGGCCGTACTCCTTTTGGCGGATGATGGGAAGATCTGCCTGCAAGATGACATACGAGAATACCTGCCGTGGGTGCCGGATTTTGGACCCACCATCACCGTAGAGCACCTGATGCATCACACCAGCGGGCTGCGCGACCAGTGGGAGCTGCTGCAGCTGGCGGGCTGGCGCATGG
>PUMD01000184.1 GCA_003551215.1 Clostridia bacterium | reverse complement strand
TATCTACCTCAGGAGGTCTTCAGGATGCTGAGGGGTGGCTCCTCCTTTCATCTCTAACTGGGGGCCTCCCCCTCTGTATTTTTAGGTTGCCATTCCCTGTACACCCATGTTGCCATATAGACCAGCACAACAAGGGGAGCTGTCACATGTCTTTTGAGCAGGGACACTTGCTCCGGAACCTCGCGGTCCATTGAAGCTGAATCAACAATAACCAGGTCGATGTCCAGCTTCTCCTCGCATATAGCCAGCATTTGCCTGAAGTTACACACACTGAGGAGGGAAAATCCATCTTCCAATGGCCTGCAGAACAGTGAATTGAAGTTCTCCTTCGTACCAACAAATAAAACTCTATGATTACACACACCTGCACACCCCCAGAATAGCTTGCGGGGTTAGCTGTCGGGTTCGGAAGCTGGGATCTCCCTACCTGGCGAACCAGGATTCACCCCAAGCAACCCAGAGGGCTGCAGAGTTGGGCCCCCCGCCCCTCCTCGCGGAAGGTTCAGCTGAAATATCTGAATCAACTTTGCTTCAACCTATTTAACGGCATTTTAGCCTTCTGCGCAGAATTCCTCAAGCAAAGCCGGTCAATGTTCACAAATCTCTCACATTTGACGGCAGTTGCATTGGGCCACTAGTCAAGTGATTGACTGCTAAGGCATTGAGATATCTGGGCACATACTTGCACCGTTGTCAACAGCCGCCATCCATAAATCCTGTCAACAGGCTGCACAAGCAGCAGGCAATGCAGCCGCAGGGAATCTTCAGAGAGGCATCCAATCATAACTGCAGGTCATTTCTGCGGGATTCACCAGTTACTCAAAAAGCGGAAGCTCGTGGCCGCCAACAGACCCAAAATCCGGAAGGCTGGATGAATGAACCCAGGCATAAAACAGCCAGAAGCGGTCTAGTGGAATATCCGAGTTTTCTACCAGGTTCCGCATGCACTCAGTAACCCTGGTTCTGTCCCGACGATCAGCCTGCGTTATGACTCCAAAGGCGTACCCGGTGGCTCCATCCAGGTAGTAGATCCCGCCTTTCTGCGATTCACCCTGTCCGTGAGGATCAACCTTGAGCTCACAGGTGAGCCCGGTGTCCTCTGCATTGGCCCGCCGGGCTATATCTATCAACTTGTGCACGTCATCAAGGCAGCCTTGGTCGAAGCCGTACTGGCTTATGTCGATCCAGGGAGCATATTTCAGCTCCAGCAGGACATCTACGTGTTCGCTGCTGCAGATTACTATATCAGGCGACCAGTTTCCCAATTGCTTGCGGTGCTTCAGAGCATCTATATGCACAATATGGTCGTCAGAAAGGCATCGAACGTGGTGATACACAGAACCATGCAGGTCTTCCTCGTAGTAGATGTTTCCACGGTTAAAATCGGTGCAGACGCCGTTTCTCCACGCTTCGGACAGCATTCTGAGTGCACCACTCCTGCGGTTCATAAACAGCCTCCTCTCTGTCACGTCAGGGTTAGAAACCTATTCTCCGAATCCATCTGGCCTCCTCCCGCAGGCAGGTCTGAAAGGCCGGGTGACGAAGGGTTGCAAAGACAGATGAAGAAGGAGTACATCGGATCATTCAGGACACCGGAGCCGCGGCGTCAGAGGTGCGGTAAAATACCCAAATACCGACCATCTCTCCCCAACAGCTGAGGCTGTTGCTACGCGCCGCGGCTCGACCTGGGCCAAAGCATCACGAAGCACCCGCGCAAAAAACTGCCAAAATAAGCCGACATCGAAAACCGCGAGATGTCCGCTGACAGGAGGGTGACAAAAATGCAAGTACTGCAGAGCAGCTTCGTTTTCGACGGCTGCATTTTTGCCGATGGAGATTTCACGGGGTGCGCCCCGGATGTGCTGGCGTCCGGACTGGATGCCATGTTCCTGACCATACCTCACTCCTCTCAGGGCTTCCGGGAGGCTTGCCGGGCAATCGCTCAGATCCACAGTCTGGCTGATGACCCGGAAAACAACCTCAGAGTGATACACGACATCGATGACCTGCAAAGGGCAAGAGATTCCGGAGACGTCGGACTGATCTTGTGGTTTCAGGATCCGCACCCGATAGAAAACAGCCTTCATCTGCTCAGGGTGTTTTATCAGCTTGGTCTCAGAGCCATGCAGCTTACCTACAATCGGGCAAACTACCTGGGGACAGGCTGCACCGAGGAAAAGGACCGGGGACTCACCGAGTTCGGTGCCCAGATGATCCACGAGCTCAACCGACTTGGTGTCGTTGTCGACCTGTCGCACAGCAGCCGTCAGACAGCCCTGGATGCCATTGCGGAAAGCAGCGATCCAGTGATTTTCTCCCACGCCAACCCCAGGAATGTAACCGATAACCCGCGCAACAAGCATGATGATGAGCTGAAGCTGGTGGCGCAGAAGGGCGGGATCATAGGCCTGACTCCCTGGGGCCCGCTTTGCTGGAAAAATAGCGGCCGCCCTTCACTTGATGACTACATCGACCACATCGATTATGTCGTCGACCTGGTGGGAATCGACCACGTCAGCTTCGGCAGCGACAACACCCCGGACCACAGCTCCGATGAGGCCGGCACGGTACAACAGGCCACCCTGTACCCTTCCGTCGTGGCTGATTACAATGAAGCAGTGGGGACTGCCCCGTCAGTCCGACACGCCGAGGGATTCAGTGGACCGCACCAGCTGCACAACCTCGTCGAAGGACTCATCAGGCGCGGCTACGCTGAATCTGATATAAGCAAGCTTTTGGGAGGCAACTTTCTCCGGATATTCGAACAAGTCTGCAGGCAAAGCGGATAGTCCTTTGGCTGCATCAGTTGTTAAAAACTTCAGCCCGGCAGCAGATGCGTCGCGTAAGGTGGGGTCAGCTGATGCGCCAATACCCCACCTTAACCAATCTGTCCTCAGCTGCACACCAGGCCAGACGGCCTGTCTCCTGAAACACTGACCGCTTTGGCAATCTTGTTTTTATCATGTTGTATACTGAAGCTCGTCTCTGAGTCAGTATCATCAGGCCGCTTCAAATGTGGAAGGGGAGACCGACAGATGCCCCGAGATGCAAAGCCGTACGCAAAGGACCTTGGCTACGTACTGCTGATAGCGAGCATATACCTGGCCACTCAGATCATCGGCGGCGTCGCAGCCGGTATCTACTTCGGGGCTGCTCACAGCGCGGATCCCGCTGCCCTGGACGCGTTTTTGAGCCAGTCCCTCGCCTTCATCACTGCCGCATCAGCAGCGGTGGCTCTCAGCATCTACTGGATCATGGTCCGGGTGCAAGGAGAAAGCCTGTGGGAGCTTTGTCAGTTTGAGCCCGTATCTGCAGTCAGTGGAGGAGCCGCCCTCCTGTTGGGTGCGGGACTGTGCCTGCTGCTGACTTCTCTCATTGATCTTCTGCAGCTTCACCAGATGTTCGCACAGCACATGGAGATGATAAAACAGATGGCTCTGCAGCCCGGATTGCTCGCCTCGCTTCTGACTATGGGTATTGCCATACCAACAGTTGAAGAGGTCGCTTTCCGCGGAATAGTCATGAACCGGATGAGCCGGAATTTCTCGGCCGCGGTAGTAATCCTGGTCCAATCTGCGGTGTTTGGGGCAGTTCACCTGAATATTTTGCAGGGCAGTTACGCATTTTTCGGCGGCATTCTGCTCGGGCTCTGCTACCTGTGGAGTGGCTCCTTATGGACACCCATCCTGATTCACGTGGGGTTGAACGCCACATCCATATTCCGGGTCCACCTTCTTGCTGAACCTGTGTCTCCGGCAATCATGCTCACCATCGCCCTGCCCCTGACGTTAGCAGGGATGCACCACTTCTGCAAACTGCGGCAAGCACAGAATGCTGAAGGACAAAAAAAGCAGCTGGCCGATTAAGGGGGCAGGCAGGCCAACCCCGCGGGCCCCTCTGCCCCCCGCAGCAAAGGGCGCAAACCAGCTGAGCTGCAGGCGGGGTGGACACCAGGTGAATGCACCGTCGCCCCATTGCTTGCAGCTCAGTGATGCTGCGAACACCGCGAACTGGGGACATTGTCGGTCCCGCCTGAGCCTTCACTCTCTGTGCAGATCCAGATCGCAGATCACATACCAGCGCGTGAACATGCGAAGATGAACCGACAGCCGGTTGTCACCCGCGGCATAAAAGGCCATAGATCCGAGCTGCTCCTCAAGCTGCCATCCGTGATCGCCCAGGTGTTCGGTCAGTGGACTGAGTCCCTGACCTGCCCTGATCATAAGCATTCCATCCCACTGAGGTGAAATTCTGACCACGTCGCCCCGGGAAAACTCCAGCCTGAGGATGCCCCACAGAACAGGCAGTGGATTACCCTCCTGCACAAAGACCCCGCCTGAAAGCACGAGCAATCCTGCCACCAGCAGCAAAGCTGCGGCGCCTGCGAGTTTCAATCTCTTTTTTGCCATGTCAACACCCTTCCGGGGGGGTAGGGCCCCAGCTTACAGTCGTTTGTGTCGAGTCGCCTTCATTCTTCACAGATCGAAAACTGCGTTCCAGCATTCCCGGCTGCAGACCGCAGTGTCTTCGGCGCTTCTGTAAATCAGTTCATACGGCTGGCAAGCGGATGGAGCCTCTCAGCAGCGGCAGCGGGTAGTGAAAGACGGTGACCAAGTGCCCTGCCCCTTGCAACGAAAGTGACGACACATAAGATCACAGCCTGCTGCCTCAACCGCTTTAAAATCCGTATCAAGCACGTACGTAATCTGGGCACCTCGCGTCACCTTCCCGACCTGGGTCTGCCGGCGGTATCAACTCCAGCCCACTGTTGAGCACCTACCGTTGTGTCTTTGCTGCAGGCTGTCCAATGCAGCGAGTTTATACGTCTTGCTCATCTATTGTGTCAGGTCAATGCAGCCAGCGCCGGGCCGCTCGACCTCCGCGGCCCGGCGTTTATTCATACACCGCGTAGACCTCCAGAAAGGACCAGGGACAAGGTCATGTACCCTGCGGTGAAACTCAAAAGAGTTTAAGCCGCACAAACCCTTTGTCGTCTGCCGCCCAGATGAGTCGTAAGGGATTCACTCATCAATGAAATGCAGGGCATCAACTGGCTTGAGTTTCGCCGCCTGATAAGCCGGGTACAGGCAGGCGAACGCCACAACTACCACTCCCATGGCAAAGCTGGCCATCAGATTCTGAAAACTGAAGGCGAAATAAAAGACAGGCTCGATCAGAAGGTCCAGCTCAGTCGACAGCATGGCAAACTCCTCCGCATACAGTCCCGCTTGCGAATAGTGATAGGTTAAAAGACCACCAGCCGCTGTTCCGAGCAGACTTCCGATCAACCCCATAAAGATGCCCTCGAGAGTAAAAACCTTGACGATATCTCTGCTTGTGAGCCCCAAAGCTGCCATCATACCGATCTCTGAAGTCCTCTCCCTGACGACCATGGTCAGAGTCGTCGAGAGCACCACCGCGCCCATGACAATGAACATCACGTAGACCAGGTCCATGATCCTGGTCATCTCGTAGAAAAACTCCACGAAGGCATCCGCCTGGTTCCATACCACCGTGGTGTAGTCGGTGGATCCTCTCTCTACCAGCAGTGCATCAACCTCCCCCTGCAGGTCCCCGGCCAAACCCGCCTGCGAGGAGAAGATGAGCATCTCTGTCGCTTCATCTCCCAACCCCAAAATACCTCTGGCTGTCTCCAGCGGCAGGTAGAAAAAGCTGTCGTCCAGACCCGATACCCCAGATTCTCTGCTCCCCACTACGTCAAAGGTGACCTCCTGAGGCGATTCCCCGGCATCTGAGAATATGATAGATATCTGGTCACCGGGCTCCGCATCCAGTTGGTGCAGCAGGCCGCTGCCGACGAGTATCTCTTTGTCGGTCTGAGGCATCCGGCCCTGAGCTACATCTCCCGACAGGGCGCCGTGTTTCTGCTCCCGGGTGGGCTCAATCCCCACTCCGACCATCCTCACCACGCTGTCGGCAGCCTGAACCACCGCCGGGAACCTGATCCTCGGCAGGACCCCCTGCACGATGTCAATCCCCTCCAGCTCATCTATCATCGCGTCGGCTCCGGCGCTGTCGAGGCCATCGATGGTGTAATCCAGCGGCAGCAGGGCCTCCTTCGCGGCGTACTCGTCGTGCGTTATTCTGACATGCCCGAAATTGTTGTCGATGTACATTCCAAAGCTTGACTCCACGCTGCCTTCCATCAGGCCCCGGGCAAATATCACAATTGCCACCACTGTTGCCACCGCCAGCACGGCAACGGCAGTTCGCACTGTATTTCGGTTCAAATTCCGCCAGGCAACTCTTGCGAGATCCATCCTTGCACCCCCCTGCTCACCTGTGCTGTATGGCATCAACGGGATCTTTGCGCGCGGCCCAGTAAGCAGGAACCAGGCTGGCCGCCACGGCAACGACGACAACAAATACGAAAATCACCACAAAGGAAAAAGCATTCCAGGCACCGTAAATTCTGTCGGCTATCGGTACTCCCAGGGCTCCCAGGTCAAGGAAGGCTTCCATGCTTATGCCGTAGGTCTCCATGAAGAACACCACCACAGCACCCAGCAGGCAGCCGATCGCCCCACCTATAGCCCCTACACCAGCGGCCTCCAGAACGAACACCCTGACGATTTCGCCTTCTGTCAGGCCCATGGCCTTCATCATACCTATTTCCTTTACCCTCTCGATGGCGGCCAGGACCATAACACTGATGATCCCGATGGCCCCCACCAGCAGAAACAAAGCCAGGATAAAATAGGTCTCCAGATACCCCCAGGCTTCCAGCGAAACCAGAAACTCGGCAGCCTCGCGATAGGAACGAGCCTCAAGGCCCGAACCCTCCATTTTTCTGCCCAGCACTTCCGCCTGACTTACGGCCTGATCTCTGTTTTCCAGGCGCACCATTATCCGGTTTGCGCTGGCCTCATCGAGTCGGATTGCCGAGGCGGCAGGTTCTCTGGCCATCAGCACCACACGCAGGTTCATGTCGGGATTGGGCACAGAAACTATACCTGCTACCTGCCCCTGCAGCTTCACCGGAGCACCCCGTTGGCCGTGAAGGTGCAGAACATAAGAATCTCCGACCTCCAGGTCGAACACACCAGCCAGCTGCTCTCCGATGACTACCCCTGGTTCATCACCTTCAATAAAATCTCCCCCCACCAGATAGTCGCCGGTTTTGAACACCTCCCCGAAAGTACCTGGATCGATGGCCCGGACCATGACGGGGAATTCGTACTTGCCGGCAGCAAAATCAGCAGAGATGTCAAGAACCGGCGTCAGGGCAGAAAACCCCTCAACGGCTCTGATTTCGGCAAGGACGGTCTCGTCGGGGATGAAAGACTCGCCGGGCGGCAGCACCTGGTCATCATCCGCCCTGGCAAAGAACTCCCCCGTTGCCACTTCAATGTGAGGAGTCTCAAAATCGACAAGATTGCTGAAAGTTGTATCCATAACGCCCGACATCAATGACTCCATAAAGAGGAAGAATATCACTGCCAGAGCCAGTATGCTGGCGATGAGGAAAGTCCTCCCCCGTCGCCTGAGGAGATTGCGCAGGGCTATGGTCAGAAGATACATGCTATGACCTCCTCTCATCCCGGGAGATCATCCCATCCCTTATCTCAAGGAGCCGCCGGGCATATTCCATGACCATAGGATCGTGGGTGGAGAAGATGAAAGTGGTATTCAACTCGCGGTTCATCCTGAGCATTATTTCTAAAACTTCCCTGCTGGTTTCCGAATCAAGGTTGGCTGTGGGCTCGTCAGCCAGAATGAGCCTGGGTTCCTTGACCAGCGCACGAGCCACTGCGACCCTCTGCTTCTGCCCGCCGGATAGCTGGTTGGGCCTTCTGTGCATCATGTCCCCCAGGCCAACACGCCTGAGAATATCCTTTACCTTCTGGGTTTTTTTCTCCCTGCTTCTGTCCTTTCGAGCAATCGTAAGAGCGAACTCCACATTCTCGTAGGCACTGAGTACCGGGATAAGGTTGTAGCTTTGAAATATGAATCCGATGTCCTTCCGACGCAGCCCGGCCAGTTCATTTTTGCTCATCTGACCGATTTCACATCCGTTGAGCTTCACCGTCCCACCTGTCGGCTTATCCAAAGCTCCGATCAGGTTCAGCAGGGTGGTCTTGCCGGAACCAGAGGGACCGAATACCGTGGCGAACTCGCCCTCTTCGATTTCCAGGTCCACCCCCCGCAGGGCCAACACCTGGACCTCGCCCTGGCCGTATATTTTCTCTACACGCTCCATCTCCAGCAATGCCATCTTTGCCTCACTCCTCTCCGGCTGTCCGGCGCCACAGCACCGAGTGCATCAATTTCTCTCGGAAAACAGCTTCTGGCCCATATTCTCCACTATGTCGCGGGCAACCTCGGTGAGGACCAGCGAACCCTCCTCCACCCCGAAAATATTCTCAATGACCTCCTGCAGGAACGCGTATTTTCGTATTATATCCTCGAGTATCTCCTCATTGCCTTCGTTTAGGGCTTGTGTGAAGGTCTCGGCCACCTCTCGCTGATGGATCAGAAACAGCCTGACGTACGTCTCGGCTGCTTCTTCCGGGTAGTCGGTGTCAAAGTCACCCTCCTCAACGCCCTGCTCTATGATGGATTTCATCACGGGAGCAACTACCTTCTGTCCGTAGCCAAAAATCTTGTTCTCCAGCTGAACGTTTTTCCCGCCGGAGTACATCTCAGACAGCATCGCTGCCACCTTGGCTGTCCTCTGTTTTTTAAAGGAGTTCACCTGCCGGATATACTCGTTGGTCTTCTCCAGGGCGGACAAATCATCCCTGCTGGCGATCTGCTCCATTATGGCAAGCACCTCACCAACAAACATTTGAGCTATATCCTCGAGCAGATCTTCCTTTGCATCGTAGTGATAGTAAAAGCCCCCCTTGGAAATATCCGCCGCATCGATTATGTCGGCAACTGTGGTGTTTTCGTAACCCTTATCCTTAAACAGCCCCAGGGCGGTCTGGATTATCTGAGCCTTTCTCTGTTGCGGAAGAAGCCGTTCACTCACTTTGCCACACCCCCGCAGGTTATTACATATTATGTCTAAAACCGACCGTCAGTTTCTAACTGTAAACAAATAATAGCAGTGTTTTTGATTTCTGTCAACAGCACCCCAGACGCCTGCCAGACAGCGGCTGCCGATACTGCAAACGTGAGTTTTCTTCTCATCACAGGGACCCTGACAGCCTGACTTGGACCAGGTTCCCGCATTGTCGTGAAGAGACCAGGTGGCATTATGATTAAATCGAGATGTAACTGCTAGATGGCGGCCTGACTACAGCAAAGGGATGTTTTTGCCGCGGGAGTGCCCTTTTCGAAGAAAGTCCAGCTTGGGAGACAGGATGTGATGGGGAGGTAGCCGACCTAACCAGCAGCGCGCCGGTATGGTTCAATACAGTGGGTCGGACTGCTCGAGTCCCACAAAGAAGCGGCAGCAGACCTTTGCATCTCAGGCTCTGGTCTCCTGCCGCCTCACTTACACCACGCTTCAGTCCAGCAGACTGCAATTCAATGCAGACGTCATCCTATTAACGCGGGACTACCCTGGTTATCTTCATGTCGAAATTTGCATCCCCAGCAGCGGCTTCCGAGGTGGACCACCCCAGCAGCATCTGAAACTCGCCGAAGTCTCCAATTTCCCACGTAATCTCAACTTCTTCGCCCTCTTCAGTGTGCGGGGGACCAACCTCAACGACGATCTCAGTTACCTCAGCCTGCAGATCCCCCACCTGCCTGGTTTCAGTGGATACCACTTGTGTGTCCCATCCGTAACCTCTGCCCATCACCACGTCTGACACCCTGAAAGTCCTCGCAGCAATAAAGGGCCAAAACACCGCATTGAGCATGGGGTTGACCATCATATTCGCTACTTCATCCGGCAACAGCTCGCCGTCGATCTCCGTCTGGACGGCCTCTCCATCATCGTCAACCCACATCACTATCTCTTGATCATCGAAGGTCAGGACAATCTTGATGGTCTCTTTGTCCCCAACCTGCTCTGTTCCTTCAAATCGGTATGACACATCCGTCGAGCTAGTTTCCTCACCGTCGGCGTAGGAGGTCCATGTCCATTCGAGCACCTCGAAATCGGGGACCAGTGAGTCAACACCGGTCGGGTTCCTCCATTGATCGACTGAAACTGGCTGCTCATCTGTCGGTTCTTCCTCCGGTTCCTCTTCCTCTTCTTTTGGTTCTTCTGGCTCGACCGCTTCCGCGACTTCAGGCTCCTCTTCCTCGGTCTCGGGGGAACCACAACCGACAGAAACCACCGGAAGCAAAAGCAGCATCAAAGCCACCAATAATGCTGTGCTCCTTTTCAGCAATGTCATGTGCAACTCCTCTCTTTGACAGCTGGCGGCCCCCAGCTCAGATGCGGGCTCATCCTGACTTTCACCTGTCCGGACCGTGCTCCTCTTTGCATCCACAAATACTCAGCGACATCTGCCTGACTAATTTGAACTGCCCGCCCTGCTTCACCCAAACGCTTCTATCTTCTAAATTCACTGTGGAGGAAAGTAATTGTGACGCCAACCTAAATCTGTCATAAATTTATTCTATATCATTTTACTACCTTACTCTAGTTGGTCCTTCTATGATAGGGAAATCGAGTAATCTTTCCGTTAGTCAATCCAGCGAGCCATGGTACCCTACGGCCGGCTGTACACCGCATTGCATGCTGCAAAGCGCACTATCCATGGTCGGTCAGCCGATCCTGCTCGAGAGGCTGGGACATGAACACTCCGCCCCAACTAATGGAAACGAACGCCTCTCGTACTGATAATACCGATTATCAGAACCCCCAGAGAACGAGAGAGGGGGCACCACGTTACTGCAGAGCGGCAGATATAGTATAATACTGGATGGCGAGAGGATGGATAGACATGGAAGGCATGGCTGAGCAAAAAGAGATTCTCTGCAGTGAAGATTTCGCCCGGTTCTGCCGCAGACACCGGGTAGAGGTTGCTGTGCTGTTTGGTTCAAGAGCAAAAGGTACATGCTCCCCGGACAGCGACTGGGACCTTGCCTTTCAAGTGCCACCACCGGAAGACGATTTGGAGCTGAGCCAAATTAAGAGGGCCATGGTGAGAGAGATCTGTACCCTGCTGAAAACTTCCCGGGTCGATGTCGTGTTGCTGAACAGGGCCTCCCCTCTTCTGAGGTATCAGGTGGCAATCAACGGAGAGCCAGTTTTTGAAAAAGAGTCTGACAGCTTCGCCTCCTTTGCATCCTACGCTGTACGTTCCTACAGCGATGGATGGGTGTTCCGGGAAGCAGAGAAACGCTACCTTAAGGAAGTGGGGCACTCTAATGGTTGACAAAGAAGTACTCCAAAGAAAATTAACAAAGCTCAAGGATTATCTGACAGAGCTGAAATTACACAGCGATATTTCCTGGGAAGAATACCGGGACAACAGTCTGTACCGTCGAAGTGTTGAGAGGTTGATTCAACTGATCGTAGATGTGGCCGTTGACATTAACACGCACTGCATCGTCGACTCCGGAGGCTCCCCACCCAGTGACTCTTATCAGTCTTTTTTGAAAGGGGCAGAGATTGGTCTCTATCCAATCGAATTCGCCGAACAGATAGCTCCTTCTACGGGAGAAAGGAATATTATAGTTCATGAATATGAAGACATCAATGATCGACTGGTTTATGAAAGCATCAGCGATGTTCTGCATTGGTACAGTGAGTATGTTGAACACTTGAAGGAACAACTCTGACGGCTGCACGACCGGCAAGCTCGTGCAAAGCTGGCTGGAAGGTCAAATCCCGGAAACAGGAGTACCAATCAGCGCCTCTTCGGTTGTTCAGAGCAGTGTGCTCAGGGAAGTGGTCAATCAGCCGGAGTTGGCATCTCTTCCCACAGCTCGCCCTCCAAAAGTCTACC
>PUMD01000083.1 GCA_003551215.1 Clostridia bacterium | reverse complement strand
CCGCCTGCATCCAGACGGTTCACCACCTCTGCAGCCTCGGGTATCGGACGCACGTATTTGCGCAGCTTGGTGAACTGAGTGCGGTAAAACTCATCAAACAGAGGCACCATCTCATCGGGTTCGACAGGTTCGGTACCGTCAAAAAACTCCCGCAAAAACACATCCTGATTGCTCACCCTGTCGTTGTCATCCCCGATCATGGCTTCAGTGGCCCTCTGAAGTCGGGGTATGACCGGCCAGTGGATGCCCTTATCACAAAGCCACCGCTGCAGCAGAGAAAAGTACGCGCCAATGAACTCATCAATGTCCAGGCCTATGAGAGTACCATCCAGGTCGAACAGCACTGTCCGGTAGCGCATGATTCACGACTCCGCTGCCAGCCGGTGGATGGCCATCTGTATCCCGGCAGGGCCTGTCTCTATCCAACCTACAGTAGGCATAGAGGAGCCCCTGGGGTCGGTGGCAGAGCCGGGGTTAAACAGATATGTACCGTCGTGTACCACCAGGCGACTGACGTGGGTGTGCCCAACCACCACGATGTCGGACTCCGGGAACCGGCGAACCAACTCAGCATCCCGCCTGTCAGGGGGGCCCAGACCATCGCCATGTATTACCCCTATATTGTAGCCATCGCAGGTTATAGTGCGCTCCGCGGGAAGCTGCCATCTGAGGTCGGATGGGTCCATATTGCCCGCCACCGCACGGACGGTGGCATACTGCTGCAATTGCTGCAGAGACTCCTCTGACACCAGGTCTCCCGCATGCACAATGAGATCCGGCTGTGATTCCACAAGCTGACGCAGGCTGGATGGAATTTGTTGGCTTCGTGTCGGGATATGAGTATCACTCAGGACCAGTATCCGCACCTAATCCTCCTCCCCCTTCCCCTCTTTTGCTTCGGTCAGTGCCTCGCGCAGTTTCTCATTAGCCAGCTGCGGGGTGGCCTGCCCCTGCGTCTTCTGCATGACCTGACCCATAAGGAAGCCAACCACTCTGTCCTTCCCGGCCAGATAATCGGAAACTGCGTCCGGGTGTTCCTGCAGTACCTGCCTTATAACGCCCTGCAGCTGCTCCTCATCGCTGATCTGCTGTAATCCCATTTCCTGGGCCAGCTGGTCCGGATCCTTGCCCGTTTCCGCCATCCTCGGCCACAGTTCCTTGGCCATTTTTCCGCTGATTTTTCCTGAATCAACCAGCTGAAGCATGGCTACCAGCTGTTGGGGCGTTACACTGAGCTCGTGGAGGGCGATTTCCTCAGCGTTGAGGTATCCCTGCACCTCGCTCATCAACCAGTTAGCGACCTCTCCTGGATCACCACCGGAGGACACCGCCTCCTCAAAGAAGTCCCCCAGGTCGTCTTCGCTTACCAGAACGCCGGCTGTATAATCATCCACACCATACTGCTGTTGCAGCCGTCTTCGCCGCTGCCGGGGCGTCTCCGACATTTCCTCACCCAGCCTGTCCACCCAGCCAGGATCGAGCGAAACCGCCGGCAAATCGGGTTCAGGGAAGTAACGGTAATCGTGAGCTTCTTCTTTGGCGCGGGCTGAAATCGTGACACCAGCGTCCTCATCCCAGTGCCTGGTCTCATGAGTGAGCGTGTCTCCCCGCTGCAGGGCCTCCACATGCCGCTTTATCTCCCACAGAAGAGCATGCTCAACCCCCCGGAAGGAGTTCAGGTTTTTCAGCTCGGTTATCTCGGTGCCGTCCTTTGGCCCGTCAGTTGATTGGTCCAACACGTTAACGTTGGTATCGCAGCGCAGCTCTCCCTCTTCCATGCGAACCTCTGACGCTCCAACTGCCCGCAGCAGTGCCCTCAGTTCCTCCAAAAAAGCACGCGTCTCAGAGGCTGAGTGAAGGTCGGGTTCGGTCACGATCTCCGCCAGAGGCACTCCGCAGCGGTTGAAATCCACCAGCGTCTGCTGCCGGTGTCCATGCAGAAGTTTTCCGGCATCCTCCTCGAGGTGGACCCGACGGATTCTCACCGTCCGCTCCTGGCTTTCTGACACACCAAAGGTGAAATGACCTCCCTCCGCCAGCGGGGCAACCAGTTGAGATATCTGGTACCCCTTGGCCAGGTCGGGATAATGGTAGTTCTTGCGCTCGAAGTGCATCTGCGGGTTAACCTCACAGTCCAGAGCCAGACCACATATCATACCCAGTTCAACTGCCCTGCGGTTGAGTACCGGCAGTGAACCAGGAACCCCCAGACACACAGGACAGACATTGGTATTGGGGGGATCCCCGAAGGCGGTCGAACAGCTGCAGAACATTTTGGTTTCAGTGGCCAGTGCAACATGTATCTCGAGACCTATCTTGACCTGGTATTCCTCCGGAATCCTCGCGGTCATCTCCCGCACCTCCCCATCTCACCCTCTTCAGCATGCGAGGGCCTGCGCCGGTGATGCCCAGTGGACAGCTCAAAAGCTCGCGCCGCGGTGAGCAGCTTGCGGTCATCAAACCGGTCAGCCATCAGCTGAATTCCCACTGGAAGGCCCTCGTGAAACCCTCCAGGTACCGAAATAGCCGGGATTCCGGCCAGGTTAGCGGGTATGGTGCAGACATCAGCCATGTACATCGCCAGCGGATCATCCATTCGCTCCTGCAGTCGGAAGGCTACGGTAGGGGTCGTGGGCGTCAAAAGCAAATCGTACTCTTCAAAAGAGCCGTTCAGCTGGTCGCTGATCATGCGGCGAAGGCGGGCTGCCTTTAGGTAATAATCCTCGTAATATCCGGCGCTCAGGGCGAAAGTACCCAGCATTATGCGGCGCTTGACTTCCTGTCCAAATCCCCTGCTGCGGCTCCGGATGAACATCTCCTGCACATCGGCAGATTCAGCCCGCAGGCCATAACGAACACCATCGTAGCGGGCCAGATTCGAGGACGCCTCGCTGCAGGCTATGATGTAGTAAGCTGACAACGCGTGGTTGATCAGAGGAAGTGAGCACTGCTGCACCTGAGCTCCCAGTTGACGGAAAACATCGGCGGCTTCTCTGACGACGTGCCTCACCGGCTCGTCAACGCCCTCTGAGACAAACTCCCGGGGTACGCCGATGCGCCAACCGTTGAGGCGGGGTTCTGATTCAGAAACCGCGCTGGCAAAGGCCCCTGCCTCTGGATGTTTGACCGACGTGCTGTCCCGTTCATCATGACGTACAAGTACATCCAGGACCCTGGCGCAGTCATCAACGCTGCGAGCCAGCGGACCTATCTGATCCAGCGAGGAAGCAAAAGCCACCAGGCCGTACCGGGATATGGAACCGTAAGTTGGCTTCATACCCACCACCCCGCAGAAGCTGGCCGGCTGTCTTACCGAACCCCCCGTGTCCGAACCCAGCGCAAATGACACCAGACCGGCGGCAACAGCCGCAGCCGATCCACCGCTGGAGCCACCCGGGACCCGGCGACTGTTCCAGGGGTTGTGGGTGACAGCGAAGGCAGAATTCTCAGTGGAAGATCCCATGGCAAATTCGTCCATATTGGTCTTGCCCACAACGTGTGCTCCGGCCCTCCGCAGTAGCTTCACCGCGGTGGCATCGTAAGGAGGGCGGTATCCCGACAGCATTTGTGAAGCACAGGTCGTCGGCAGATCAGAGGTGCACAGGTTGTCCTTTATCCCGCACGGTACGCCGTTGAGGCTCGCCTTTGACACAGTACCGCCGTTGTTGACCGATTGTCCTTCATAGCTGCCCCGAACAGTCAAAAAACTGCCAACATCCTGGTCGCGCCGGGAAACATCCTCTACCGCCGCACCGCGGAGCTCGTCTGTGCAGACCTCCCGGCGCCGCAGCAGCTGCTGTATCTTCTGTATGCTGAGAGAACCGGGCTTCAGGTCATTCATCTTGCTCCTCCTTTGCACCGGTAACGGTCTGAGGAACGACAAAGAAACCATCCGACGTCTGGGGGGCTTCCCTTAAGACCTCGGAAGTCATCTCTGCATCTGAGACTGCATCTTCCCGCCATACGTTGTCTGTATCAACGGGATGAAACATCGGAGAGACGCTGGAGGTGTCTACTTCTTCAACCTGGGCAAAATACTCGAGGATTTCGGTAAGATCCTGACTCATCTTCTTCTTCTCTTCTGCATCCAATCTCAGCTTGGCCAGCTGAGATATCCTTTCCACATCATCCATCCCTACCGACACCGAATCACCTCACCAACCGGTAATAGTTCACCACATGCGCCGCAGCATACGGTCCAGCCCGACGGTAACAATTATAACCACAAAACCTCAGCCGTACCAGTTAGTCGCCTTCATCACAGGTTACCGCAGACGCATTCTTCAGTCACATACAAAAGCACCACCGGAGAAGCCTTTCCTCCGGTGATGCTTCGTAGTGTCAGCTAATGCGCTGTTTTTCAGTCCTGATGCAGATAACAGGCCACGTAGTGCTCGTCGCCGATATCGGTCCATTCCGGCTTGGCCTCGGAGCATTTGTCCATCGAATACATGCAGCGCGTGCGGAAGTGGCATCCGCTGGGCGGGTTCGACGGACTGGGAACATCTCCCTCCAGCACTATCCTTTCTCTTCCCCGCTGCAGGGTCGGGTCAGCCAGCGGAATGGCGGAGAGCAGGGCTTCGGTGTAAGGGTGGGTCGGGTTATCATAAAGCTCATCCTCGTCGGCCAGCTCCACCAGCTGCCCAAGGTACATCACCGCAACCCGGTCGCTGATGTGTTTAACTACGCTAAGGTCGTGGGCGATGAACAGGTAGGTCAGGTCGAACTCCTCCTGCAGGTCCTCCAGCAGGTTGAGCACCTGCGACTGAATCGAAACATCCAGCGCACTGACCGGCTCATCGCACACGATCAGCTTGGGGTTGAGGGCCAGCGCCCGGGCGACTCCGATTCGCTGCCTCTGACCGCCGGAGAACTCGTGCGGGTAACGGCGTGCGTGCATCGCACTCAGACCGACAGTCTCCAGCAGGTCGTTTACGCGGGATTCCTTTTCCTTCCCCCGGGCCACTTTGTGAATCTCCAGCGGCTCACCGATGATATCCCCCACCGTCATGCGCGGGTTGAGGGAGGCGTAGGGGTCCTGAAAAACGATCTGCATTTCCCGCCGCATCTTGCGCAGCTCTTCGCGCGGCAGGTCAAAAAGGTTTTTGCCTTCGAAGTAAACGCTACCTTCGGTTGGCTCCAAAAGACGCAGAAGCGTCCGACCGGCGGTGGTCTTACCGCAGCCACTTTCGCCCACCAGCCCGAGCGTTTCACCGGGCTTGATGGAAAAGCTGACGTCATCTACCGCTTTCACCCAACCGACTATGCGGGAGAAAATCCCGCCGGTGATGGGGAAGTACTTTTTGAGATTCTCCACTATCACCAGCTCTTCGCCCATATCATGCTGCTCGAGGGCTTCTGTCTCAGCTGCCGGCTTTGCCATTTACGCCACCCCCGTTCGGCTCTTGTCGTGAAGCCAGCAGGCGACCTGCCGCCCGTCCAACTCTCGATATTCTGGCTCCTTTTGACGACAGATATCCATTGCATCTTCGCATCTGGGGTGGAATGAACAGCCATCCGGCATATTCTGCGGGCTGGGCACGACTCCCTCGATCACGTGCAGCCGCTGACTCTCAGCGGCATCCAGCCGCGGAATGGAGGCTATCAATCCCCTGGTGTAAGGATGAAGCGGCTCTCCAAACAGGTCGTAGACATCTGCTTCCTCCACGATCTTACCAGCATACATAACTACAACCCGCTCGGCCATCTCGGCGATAACCCCCAGGTCGTGGGTGATGAGCATTATAGCCATGCCAACCTCATCGCGCAGCTCCTTCATCAGCTCCAGGATCTGCGCCTGAATGGTAACATCCAGCGCAGTGGTCGGCTCATCCGCAATCAGCATCTTGGGGTTGCACGAAAGCGCCATCGCGATCATCACTCGCTGCCTCATACCTCCGGACAGCTGGTGAGGGTACTCATCAACGCGCTGCTCAGGAGCGGAGATTCCCACCAGGCGCATCATCTCGATGGCCTGTTCACGGGCCTTGCGCTCAGACACTCCCTGGTGCAGGATGATGGCCTCCATGATCTGATCACCGACGGTGTACACCGGGTTTAGCGAAGTCATGGGTTCCTGAAAGATCATCGAAATGTCGTTTCCTCGTATTTTCCGCATCTGCGATTCCCTCAGGGTCAGCAGCTGCTCCCCTTCAAACTCTATGCTGGACCCTTCCAGTATCCTCCCCGGGGGGTCGGGGATAAGCCGCATGATTGACAGGGCAGTTACACTCTTTCCGCATCCACTTTCACCGACTACTCCGAGCGTTTCTCCCCGGTTAATCTGGAATGATACACCATCCACAGCCGGGACTCTGCCATCTTCGGTGAAAAAATGCGTCCGTAAATCTTCAACCTCCACTAAGGCTTCAGGCACACAATCACCCCGTTCTGAATCATTAAACTTGATATACATGTATTTTAATGACGCTCATTCATACCATCATGCAACGCCATTATATCATACTTTGTTTCTCAAAACCCAGAATCCTGCTAGTCAGACCAATTCCACGTGAAAATGTCCCCGAGGGCAGGCCACTGCCACGGAATCACGCCCCGCAGCTGGTCGGATACGACCAGTTTTCCCCGCCTGACACCAAGAACTACCACCGGCGCATCAGCTGCCAATTCCTCCTCCCAGGGTAGATGGTCTGACGGGCCATCGTCCCAGAAACGACTCACTATATCCTTATCTGACGGTCTGCGGCCTGGGCCCTGATAGCCCCATTGGTTGTCGCTCTGCCAGTATGAATATGAAGTGCTTCGGTGCCAGCGTTCAGCCAGCAGGTACATGTCGAATACCCGGCGGGAATAGATGTTGAAAAGCAGCATATCCCTATGAACCGGCGCCGGGATCACTCGTAATCCCACCTCGGCCAGCTGCTTGGTGAGTATCTCAGCAGCTTTTTGCCGCAGTTCGTCTCCGGATGGATAGGCCAGGTACAGCTCTATGGGGACTTCCTCCTCTGTCCTCCGCCAGTTATCATCACCTGGCAAAAATCCCAGCTCATCAAGCAACCTCTCCGCCTCGGGAAGATCGTACAGCGTTTCGGATTCCTCAAGAGACTGGCTGGGATCGGTAAGAAAAGTCACCACTTCTCCCGCTTCGCCAAAGACATGTTCAATTACCTGCCGCTCATCGACAGCCAGCTTTACCGCCCGTCTTGCCTCGGGTGTTTCGAAAAACTCCCGGCGGTGGTTCATGCCCAGGTATTCGTACCCTGCAGGCATTGTGTAGTGGGAGTCAAAGCCCTCCGGTTCATCCCGGTCGAAGACCTCATCTGCTGGTACGTATAACCCGTCGTAATGCTGGTGCCACTGCTCAGTTTCAGCGCTGCCGGTCAACTCTATATGCACCCGGGATATACCCTCATCAGGATAAAAGAACTTCTCATGCCTGCCAAGCTCAAACCTTATCCCCTCAGCAGTCTGCTGCATCTGTTCACAGACGTACGGACCTGCACCCACAGGTCGCTCGCTGCGCAGATACTCCGGCAGCTGCCCGATGGGGATGTCTCTCATCTTGTGCGCCGGAACTGGTGATAGCGAAGCAAGGCTCCAGGGGCTCAAAGGAGTTTCCACCTCCAGCTGCATGTGGAGGCTGTGTTCGTTCTGCACCAAAAGGCCCGAAATATCGTCGCTTTCCCCCTGACGGTACTGCCGCGCCCCGGCTATGAAGTCAAACTCGTCTGATGCTCCCCCGTCAAAATCCGGGTGAAGCATGATCTCGAGGGTGAATTGCAGATCAGAAGCAGTGACCGGCTCGCCGTCATGCCACACAAGATCCTCGCGCAGGTTAAGCACCAATTTACTGTCCCCTTCAACTGTCAGTTCATCAGCCAGGTAAGGGCGCATCTGCCCATCTTCTGCTGCAAAAAATAGCGAACCGTATACCAGCGAAACTGCGGGATTCGATAAACTATCGGGCCAGTTGATCAAGGGACTTATCACCATAGGGGCATTCCAGCTGACCAGCAGACGGAGATCACGTTCCTCCGGTTGAGGAACTTCCTCGGGTGGACCCTGTACCATTTCACAGCCCAAGGTTGCCACCAGCAGGACAGAAACCAAAAAACCACCTATTATTGCAGTGCGAATGTTCACTCTGACAAAACCGCCTCTCTATCATCATCATTATTGGACCCAGAAACATCCCCGAATCTGCTCAGGGCCCATCCGATCACTCCTCCGGCCACCGCGCTTAAGACGACACCGCCGCTTAAGACTGCCGGAATGAGCGAGCGCATTGAACCAACCATTAGGCCCGTAAGCAGTGCGATAAGCTGGTTTTCCCACCGGGATAGAGCCCACCGAAGTATGTAAGCAGCAGCAAAAAGTCCCAAGCAAGCTCCCAGCAGAAACCACAGCACAGCCGGCCAGTACAGCACTGAAAAGGCTCCAATGACCTCACCGTACAGACCAAAGACAAGCAGCAGGGTCCCCCCACTCAATCCGGGGAATAGCATTGCCCCACTGCTTACTGCCCCTGCCGGAAGCATGGTCATCCATCCGCCAGGTGGGCCCTTGACCACATGAACCCCGGCAGTTGCCATAAGCAAAGCAAGCATAACTCCTACGAACACCCACATGATACAAGACCTGCCCGGACGGTTAACCCATATGAAATCACCTATGGCCACACCCAAAAGGCCCATGAAAAAAGCCAGCGTAATCTCGGGGGCCGCATCCAGGGCCCACCACACAGCCCTGATCCCTCCCCCGGCCCCCAGCAGGACACCGATACCTATAGGGAACAGCTCACCGGCACGGGTCTTTACGATGTCCTGCAGCAGCTGGCGGTGAACGCCCAGCACCAGGGCAACGGTGCCGGCGCTGACTCCCGGAACAACCAGCGCCACACCCATGAATATGCCCACTATGAATTTTCCGGATCTGCCCTGGCTTATGTCCCGGGACATAATTTATACTTGCCCGCCGTTCCTATTCTGTGGTTCGTTTAACAATTCTATGGGAGCATGCGCAGCAACCACCGTCTTGATACCCTTCTGCGGAAAGGACAGACTCAGCTCCAGGTCTCCTCCCTTTCGGTCCCGGGCGACGATTCTACCCTCGCCCCACACTCGATGCCTGATCCTGCTTCCGGGGACGTAATCATCCCAATCGGGCTGTTCATCACCAGCAGAGGCGGCGGTTTTTTGTGCGGCGGCGTCTCTCAACGTTGTCGAGCGACTGACCTTCTGACCGTAGCGGCTTATGAACGGCCCACTTGGGCGCATGCTCTGCATGTTTTCTGTGCCTATTTCCTCCAAAAAGCGAGAGGGTTTGCGGCGGGAGTATTCTCCGTACAGCATGCGCTCCTCAGCCAACGACAGGATCAGCTTCTGTTTTGCTCTGGTCATGCCGACGTAGCAGAGCCTGCGCTCCTCCTCCAGCTGCCGCGGCTCGCCAATTGATCGGGAATGAGGCAGCAATCCCTCCTCCATGCCGACTATGAACACAACAGGGAATTCCAGACCCTTTGCGCTGTGCAGCGTCATCAGAGTCACCCCTGCAGCATCTTCTCCCTGATCATCGTTGCCGCTGCGCAGCTGTTCTTCCTGGACGAAGGCCTGAAGCGCATCTTCTCCCCGACGGGATATATCCTCCGCGCCGGCCACCTCACCGCGGTCCAACCGGCGGACAAGGCTGCGGGCAAAACCAACCAGCTCCTCGAGGTTGGCCTCACGTTCTCGCGCCTCATTCTGTGTTTGTGCTCTGTTGTCGATATAATCGTAATAACCTGTCTCCTGCAGCATCATCCGCAGGACATCGGCCGGCTCCAGTCCGGCAAGGCGGTCCTGAACCGCGCGGAGGGACCTGGCGAACTCTTCAACTCCCCGCCGCTGCGGGCTCCTTAGGCGAGGAACTTCCTCCACGCAAGCAAGCACCTGATGCACGTCCAAGCTGTCAGATTCACCGAAATCACGCAGCCTCTGCACCGTAACATCTCCTACCGACCTTCTGGGTTTGTTAATCACCCTCTCGAGAGCCTTCCAGTCATCAGGATTGCAAAGAAGCCGCAGCATGGCCAGCGAGTCCCTGATCTCTTCCCTGTCGTAGAAGCTGGTGTCACCAAGCATCCTGAAGGGGACGTTATTTGCCCGACAGCAATCCTCAAACAGGCGGGACTGAGCATTGGTACGGTACATTACAGCAAAATCCGCCCAGCGATGACTTTCTTCGTCTACCAGCTGCTGTATGTAGGACACGACGAAGCGCGCTTCCTTTTCCCCGGAAGCCGCGCAGAAATAGCTGACCGGCTCTCCGCCCTCCTTCTGAGTCCACAGCCGCTTGGGCTGCCTGTGGGCATTGCGTCTGATAACCCGCTGGGCAGCGTCCAAAATGGGTTGAGTTGAACGATAGTTCTCTTCCAGCTTGTATACCGAAGCCTCAGGATAATCGCCCTCGAACTCCAGAATATTGCTGAGGTCCGCTCCCCGCCAGCTGTATATGGACTGATCGGAATCTCCAACGGCAAAGACGTTCCGTTCGGGCTCCGCCAGCAGCTTGAGCAGACGGTACTGCGCGTGGTTGGTATCCTGATACTCGTCTACCAGTATGTGTTTGAATTTCTCGCGGTAGTGCATCAGGACATCATCACATTCACGAAGTATGCCAAAAGTCACCAAGAGCAAGTCGCCAAAATCCATGGCGTTGTACTCGCGCAGCTGCTCCTGGTAGATCTGGTATACATCTGCCACCTTCTGCTGGTAGAAATCGCTGCGGTCGCCGCGCAGGTCGCCGGGACCCTTCAAATCATTTTTTGCCCGGCTTATGCGGTTGAGCACAGATTTGTGGTCAAACTGCTCGGGATCCAGCTGCAGCCGTTTAAGGGCATCTTTGACTACAGCCAGCTGATCAGAACGACCGTACACAACAAAATCCCTGCTGTATCCTGCCCGGTCGGCACAGCTGCGCAGTATGCGTAGACAGGCGGAGTGAAAGGTGCTTACCCACATGTAATCGACAACCTCACCAACCATGTTCCGGCAACGTTGCTTCATCTCGCGGGCGGCCTTGTTGGTGAAGGTTATCGCCAGGATGCTGTAGGGGTCTACGCCTAGATGTTCAATGAGGTAAGCCAATCGACAGGTCAGCACTCTGGTCTTTCCGCTGCCAGCCCCCGCCACCACCAGGGCGGGACCTTCCCCGTGGGTGACCGCCTGCTTCTGAGCCTGATTCAGCCGCGCCAGTCTATCCAAAACTTATGCCTCCTTTGTGCGGGCCGGGACATTTTCCCGGCCCGCTCCCTATGGGTTAATTCTCGCAAGGTTCTGTCAGCAACCGATATCCGTCCGGTAATGCATCTTATCGAACTGAATTTGCTGCATCGCGTCGTAAGCTCTCCCCCTGGCAGAGGAGATGTCCCCACCCATACCGCAGACGCCGAGAACCCGACCGCCGTCAGTATACCAGTTGCCTTCCTGACGTGCAGTTCCGGCGTGAAACACCACCAGATCGTCGTCCGATTCGATGCGGTCAAGGCCTTTTATCCGTTTGCCCTTATCGTACTGCACCGGATACCCACCGGAAGCGGCAACGACGCAGACGGCGGCCTCTTCGCGCCATCGGAGGTTCTCAGCGGCACGCTTCAGAGATCCGTCCGCACCGGATGCTGCCACCAGCAGCTCGACCAGATCGCTTCGCATTCTCGGTAAGATGACCTGCGCCTCCGGATCGCCAAACCGGCAGTTGAACTCCAGTACGCTGGGGCCACTTTCTGTGATCATAAGACCAGCATACAGGACGCCGCAGAACTTATGACCTTCGTTGGCCAGCGCCCGGACGGTAGCCTCCAGTATCTCTTCCTGTACGACTGCCGCCAGCTGCTCGGTGAAAAAGGGAACTGGCGAGCGGGCGCCCATGCCTCCTGTGTTGGGGCCTTCATCTCCGTCATATGCTGCCTTGTAGTCCTGCGCGGGTATCAGCGGCACTGTGGTCTCGCCATCGGTAATCGCAAGCAGGGAGACTTCATCGCCGCGCAGAAAGTCCTCTATCAATACCCGGTCGCCGGCGGATCCAAAGCGGCGCTCGCGCATCAAAACGTCGACTGCCTCCCGCGCCTCGGACTCATCATGCGCAACGATTGCTCCCTTGCCTGCGGCCAGGCCATCGGCTTTCACCACTGTCGGCATCTCCCTTTTACTCAGGTGCTCGCAGGCCGCATCGGGGTCATCAAAGACCCTGTAATCAGCTGTGGGTATCCCGTATTTTCTCATCAGGTCCTTGGCGAATACTTTGCTGCTTTCAATGCGGGCTGCTCCCTGCTGGGGCCCGAAGGCATCAATACCTTCCGCCTGCAGCCTGTCGATCACGCCGGCAGCCAGGGGACCTTCCGGCCCGACAACAACCAAAGATGCTTCCAAATCGCGGGCCGCATCTACCACCTGCTGGCAATCCTCCGGATCTCCGGGGACCAGCTGCGCCGCATCTTCCATGCCAGCATTGCCAGGCATAGCGTAAACTTGGTCGACCAGGGGACTCTGAGCAATTTTCCACACCAGGGTGTGCTCACGCCCCCCACCACCCAGAATCAGGACTCGCATGCTCTAACCTCCCTATTTAATGACGGAAATGTCTCCGCCCGGTAAATATCATTGCCATACCCGCATCGTCGGCAACGGCAATCGACTCATCGTCGCGAATAGAGCCGCCGGGCTGCACGATTGCAGCGATGCCGGCCCCAGCTGCCAGCTTGGCAACATCGGGGAAAGGCAGAAAACCATCCGAAGCCAAAACTGCCTCTTCAGCCCTGCCGCCAGCACCGTCAAGTGCCAGGCGGGCTGCTTCCACCCGGTTCATCTGTCCGGCCCCAACGCCAAGGGTGGCCCCACCTTTGGCCACAACCACCGAATTGGATTTTACGTGCTTGACTACCTTCATGGCAAACTCGAGGTCAGACCAGCTCTGAGCCGACGGCTCAACTTCTCCCGCTACTGTCCAGTCTGTGTGTGATATGGCCACATCATCAGCAGAGCTGAGCAGCATGCCTCCGGCCAGGAACTTGCCGTCAATGCTGTCGCCCAAAATCTCACCTGACGTATCCTCTCTGTTCTCAGGGTTCAGTCCCCGAAGCTGCAGTGCGGTCAGCTTGCCTCGTTTTTTGAGTTTCTCCCGCGCCCCTTCGGTGTAGTCGGGAGCGATCAGCATATCCAGGAATAGCTCCTCATCCGACATAAACTGCATGAACTTCTCGCACACGGTCCGGTTGACCGCCACAACTCCACCGAAGATGGAAACCGGATCGCCCTGGTAAGCCAGACTGAAAGCAGTGGGCAGCTGATCAGCCACCGCCAGGCCGCACGGGTTGGCATGCTTCAGGGCGCAGACTGCCGGCCGGTTGAACTCACACACCGCATTCACTGCCGCATCTGCGTCGGCAAGATTATTGTACGACAGATCCGGACCACTTACATGCTCAGCTCTGACCAGCGAATGTGCAGGTGGGGATGGCAGTGAGTAAAAGGCCGCACTCTGATGGGGGTTTTCGCCGTAACGAAGATCCATCTCCCGCTCGAGAGGCAGTGTCAGTTCGTCAGGGAAAGCCAGAAGTCCCCCATCCTCGGCCCCAAGATATCCGGCTATGAGAGAATCATAGCGGGATACGTGACCAAAAGCGCGGGCTGCCAGGCGCCTGCGCCAGTCGGGGTCTACGCCGTCGCCGGAGGTCAGGGCCAAAACGACCTCATCGTACTCTCGGGGATCACTGAGGCAGATCACCGAACGGTAGTTTTTAGCCGCAGCACGCAGAAGCGTCGGCCCACCGATATCGATATTCTCCAATACCTCAGACTCAACGGCTCCCTTTTTGGCCACCTGCTCGAAGGGATAGAGGTTGACCACCACCATATCCAGCAGGTTGTAACCACGTTCTCTGAGCTGCCTGATATCATCTGGGTTCTTCCTGCGCGCCAAAATGCCCGCATGCACCGCCGGGTGAAGGGTCTTTATCCGTCCGCCAAACATGGAGGGATGTCCTGTTACATCTTCTACCGGAATCACATCGATTCCCGCCTCCTGCAGTCGGGCAGCCGTGCCTCCAGTTGAGATTATGCGCCAACCTGCTTCCGTCAGCTTTTTGCCCAGTTGCTCTAATCCGGTCTTGTCAAAGCAGCTGATCAGCGCCGTCGGTTGTTGCTTGTTCTGATTCATCAAGAATCCGCACCTTCCCATCACAGATTTTCACAGGACCCTCGCCTCACAGGTGCTGGGCCCCTGGATACAATCGCTGTTCACATATGAGGATACGAGCCGTAAGGCTCTCCTCATAATCCTGATATACCGGAACCACCACCAGATGATCGGTCCGGTATCCCCTCCCTTATTAACGAAAAACGGCACAACCGGATCCCTGACTCCACCTTTGCACCTGCCTCTGAGTCCACAGTCGGATAAACGACTGCGGTGAAGTGGGATGGTTATCAGTGAGGACAGAATTGTTCACGTGGAAAATACCCATAAAGGAGGCGAGCCCCACAACATCCACATCACAATCGGCGAGTATGTTCGGCAGCCTGCGTTCGCAGGATTCACACAGTTTTTTCTCTGCGGGATGCAATGTCCCGCAGCTTATTCCGTGAGTGTCAGCCTTCTTCAGCGCGGAATCCGCCCCCCGGTCGCTCAGCACAGCTGACGAACACCGGTCAGGGTGATGCTCGTCAACCGCATCCAGTGTCGGCTCCATGCTGCCGCCCTGTGCGAAAATGCAAATGGGCAGTCGGGGGATGCGGTCTGGCACCTGCGACAACTCCTTCATATGCCCACCTCCATCGCTGCAGCTCCAGGTGGTCACTGACTTTCCCTGACCGTGCCCATAGCCCAGGATTCAATGCCGCGTTCGTCAGATATCTTCAAGGCGTCATCGACATTTTCTTCTCTGACAATCACCACCATGCCGACCCCCATGTTGAAGGTGCGCCTCATCTCGGCTTCGGCCACTCCTCCAGCCTCCCTGATGAAATCGAATATGGCGGGGGTCTCCCAGCTGCCCCAATCAATGTCAGCAGTCAGGCCATCAGGAAGCACCCTGGGTACGTTGCCCGGTATGCCTCCCCCCGTGATATGAGCTGCCGTCAGAGCATCAGCCTCAGCAAACAGCTGCTCAAGCGCCTTAACGTATATACGCGTCGGCCGCATCAGCACTTCAGCCAAGGGGGCATCCAGGTCAGCGGGTGTTTTATCCAAATTCCAGTTGTGCAGGTCTATGAGATGACGAACAAGAGAAAATCCGTTGCTGTGCACACCGGAGGAACCCAGTGCCACCAGGACATCACCCTCCGCAGGGGGGCGTGCACTTTCTTCCGGGCTTCCTTCGGCTATGCCCACGCCGAAACCGACCAGCTCATAGTCCCCCGGCTGGTAAAAGCCTGGCATCTCGGCAGTTTCTCCCCCGATCAGGGCGCATCCCGCCTCACTGCAGGCCTGCGCAAGGCCTTCTACTATCTGAACTACTTCATCGTGCTGCAGGGTATCAGCAGCAATGTAATCGATAAAGAACAGAGGGCGGGCCCGCTCGATTATGAGATCGTTGAGCACCATGGCCGCACAGTCAGCGCCCACTGAGGAGTAATCCTTGACCAGTGATGCCAGACGCATCTTGGTCCCAACGCTGTCGGTACAGGCTACCAGCTCAGGCTGACAGTACCTGTCCCAGGGAGGCCGGTATCGACCAGCAAAACCCCCTATCTCCTCGCCAGCTTCGTCTCCCCACGTCTCGGCAATTATTCCGGCTATGCTTCTGACTATCTCGTCAGCTGCATCAATGTCAACTCCCGCATCCTTGTAGCTGATCCCCTCTGACATTTCGCCTCACCCCCTTTCGCTAAGCATCGTGTTCGCCCTGGGGAGGAACAATGTACTCACCGTCGAAGCAGGCAGTGCAAAAATCAGCAACATCCCCCCCGGCAGCCTGCGCCACTCTGTCGACGGACAGATATGACAGCGAGTCTGCGCCGATCAGGTCTCTGACCTCATCTGCCGAACGGTCCGCGGCGATCAGCTCGCCAGGCCTGCTGGTATCTATTCCGTAGTAACACGGATACTGGTAAGGTGGAGAGCTTATTCGGATGTGGATTTCCCCGGCTCCGGCAGTACGCAGCAGACCTATGAGAGTACGACAGGTTGTCCCACGGACGATCGAATCATCGACCAGTACCACGCTCCTGTCCTGGACCACCTTCCTAAGCGGATTGAACTTCAGCTTCACTCCCAGCTGCCGCAGCGAATCCTGCGGCTGTATGAACGTTCTTCCCACGTAGCGGTTGCGCACCAGACCCATCTCGTAGGGTATCTGCGCCTGCTCAGCGTAGCCGCTGGCTGCCGAAAGGCTTGAGTCGGGAACGCCAGAGACCACATCGGCCTGCACCGAACTGTCAACCGCCAGGTAACGCCCCATTTGCTTGCGCACCTGGTGAACGTTGAGCCCAGCGAGGTTGCTGTCGGGACGGGCGAAGTAGATGTACTCAAAGATGCACAGTCCAGCACGCCGCGAAGGCCGTTGACCCAGAAAACTGCTGGTCATCCCGGAATCGTCGATATGGACGATTTCTCCCGGCTCAACCTCCCGCACAAACTCAGCGCCCACAGTGTCCAAGGCACAGCTTTCTGAGGCAGCCACCCAACCTCCATCCAGCCTGCCCAGGCACAGGGGGCGAATTCCGTGCGGGTCGCGGACACACATCAGCTCATCAGGTGTCAGCACCACCAGCGCGTATCCACCGCGGATCTGCCCGAGCGCAGTCTCAAGCCGGTGACGTGCCGTACCGCTGCCCACCCGGGCAGCAAGATGAGCGATCACCTCCGTATCAGAGGTGGTCTGGAAAATACTTCCTTCCTCCTCAAGCCTGCTCCGTAAAGAACCGGCATTCACCAGGTTCCCGTTGTGCGCCAGAGCCCACAAGGTCGACTGCAGCCGAACACACAGCGGCTGGGCGTTGCGCATGGAGGGTTCACCAGTGGTGGAATAACGCACATGGCCAACAGCCGCCCGGCCGCCCAGATTCTTCATATCCTCGGGGTCAAATACTTCAGAAACCAGACCCATGCCGCTGCGGAGTCGAAGGTCCTGTTCATCGACCCGCACGGCAATCCCGGCGGACTCCTGCCCACGGTGCTGCAGAGCGTACAGCCCGTAGTGAGTCAGCAGTCCAGCGTCAGGATGTCCCCAGACTCCGAAGACTCCGCACTCCTCAGACAGGGTGGAACGACGGAGAAGTCCGGACCATCCGTCAGTGAGTTCCATCATATCAGACCATCCTCTCGCACCTGCATCAACTTATCTAGCGGTAGATCCATGAGTTTTTCTGCCGTCATCTGCGCGCGTTGAAGATGCTTTCTCCATTGAGAGGAGTCAGAACCGGCAGGCGGTGAGATATCATCACCCTCTCCCATCTGGCGGTGTATAACGAGCGACTTTCCGCCTACCATCCCCAGCACAGTCACGGGGCAGTCGAACTTTCGCGCCCTGCGGCAAAGCGATGGCAGTCGTTGCGGAGGAAGACTGACGACTATGCGTCCACCTTCTTCTCCAAACAGCAGGGCGTCGCTTCTACCCGTCCCAGCCAGCACCACAGAAGCACCCAGCCTTCCTGGGGATAGGCAGCAGCACTCGGCCAAAGCAGTGGCTATTCCGCCATCTGACACATCATGCGACGAACTCAACAGTCCCTCGGCTGCGGCTGCACGTACCACTTCGCTGATGGCTCTCTCCAAAGAGAAATCAACTTCCGCTACTGGACCAGAAACCTCTTGGTGTATGATGTTCAGGTATTGACTACCCCCCAGGTGACCCAAGCTGCGGCCAACCAGGACCACAAGATCACCCCTGGAGGAAAACCCCGGCTCAACAGAAAGCCGAACATCATCCAAACCTCCGACCATACCCACCGTGGGCGTGGGGTACACCTGCCTCTGGCCAGTTTCATTGTAAAAGCTAACATTACCGCCGGTCACCGGTACATCCAGTTTCCGGCAGGCCCTGGCCATGCCCTCCACCACCTGGATGAACGAACCCATAACTTCTGGCTTTTCCGGGCTGGCAAAGTTCAGACAGTTGCTGAGGCCAAGAGGGCGCGCTCCAACTGCTGACAGATTGCGGTAAGCCTCTGCCACTATGTTCTCCGCGCCTCGGGCTGGATCCAGGTGACACAGCATACCATTTCCATCGACGGTTGCCGCTACTGCTCTCCTGCTGCCCTTGACCCGGAGTACGGCGGCATCTGCTCCCGGGCTGACCACAGTATTTGTGCCAACCATGTGGTCAAATTGCTGGTAGACCGACCTCCTGTCGCACAGGTTAGGATGGCCCAGCATGCTGACCAACACCGCGCCGAGATCCTCCGGTTCATCCACAAGGGGCATCTCCTCAGATCCCCGGTCCCGATATTCAGCCGGTCTGCAGTAAGCGGGCGCTGCATCGACCAGAGTGTCCACAGGCAATTCGGCCAGCACCTGCTCACCGTCTCGTACCCGCAGAACAGTATCTTCAATCACCTCACCGATGCGCACCGCCTCCAGCTCCCACCTGCTGAAGACGTCCCGAATGGCCTGTTCGCGGTCGCCTTCGACGATCACAAGCATCCTCTCCTGCGACTCGCTGAGCATAACCTCATACGGCGTCATTCCTTCCTCACGGCGCGGTACACGGGCAACATCAATTTCTATGCCCGTCCCGGCCCGAGCAGCTGTCTCTGAGGCAGCAGAAGTGAGGCCCGCCGCTCCCAGATCGTTTATCCCCACCACCGCATCGTCAGTGAGCAGCTGCAGACATGCCTCGATGAGCAGCTTTTCGCAGAAGGGATCACCGACCTGAACGGCCGGTCGCATATCCTCCCCACCATCATCAAACTCGCGGGAGGCAAGGAGACTAGCTCCGTGAATTCCGTCCCGACCGGTAGCCGCCCCAACAACAAATACCGAGTTGCCAACCCCGGAAGCCCGACCGCGGACTATAGATTCTACAGTGGTAATACCGATGCACATGACGTTCACCAGGGGGTTGTCCTTATAGGCTTCGTCGAAGTATATCTCTCCCCCCACGGTCGGGACGCCCACACAGTTTCCATAGGAGGCTATTCCGCGGACCACTCCATCGAACAGATAGCGCGCACGGGGACAATCTGGATTTCCAAATCGCAGTGAGTTGAAGAGAGCAATGGGTCGGGCTCCCATGGCGAATACGTCCCGTAAAATCCCCCCCACGCCAGTAGCTGCACCCTGCACAGGTTCGACTGCACTGGGATGATTGTGGGACTCGATCCGGAACACAACCGCGGTATCCTCATCGGCGGCCAGCCGTACCGCACCTGCGTTTTCCCCCGGTCCCTGCAGTACCTGACTGCCTTTGGTGGGAAGGCTGGCGAGGTGTTTCCGAGAGCTTTTATAGCTGCAGTGCTCGGACCACATCAAACCGTAAAGTCCCAGCTCCAACTCATTGGGTTGTCGTCCCAGCTGTCGGCAGATAATCCCGTACTCACCCTCCGTCAGCCCAACCTTTTCCCATCGCGGTCCGGACTCACTCATAACCATCTTCCTCCCACCACTGCACAAGGGACCTGAATATATAAAGACCATCGCTGCCTTTGAGCATATGCTCAGAGCAACGCTCTGGATGCGGCATCATCCCCAGAACGTTTCCTTCCCGGTTGCTTACAGCTGCGACAGAACTCCACGAACCGTTGGGGTTAGAGTTATCGCTAACCTCTCCTCCTGGGCTGCAGTAACGGCCTACTATCCGCCCACAGAACAGGTCCTCTGCCTCCGCAGATCCGGTGCCCTGCTCAGGCGGCGGGCGGAAGTTGCCTTCATAGTGCGCAATTGGCATGCGCAGCACCTGGTTGGGCTTACAGTCCCTGGTGAAGGGGGTATTCACGTCCTCTATCCTCATGTGCACCCACCGGCAGATAAACTGCAGGGCTGTGTTGACCATCAGGGCCCCGGGCAGCAACCCAGTCTCGCAAAGAATCTGAAATCCGTTGCAAATACCTAAGACCAGCCCACCACCTGCAGCAAAATCGCGGATTGCCCCCATCACTGGGGACCGGGCAGCCAGGGCTCCCGCCCTGAGGTAATCACCGTATGAGAAACCCCCCGGTATAATAACGCAATCGACATCGGGTATCTGGGGTTCGGCGTGAGCAACATAGCACACCGGACGCCGCAGGACTTCCCTGATCACATGATAACAGTCGCGGTCGCAATTGGAGCCTGGAAATACCACCACTGCAAAGCTCATAGGGCTTTGTGAATCAGCAGCACGACCGCTCGCGGCTGATGCTGAACCCCTCATGATAGTTCCTCTTTCATCCGCACCTGGTAATCCTCGATAACCGGATTGGCCAGCAGATCTTCACACATCTGCTCTGCCCGGCGACGGGCACGTTCGGTGTTATCTTCAGCCAAGCTTATCTGCAGATGTTTCCCGACTCGCACCCCATCGACTTCATGGAAACCCAACCGCCTCAGAGACTGCCTGAGCGTCTCTCCCTCGGGGTCGAGCACCCCGTCTTTCAGCTGGATAAAAACGGATACCTCCATGAGTTACTCCTTCCAAGCTACCCTCCGGTAGACTTCTCGATAGGCCTCTTCGGTGTCCCCCAGGTTGAAATGGAACCTGTCCCTGTCCAACCGCTCTCCCGTCTCTTCATCCCACAGACGACAGGTATCGGGAGATATCTCATCGGCCAAAACGACCAGACCATCTTCATCTCGACCAAACTCGAACTGCATATCGACCAGCACCAGTCCTCTTTGCTCAAAAAACTCTCCCAAAGCAGCATGAATCCTCCAGGCGTCTTCCTCCAGACGGACAATCTCTTCATCGCCAGAGCAAATCTCAAGCGCTCGAAGGTGATAACGGTTGAGCCAGGGGTCACCCAACTCGTCCGATTTGTAAAAAAACTCCATTACCGGGCGGTCTAACTCTTCTCCCTCGCGGATTCCGAAGCGTCGGGCAAAACCTCCGGATGCCACATTGCGGATAGTCACCTGCATAGGCAGAATCTGCAGTGACCTGACCAGATGATACCGCTCCTGGAGCAATCCCAGAAAATGAGTGCGTATACCGTACTTCTCTAGATGCTTGAAAATAGTGGCCGAGATGTACGAATTGTAAAAGCCCTTACTGCGAATCGATTCCTCCTGATCATCCGAAGTCCGCTGTATTACGTCCTTGAACTCCATCAGTACAATATCTTCATTTGGGGTGCTGTATAGCGCTTTGGTTTTGCCGTCATAAAGCAGATCCACCTTCAGATCCTCAGGACATCGATTAAGCATCTCATCTACCGTGAAATCCGGGCCAGAAAAAAGACTCATGTTTAGATCAACCCCAACCTGTTGAACACAACATCCACGTTATCAATCTGTTGACGTACATCAAAACAGTTCTTCAGTTCTTCATCAGAGAGAAGACTCCTGACCCGCTCATCCTGCGATATTCTCTCGCGGAATGATCCTCCGTCCTCCCAGGCTTTCATGGCGCACTCCTGCACAACCGAATAAGCCTCCTCCCGGCTCATGCCCATCGATACCAGCGATAGCAGTACCTTCTGAGAGTACACCAGACCCCCGGTCATCTCCAGATTCCGACGCATGTTTTCTGGGTATACGTGCATATCAGAAATGACCTCGGTCATTTTGAAGAGCATATAATCCAAAAGTATCGTAGAATCAGGTAATATGACCCGCTCAACTGAAGAATGGGATATGTCACGTTCGTGCCACAGTGCCACGTTTTCCATAGCTGATGACGCGTTGCTGCGCAGCAGCCTGGCCAATCCAGATATTCTTTCAGTTACAATGGGATTGCGCTTGTGAGGCATGGCGGAAGAACCTTTCTGACCACTCCGGAAGGGTTCCTCGACCTCGCGGACTTCAGTTTTCTGCAAGTTCCTGATTTCAGTGGCAAACTTCTCCAAAAGGGTCCCGGTCAGGGCTATTTGGGTCAAAAAAGCCGCATGCCTGTCACGGCCCACAATCTGCGAACTGACCTCAGCAGTCTTGATCCCCAGTTCTTCGCAAATCATGATTTCCAGCTGAGGCGGGACCTGAGCATAAGTCCCCACGGCCCCTGATATCTTTCCACATGCTGCCTCGTCAACGGCATCTGTCAGCCGCTCCCTTGCCCTACCCAGCTCCTCATACCACAAAGCCAGCTTCAACCCCCAGGTCATGGGTTCTGCGTGAACTCCGTGAGTACGACCTATCATGGGCGTATCTTTGTACCTGCAGGCCTGCTGGGCAAGTGCTTCCCGCAGGTTATCCAGGGCCGACAGCAGTAGATAACCGGCTTCCTTGATCAGCATACCACCGGCAGTATCGATCACATCCGATGAGGTCAGGCCGTAATGTATGTATCTTCCAGCATCCCCGACCTGCTCAGATAGCGAAGTTACAAAAGCCACTACATCGTGGCGAGTTTCCTTCTCTATCTCCATTATGCGCTGCACGTCCACGAAGGTATTCTCTTTGACGTCCTTTACCGCCCATTGGGGAATTTCGTCCAGCTCTGCCCATGCCCGCATGGCGGCAATCTCGACTTTCCGCCAGGCAGCAAATTTGCTCTGCAGTGTCCATATCTCTCCCATATCCTCCCGAGTGTATCGGGGAATCATCTCCGACCACCCCGAATCAAACCGCAACTGTTCAACCCAATCCCCCCTCAATCGTCGGTCTCTGTGTCGGCTGATGTCGGTTCACTCTGCTACTTTGCCGTATGCCCATCAATGCCACAAACTCAGCAAAACTGCGACGGACGACAACCGCCTAAATGACCTACTTTTTTATTGTACCGTGAGACCCCAGCCTTTCGATACCCTAACGACGGTCAGGATCAACTTTGCAATGAGGGATAGGCAGCCGGGGCTGTGAATCCTCCTGTAGGGCTCCAATAATCGAGTAGGAGGCGGGATTGCCCCGCCGTCCCCTCACACCACCGGATGTGCGGTTCCGCTTCCGGCGGTTCGTAAAACTCAACGGTATGCTCGATACACCGCTAGCAAGTCGATTAGGCCCTGGTCGTTCCAGTAACGAGCGTTCAGGGCCTGATGCAGTTGGTGGGTCCTCGCCAGCACCCACGGACCCTTCCGTGAATTGGAAAGGTTCCACACATCATCCTCATTCAGTCCGAATCCACGTAACTTCCGGACCCTGGTCCGCATGCGCTTCCACTGGTTCCAGAGGCACATCCGGAGCCGTCGTCTCATCCATTCCCCCAGTCTCTAGAGGCGTTTCTTGGCGTCAGCTATATGGAAATAGCCGAGCCAGCCTTGCAGGTATTGGGTCAACCTGTCAATACGCCCAGGACATTGACCGGCTGTTGCTTCGGTCGGTGATATCCCGGATCCTTTCCCTCACCCGCTGCCAGGTTTTGGGCGCCAGTCGGAGCCGGACTTCGCCTCCCGGGGCCACATAGAAACCAAAGCCCAGAAAAGCTCGTTCCCATGCAGTTCCGACCGCACTCTTTTCCCGGTTCACCTTCAACTGCAGCTCCTCCTGCAGAAAGCTTCGCAGGCTGCGCATGACTCGTTCACCCGCCCGGGGACTTCCCACGTAAATCTGAAAATCGTCCGCATATCGCACGAAGGAATGTCCCCACCTTTCCAGCTTCCAGTCGAGGTCATCGGGCATGATGTTCGACAGTAGCGGGCTGATTGGCCCACCCTGCGGCGTTCCCTCGATGGTCTCAACCTTCAACCCGTCAATCATCACGCCAGCTTCAAGGTAGCCACGCAGCAGCCTCAGCACCCGTTTGTCGGCGATGCACCGCGCAACCCGGGCCATCAGCATGTCGTGGTTAACCCGGTCAAAGAAACTTGACAGGTCCATGTCTACCACCCATCGGTTTCCTTCCTGAATGTACGCCTGCGCCTGCTCAACCGCCTGACGCTGGCTTCGCCCCGGTCGGAATCCATAACTATGCTCCGAAAACGTCGGTTCGAAGATGGGCGTCAATACCTGTAGCAAGGCCTGCTGAATGAAGCGGTTGGAGCAGGGGGTCGTGTTCCTCGGGTCAGAGGGTTGCCTGCAGCTTCCTTCGGATTCCGCCTCGCGGCGGACACCCTTGCTGCTTGGCTAACAGTAGGTCTGTTGCCAACCCCTGCTCGGGACTTTCGCCCTGTAGCCATCGTTCATACCGGGCGCACGCACACCACAAAGTAAGGCCTTCTCGGGGGGGCGAGAAGGCCTTAATCGGGGGACAGCGAAACTAGGAGAATTTTATCTCAAAGCAACCTGTCAGCTGCATCCTTATATTAGAAAAAATAAGGTTGAGCATACATAGGTCAACATCCCTATTTTGGTCCGCTTAAATGGGTTATACACCTTAGGTTGTAGACCTTAAGGAAACCACCCCCCGAATTCACAGAGAAATCAAGCCCTTCTTGATCGCATACTTGGTCAGTGCCACTCTGTCATTGAGCCCCAGCTTATCCATAATATTCGCCCTGTGAGCCTGTACAGTCTTGATGCTGATATACAGCTCATCGGCAATCTCCTGGTTGGTCAGCCCTTCGGCGATCAAAGTCAGCACTTCCAATTCGCGGTCAGTCAGCCCATCATACATGTCTCCGTCTTTTGAGCCGCCCGCGGACGATTCTCCTTCCAGCAGGCGGTCGGTAACGGAGGGGTGCAGAATGGTATTCCCTTGCACTACTGCCTCGATAGCGGAAACCAGCTCCCTGGTTGCGGTACGCTTTATCACATAACCCGAAGCTCCGGCCTTTATTATGGGCTGAACATAACCCTCTTCGTCATGCATGGTCAGAATCAGTATTTTGACATCAGGATATTTTTCACTGATCTCCGAAGTGGCTTTGATGCCATTCATCTCCGGCATGCTGATATCCATGAGGATAACATCCGGCTCCAGCTCTTCTACCTTCTGCACTGCTTCCTTCCCCGTCTCAGCTTCACCGACAACTTCGATGTGGTCCTCCGGCTCCAGCAATGACCTGATCCCTTCACGCAATATGGTGTGATCATCGGCCAGTACAACTCTAATCTGTTCTGACAACATCTTTGCACCTCCCAGCTGCACCTCACAGTTGACTTCAAGGCCTGGGAACCTGGACCTTTACTTCAGTCCCCCGTCCCGGAACGGAGTCAACCCGCATTCTTCCTCCCAGCAACCTGGCTCTCTCCTGCATACCGAACAGCCCGAGGCCCTCGTAAGCACTGTCATCCCCCGCGACTTCGTCTGGTTCGAATCCAACTCCGTCATCCTTAACCGACAGTATAACCGCATCATCTCTAATTTTCATTGCAATCACAACCAGGCTTGCCTCAGCATGCCTGATTACGTTCGAAACAGCCTCCTGATAGATTCTGAACAGGGCCGTTTCAGTATCCGCAGGCAGGCGCTCATGCATCCCCTGCATCTGAAAACGTGAATCAATATCCATATCCTCCAGTTTATTCATAGCATACCATCGCATGGCCGGGATCAAGCCCAGGTCATCAAGAATGCTGGGGCGCAAATCGAAAATCAGCTTCCTGATCTCCTCCAGCGTGGACTCTGTCAGATCTCTTGTTGTGTTCAGCTGTTCGATAATCTCTTCCACCAGAGCGCTCTGGACCGCCTCCTCTTGCAGCATGTTTATAATCATCTCCAGTTTGATAACCAGGCTGCTGAGAGATTGCCCCGTCTCGTCATGCAGTTCACGGGCAATGCGCATCCGTTCGCGCTCCAGTGCCCGTAGAGTGCGAGATGAGGTGTATTTCCGACTGCTCTCTATGGTTTCGATTATCATGCGCAGTACATTGCTGACCCTGCGCAGCTGAGGATCGTCCAGGTTAGTGGGAACCTGCACGTCATATTCTCCCGACTGCAGCTGCTCCACAGCATTGCTCAGCTGCATCACGGGCAGAAACAGGGAACGCAGCAGTATGGAATTCACCAGACTCGCAAGTAGTAAAAGGAGCACAAAATACCCCAGAAAAAGATAAGCTGAGCTCTGGACGAGGACCCCGGCACGTGCAATCACCAGCAGGATCATCAGCGGAATCACAAACGAAAGCACAGATACCCCCAGCACCCGGTAAAATACAGGCATCTCGAAATAGAGCCGGGACAGCCGATGCCTCAACCCCTGCACATCTTTCACTACTGCTTCACTCCCATTCGATAGTTCCAGGCGGTTTCGTGGTTATGTCGTATGCCACCCGGTTGACACCGTCTACCTCATTTACAATGCGTCCGGCAGTCTCATCCAGAACCTCGTGAGGAATGCGAGCCCAGTCAGCCGTCATTGCATCGGTGCTGGTCACAGCTCGCAGCACTACCGTTTGCCCGTAGGTTCGGTGATCTCCTTTGACCCCCACACTCCTGACATCGGGTAACACGGCGAAAGCCTGCCATATGTCGCGGTACAGACCATATCTTCGCAGCTGCTCCATAAAAATGGCATCCGCCTGACGCAGTTTGAAGAGCTTATCTGCAGTCAATTCACCCAACACTCTCACCGCCAACCCAGGCCCCGGGAAGGGATGACGCCACACCACCTCAGATGGCAGGCCCAGTTGCTCTCCCACCCGGCGCACCTCATCTTTGAACAGGTATTTAAGGGGTTCTACCAGCTGCAGGTCCATGTGGTCGGGAAGCCCTCCGACGTTGTGGTGGCTCTTGATGACCGCCGAACTCTGCGTGCCGCTTTCCACCACGTCCGGATATATGGTGCCCTGAACCAGGAAATCTACATCGCCAATGCTCGATGCCTGTTCCTCGAAAACCGCGATAAACTCCTCGCCTATGATGCGACGCTTTTCCTCCGGGTCAGTTACCCCGGACAACCTGTCCAGAAATCTGTCGCTGGCATCAACCGCTACAAGATTCAGGTCGAACTGCTCAGAGAAAACCTCTCTGACCGTCTCAAATTCGCCTGCCCGCAGCAGGCCGTGATCCACAAATATGCACACCAGGCGGTCACCTATCGCCCGGTCAACAAGTGCCGCAGCTACAGCGGAATCTACCCCTCCGCTGAGTCCGCATACTGCCTTCCCCTCACCCACCTGCTGGACTATTTGCTCAATAGCTTCATCGATGAAAGATTTGAGTGACCAATCGCGCTTCAGCTGGCATATATCAAAAAGCCAGTTCTCCAAAATGGCGCGGCCTTGTTCAGTATGCTCAACCTCTGGATGAAACTGAACTCCATAAAGGCGCTCCTCCGGTCTGGCCATGGCAGCCACTGGAGCTGCCTTACTTCTGGCCAGACGGACAAAGCCGTCGGGAACCTGCTTGACTCGATCAGCATGACTCATCCACACCTGAAGCGGACTTTTAACACCACAGAACAACCTCTCACTCCGCTCTATGTGCAGGTGCGTGCGGCCGTATTCCTGATGCTTGGCCCTGCATACGTTTTTCGAAGAACCAAAATGCTGCGCCAACAGCTGCTGCCCGTAGCATATCCCCAGCACTGCAAGTCCCAGATCGTATATTTTGGGGTCGGGACGGAGAGCATCTGGCTCATAGACACTGCCGGGCCCCCCGCTGAGAATAATCCCCGCAGGCGAACGGGCAGCGATTTCATCCGCCGGGGTTGTACCGGACAATATCTCTGCATAAACACCGCACTCGCGCACTCTCCGAGCAATCAACTGCGTATATTGAGCACCGAAATCCAACACCACAACATTTTCCCTTTGTTTCATCAACTACCCTCCCTTTGGCTGCTGTTTTTCTCCGATAATCCCCAGGTAGGGTAGGCTGCGGTAATTTTCATTCAGGTCCAGACCGTAACCCACCAGGAATTTATTCGGTACCTCTTTACCTATGTAGTCCACCTCAACATCGACCTTCCGGCGGTCTGGCTTATCCAGCAGAGCACAGATTCGGAGTTCTTCAGGTTTCCGTTCCTGCAGATGATTCTGCAGATAACGAAGGGTAAGACCAGTGTCGATGATATCTTCGACGATGATCACCCGACGGCCCTCGATAGACTCATCGAGGTCCTTGAGGATGCGCACTATCCCCGAGGAGCTGGTTGAGGCTCCGTAGCTGGATACAGCAATGAAATCGAACGCGACCGGAAGCCTTACCGCCCTCGCAAGATCCGACAAAAATACCACCGCACCCTTCAATACCCCCACCAGCAGCAGCGGGTCCTCGCAAGATACTTTTCCACGAAAATCGCGCGTTATCGACTCAGCCAGCTTGCTGACTATGCAATCAAGTTCATCTGCTGACAGAAAGGGTCGGACAACACGCTTCGCCTGATCCGGCATAAGAGCAATCCTCCTCACCACTGACTCTCTGAGTTAATAATAACACATAACTGCAGTAAGGTAGCCAACCGGATGACTCTTATGCAGCGCAAGCGGTACTGTGCAAAGAAGGCAGTGCGGGAGTATACAGCCAGACGGCCGATTGGTTCAAGGCAACCTCAAAGCCCAAAGCAGCGCACAGTATCAGTGGACCGTGACCTCGGCTGACTTCTTGCGGCTGATCCCCACCTTCCGGTCGGAACTGTGAACTGAGTTCACCTGCGGCAGACCCTCCCGGGTGCAACGATGGCTGTTAGCCCATCCCCCATCCCATGTAACCGTCTCATCTACCGCCGTTATTCTTGGCACCTTCGGCCTCAGCCTGTCATGCGGCAGTGCATAAGTCCCCATCTACAGCTGGAAGTCGTGTTCCTGGGATCGGAAAATTGCCTGCAGATCCCTTCGGATTCCGCCATTGCGGCGGACACCCTTGCTGTTCGACTAACAGTAAGTCTGTTGCCAACCCCTGCCCTGGACTTACACCCTGTAGCCATCGTTCATGCCGGGCGCACGCACCTAAAATAAACCCACCCCTCCGTCAAGGAGAGGTGGGATATGGAGTTCCGACTCTGGGAGCTGAATTTACATGGGCATGTTCATGCCACCCATACCGCCCATGCCGCCCATGTCGGGGGACATGTCGTCGTCACCATTGTCGTCTTCCGGAATTTCACCTACCAGGGTCTCGGTGCTGAGCACCATGCTGGCTATGCTGGCTGCGTTCTGCAGTGCGGAACGCACCACCTTGGCCGGGTCAACAATGCCGGTGTCAAACATGTCAGCGTAGTCCATCTGCAAGACATCAAACCCGATTTCATCATCTTTGCCTTTAAGGTGCTCGAGGACAACGGAACCTTCCAGTCCGGCATTGTCCACGATGCGGCGCACCGGAGCCTGCAGGGCCTTCTTCACCAGCTCAAAAGCCACTTCCTCATCCTCGAAATCAGTCTCAAGAGCCATCATCTTCTGTGAAGCCCGGAGATAGGCAACTCCACCGCCGGCGACGATTCCTTCTTCTACTGCCGCCCGTGTGGCGTTGAGCGCATCTTCTATGCGCATCTTCTTCTCCTTCATCTCCACCTCAGTAGCAGCACCGACGTTGATCACGGCAACTCCACCAGAGAGCTTGGCAAGTCGCTCCTCCAGCTTCTCGCGGTCGAAATCGCTGGTCGTGTCCTCTATCTGACGGCGAATTACTTCAATTCGGTCCTGAATCTTGGAAGAAGCACCCTGACCTTCCACAATGATGGTGTCATCTTTGGTAATCGTCACGCGACCGGCACGGCCGAACATATCCTGAGTGACGTTCTCCAGGCTAAGGCCCAGATCCTCGCTTATCACCTGTCCCCCGGTCAGGATGGCAATATCCTCCAGCATGGCCTTACGGCGGTCACCAAATCCGGGCGCTTTCACTGCAGCAGCATCAAGAGTACCGCGGACCTTATTGACCACTAGCGTGGCCAGGGCTTCACCCTCGACATCTTCTGCGATAACCAGCAAAGGCTTACCGAGGTTTACAGCCTTCTCCAAAACGGGCAGGAAATCATTTACTGCACTTATCTTCTGGTCTGTGATCAGAAGATAGGGCTCTTCCAGAACGGCTTCCATGTTTTCGGTGTCAGTTACCATGTAGGGGGAGAGGTAGCCGCGGTCAAACTGCATACCTTCCACGACATCCAGGAAAGTGTCCATGGTCCTGGATTCTTCAACGGTTATGACGCCGTCCTTTCCTACTTCCTCCATTGCTTCGGCAATGAGGGAGCCAATCTCATCGTCGTTGGCAGAAATGGAGGCAACCTGAGCAATGTCCTCACGATCTTCCACCGGTACGCTCATTTCCCGTATGGTATCCACGGCGCTTTCTACTGCCCTAAGGATGCCTCGCCGCAGGATCATCGGATTGGCACCGGCTACTACGTTCTTCATTCCCTCATCTACCATGCTCTTGGCCAGCAGGATGGCGCTGGTGGTCCCGTCTCCTGCCACATCGTTGGTCTGCGTGGCGACCTCCTTGAGCAGCTGCGCCCCCATATTCTCATACGGATCCTTCAGATCAATTTCACGGGCAATGGTAACGCCGTCATTGGTGACAGTAGGGGCACCAAACTGCTTTTCCAGCACTACATTACGTCCCTTTGGGCCAAGCGTCTTGGTTACGGCTTCAGCCATCGTATCGACGCCACGCTGCAGCGCCTGGCGAGCCTTTTCGTTAAAGATGATTCTCTTAGCCATCGACAATAACCTCCTCTATGTTAATTTTTACCAAACTGCTCAGATAGTCCGATAGCCTGTGAAATTACTTCTTCACCTTGGCCAGGATGTCTCGCTCCTGAAGAATAAGTACTTCCTCACCCTGCAGTTTCACTTCGGTTCCAGCATACTTGGAAAAGATGACGGTGTCGCCTTCATCTACTTCCAGGGCAACCTTTTCACCGCTGTCCAGGGTCTTACCGGTCCCGACAGCCAGAACTTCACCCTGCTGCGGCTTCTCCTTGGCAGTTTCAGGAAGCACAATACCGCTGGAAGTTACCTCTTCCTCCTCGACAACTCGCACTACTACCCTGTCACCCAAGGGTTGAATCTTCACTGAAATCCCTCCTCGTATCTTATAGTTGGCACGATTGTCCGACACATTCCACCTTGTTAGCACTCACGTCCGTCGAGTGCTAACACCAATTAATATAGTAATCGCCAGCCTCACAGGCGTCAACTGTATGGATTCCCCAAAATAACCGGAATTATGCCCTGATGGATTCTTACAGGGGGTTCTCTCGGGCATTCTTCACCAAACTCTTGATTAACCCCTCTAGGTCACAAATCGTTCTGTGACTGTACATGCGGGTGTCATTACCCCGAAACAGCAGGTGCTGAAGGACTCACTGTACACACAGAGCGGCCAACAACGCATCAAGCCCCCCTGAGCGGAGGGCTGAGCCCAAGTCTGCTGTATACAGGGTTAAGGTAGATGCAAAAACTGACGAGCCTGGCTGTACGAGTGTTCTCCCACTTCCTCGCGCAGCCACCGGTTAACCATATATGCTACCACTGCCACGTAAGGTCCTGCCAGTAGAATGTGTGTTACCGTAGCAGGAGGTGCCTCGTACACATACGGTGGATACACCGTTGTTTCAACCAGTCGTTGAGCAACTGCCACCGGGAAACCCACGCGAATGTAGTCGAAAAAATCTTCCCACAGGTAAAACAGGGGATTTACCCATTCACGACGCTGCGGCCATAAGGCGAAGTACACGATATCTCCCAGCAGCTTCACACCAAACAAAAAGACCAAAAAGCGCATGAAATGAGGGAAATCCGGTGCAACGCTGTCCAGAAGCCAGGCGCTGATCTGACCGGCGGCCAGCAAAATGGCTGCAAGCAGAGTATACCTTCTCACCCGGTCCATGAGGACCCCCTTTCGATGTCATTTTCCTCCTAAGGGGCGAGAGTTGGCTTATTCGAACGTCTCCACATTGGCAATCGGCACCACAATCTTCCTGCCATCTGACAGGCTGATCCGCACAGAGGGCAGCTCCGCGCCGGTTTCGTACCGTTCGCTTATCGGCAGCACTTCCTCTATAGTTCCGAACTGACCGAAGTACGGCTCAGATATTATGCGAACAGTCTGCCCCGGTTTTGGATCACCCTCGATGACTTTTACGCTTTCACGCTGCGCGTCTTCCGGCAGTGACTCCAGTGGGATGACCATCTCCGGTCTCTGGGCCCCCGCTCTCACCTGAGTACGCCCGTTGATCGAAACCATCTGTCCTTCGAAGTGCTGCAATATGCGGAGCAGATGGTTGGACATGGAAAGGCGGCCAAAACCTTCAGTTATTATAACTGTCATTCCTATATCTTCTTCGCCTGTGAATCCGGCGCTGATCTCCGAACCCAAAAAGTCTACCAGCTCAATCTGATGCAAACCGCCGGTGACGAAACCGGTTGCGCCCAGTTCTTCCGCCCGTGCCAGGGCTGTTCCATCGGCGTGTCCAGGTACGACGACCACGCGCCCTGTCACCTCATCACCCAGAAGCTGCGCATCAAATTCGTCTCCGGGCTGCCCAAGCACAATAATCTCTCCAAAATTCTCTCCGCCCACGCCAAATACTCCGCTTATGACCTTGCAGGGGCCGGCAATCGTCACTCCACTGTCATCAATTATCTTCTCCACAGTCCCCGGAATATACGCGGTAAGGCGTGTCTCCTGCATGGGTCTGACTATATAGACCAGCCCGTTGTGGGCATCTATTCTCTCGATAGTACCAGAGGTGGGGGCGTAGGCATAATCCATGCCTCCCACGCCGGGGCTGGCTGCCAGTACTGCTCCCTGTTGGACTTCCGCTCCTTCATTGAAGCGCATATACATGCGAACCATCGCCGGCCACACATCAAGCTGGCGGGCCACGTTAACCACCACCACAGGATCCGCCGACTGCGCATCCTCTCTTATCAATATCCGACCCTGGGAGACCGAAATATACTCCACAACACCTTCCACGGGCGCAGAGGCTTCCCGCCTCCTGCTCAGCAGCCCACCGTCCGAACGAGCCACGACTTCGCCTTCGGCTACCCGCTGGCCGACTTTGACCACAATGGTCTCACGAGCCTGCTCTATGCTCATACTACCTGTACCGAGTTCGGATTTCAGGTCAATAATGTAAGGATCGCCCGGTATAAACTCCGTTTGCGCCACTACGGTGTCTGGACTGACCCGTTCACCTTCCTCGACCATAATCTCTCCAGGAAGCGGTAGAATACGGTCGCGCCTGAGCATCCGGTCGCTGACCAGTGAAAACTCCAGTTCGGGGGTCATCTTGCCACCTCCTGCGAACCAATGACTTTGTCTATCTGCTCTTCTGAATGAGCACCCATGGCCACGAGCCACTCGCGCACTTTCTCCCGCTGCTGTCCTGGGCGCCGGGGAAACCTTATAGGTCGGCCGCGTCCATCCAGAATCAAACCAACTTCGCCCCCGCGCACGTCCGCCCGTATTCGGACTCCTGGACCTTCACCTACATCAAACCCCCTGCGAGGGGCCACCTGTAGATGCACTGCCTGCTCAGCAGTAACCGGGATAACTTCCAGCTGTCCCTTGCGGATAACCCGAGTGAATTCTTCTCCGTCTTCAGTCTCGGCGCGGACCTCTGCCATAGCCGAACCGAGGCCGCCCTCTCCAGACGGGGCAATCACCGTACCAAGAGGCACCAGGCAGTCGCGAACGAACACTTCGTGAGCTATCTCGGGAGCCAGACGGCTCAGCGCTCCCAGGTGCGGCATCATAAATACGCTGTCTACATATAGACGAGCAATACCCTCGGGCAAAAAAGCATCCAGAAGCATCAATGCTGACTGTGCGCGGTGTGGGGCGTGAGATAACAGCCCTCCGCTGCCTATGATAACATCCATCTCGCCAGGTAAAACCAGTGGGGCCCCGCTGGTATCCTGAGCAAAAGCTCGATCAAAGCTGGCCTGCTGCTTGAGGCCCTTGAGACCCACTATAACTCTTTGATGCTGCTCAAAGGCCAGACGTAGGGCCTCTCTTCCTACAGCCTGCTCCATAAGCAGCTCCCCAGTAGTTATGGGGAGGCCAGTGGGCCGTATGCTTTTGTTGTACAACCAGTCCCGCAGATTCTTCTCCGAAGCTTCGGCAGGAATCCAGCGCAAAATGTCCGAGGCACCTGACTGCACAAAAACGTTGGCCAGGCTGTAGCTCATGCCGATATTGGCGCTGACAGACCGGTTGAATGCTCCATCAACTACGCTGAATACGTCGGTCGTGGCTCCGCCTATGTCCACCCCCATTACGTTCACTCCGTACTCCGATGACATAAGCCGCATCATATCGCCGACCGCTGTCGGAGTAGGCTGCACGTTGCGGTCGGCCCACTGCAGCAGGGTGGAGTATCCCGGAGCATGCTCCATAACATGGTCGAGAAACAGCCGGTGAATTTCGTCGCGAACCGAATCCAGATTTTCTTCTTCCAGTGTTGGACGTATATTGTCAGTAACGTAGACATCCAAGCTGTCATCAAGTATTTCTTTCACCATGTCCCGCGCCTTCTTGTTGCCTGCGAATATTACGGGAACCCTGTGCTCCTCCCCCAGACGCGAACGCGGCTCCGCTGCGGCAATATACTCCGCGAGGGCAACCGCATGGGATACGTTTCCTTCGTCTGTACCCCCTGCCAGCAAAATCATATCCGGCCGTTGATTCCGAAGAAGCTGCACCCGCTCAACCACAGTCCGCTCGTCGTTGGCCGAGATGACATCCATTACTATGGCGCCGGCACCGAGCGCTGCTCTCTGCGCACTCTCCGAAGTCAGCTTATCAACAAGACCTACGCACATCATCTGCAGGCCTCCCCCGGCGCTGCTGGTGCCAACCATGAGATCTACTCCCGCACCATCTTCGTCCCGGGACATTATCAGATCTCCGTCGCGCAGAAAACGCCGCGACATTCTGTCCTGCAGGCGGTTTATTGAATCCCGCAGCCCGATGGTGACATCCTCATGCGGAGCCTCTACTGTAGTAGGGGCCTCAGCACGCCCCCTCAGGCGGTACTCGCCATCAACTTCTTCTATTAAGACCGTTTTTGTTGTGGTACTGCCCACATCCACGGCCAGTATGGTTTCATATTTAAAGTTGTCCTCCGCAACCATACCGAAACCTCCTATCAATTTTTTACATTCCTGCTGTGAACCATTGTACCAACCGATTTCGACTTGCACAAAACACCGCTGGCGGCATCACACTATATTGCGTCGGTAAAGCAGCTCGTTTACCGTCATCCGTTGAGCCATACCGGCAGGAACCAGCGCTCCCAGATAAAAGACCGAAATGGCCGCCACAGCTGCGATGAGCAGTGTAATGGGTGAAAGCAGATATGGGGTCAGGGTGTACGCATCGAGTACGGTTACCAGAATCCAGCTGATTACCACCCCTGCGGTGACACCGAATACGGCCATAAGGAACCCTTCCTGCATGAGCATGATCCGAACCTCGTTATTCAGAGTGCCTTCCGCCTTGAATATGCCCATATCCCTTCTCCGCTCCAGAAAATTCAGCAGCAGAACATTGAGAACTCCCAGGGCTGAAAACACCATAACCAGCAACACCACCAGACGTCCGCCGGAGAACACCTGCCAGAATAATCCTGAAGCCATTTCCTGGCCCCTCATGGGAGTTATCGCCTGTACTTCGGGATGTCGTTCCTGAATCCATCTAGCAACAGCCTGTGGGTTTCCCGACCGGAACAGCGCCAGGTTGCCCCCCGGTCTAATATGTCTTTCCTCCTGCGGCGCCTGCAGAAGGGTGAAAGGTCCAAGATCCTGGCCTTCTTCGGGCAGTCGGGTGATCGGCTGGTCAAGGAGGGGATCCTCGACTGCGAAAAAGCCAACTATCTCGTATTCCTGCTTCATAAGTCGGTGTTCCCCGTCAATCCACTGAATGCCAAACTCATCGCCCGTCTGTACGGGCAGATAATCCGCCTCCCCACCCGGCAGGACTACCTCGCTGCTGTCCTGCGGCCAACGTCCGGAAATAAGCTCGATGCCCTCTGTTACATGTGCATCACCGCGCTGGCCATCGGGGTAACTTCTCGGCTCAAAGGCCCCTTCATCCAGACCAATCACAAACTCGTATCCGAAAGAACTGTAAATCTTGGCGCGGTACCCCACATCAAAGGCGGCCGCATCACGGGCGAAATTGAACCGGTGCACCTCTTCTGCCGACCAACCGGACGGAAAATAGGCAGCCACATCAGCAACCATGGGAACCTCCTGCACCTCGCCGCGGAATGCGGTTTCTGTAGCATTGTAAAAGGAGGTAAAAAGGACGAATACAACAATGGTCACTGCCACGCTGGTGGCCAGCATGCCCGACCGCCACTTGCGGTGACGAATGCTTTTGAGCGAATACGGCATCATCTTATTCCACGTGCTGCCGACGAACTGCAGGTTTTCCCGAGTCCAGGTCTTTGCCAGGCGGACGACAGGCCGCAGCAGCATCTCCGGGGCTGAGACGAAATCGGATTTTTCTGGCGAATCGTCAGACCCGTTTCTTTTCCGCACCGCTCACCCCTCCTCCACTTTCTCTATTGCCCCATCCCGCATGTGCAGAATCCGTGATGCATAATCAATGGCCGTTTCATCATGAGAAACAACAACGAAGGTCTGACCCGTTTCCCTGTTCAGGCGGGTAAACATATTCATCACTTCGGCGCTGTTGCGACTGTCAAGGTTGCCGGTGGGTTCGTCAGCCAGCACCACCGCAGGTTCGTTGGCCAGCGCCCGGGCCACCGCCACCCTCTGCTGCTCTCCGCCGGACAGCTCAAAAGGATAGTGATCCATGCGGTCCTGCAGTCCGACCTGAGAAAGCAGCATCTCGGACCGCTCCTGCATAAAGTCAAGCTCTTTGCCAATCAGACGCATCGGCAGCTGTACGTTCTCTTTTGCTGTCAGATCGTTGAGCAAGTTGAAAAACTGAAAAACAAACCCAATTTCTGTGCGGCGAAGCTGGGCGAGTCCGTTTTCATTGAGATCGCTGTATTTTTGCTGCCGCAGCGTCACCTCCCCATACGTGGGCCGGTCAAGCCCCCCGAGAAGGCTTAAAAGAGTGCTCTTTCCGCAGCCGGAAGGACCTGTGACTAAAAGAAATTCCTCTTCCCTCACCTGCATCGACAGGTCATCGACCGCACGCACCCCCGCTCCAACCAAAAAGATCTTGCTGACCTTCTCTGCAGTCATAATGACATCATTGCCGTCAGTTTCCGACATCGCGAAGCACCTCCATAGTCGTCTGCCTAACCGCCTGGTACGCGGGTAGACTGCCGAACACTAACGCCAGCAGCAAAGAGACGCCAATCACCTGAACGCCCGTGCGCACGGTAAGCAGTCCTATTTCGCCAACCCCCACGTCAGATATGAGCAGTACACCAGTGACGCACAACCTTACGGCTCCAAAGCCTAACAGGGCCCCTATCAGTGCAATGATCGCGGTCTCCAGTACGATGAGCCCCATAACCTGCCCTGGTGACATGCCCACCGCTTTCAGCACCGCCATGTCCTTGCGGCGCTGCATGACCAGAATATACATGTTCGCGACCAGAAGCAGCCCGGCGATCAGCACTCCCGCAAACAGCAGCGGCAGTATCTGCACGGCGAAATCCCAGGTCGCCGCCAGCCAGTCGCGCAGTTCGCCGAGGTTCAGCCAGGCGACTATCCCGCCTGCCAGCACGGCCGCCGAGAGGCCCGCAAGCAGCCACCTCGCCGACGCCACAGCCGCCCAGGCCCCGCCGGCGCCGTCGGCGCCGGTCCAGTTGGCAAAGACCAGCACGCCCACCATGGACGCCAGCAACACGGCGTTTTGCCATAACGGCCGGGACGGCGGCTCGTCGGCGGCGAACGCCTGCGAATTGCTTACCTGGCGGTTGCGCTCGTCTTTGAGGAACAGAACGTGCATCAACAGGCCGATTACGATGCCGAGCACCACCGCCCCGACCGCCCGCGCCACGCCCAGCGTCGGGCCGAGCACCGCCGCGGTCAGAACGATCGCCAGCACGTTGATGGCCGGTCCGGCATACAGAAACGTCGTTGCCGGTCCCAGCCCGGCGCCCATGCGGTATATCCCGCTGAAAAGCGGCAGCACCGTGCACGAGCACACCGCCAGAACGCCGCCGCTGACCGACGCCACGGAGTAAGCAAGCAGCTTGTTCGCCCCGGCGCCAAGGTACTTCATCACCGTCGCCTTCGAGAGGAACACACTTATCGCCCCGGCTATGAAGAACGCCGGGATAAGGCACAGCAGCACGTGCTCGCGGGCGTAGTAATGCAGCAGATGCAGCGATTCGATCACTGCCGACTGGAACCGCGCCCACCCCACCGGCAGCCAGTAGGCGCCCAGGAAGACCACCATCAGAAGGGCGAGCTTTTTCCATTCCTTGCGTATGCTCATAGGGCCACTCGTCGCCGGTGGCTCAAAGCCGCCGCAACAGTTCTCGCTCATCCGTCAGGCGCTCGCGCAGCACCTGCGTAACGCACGACAGGAACTCGAGAATGCACGGCGTCCGCAGCCGATAGAGCACACGCAGCCCCTCCTTGCGGGCGGACAGCAGACCGGCGCGGGCGAGCACGCCCAGATGCCGCGATACGTTGGATCGCTCCGCGCCGAGCCGCTCGGCTATGTCGCAGACGCACATCTCGCCGTCGGCGAGCATCTCTACGACCCTGAGCCGAATCGGGTGACCCACCGCGGCCAGTATCTCCGCCTTCATCTCCTGCAATTTGTCGTCAGCTTTCGCCATTGCCTGACTCCTTGCCTAATCGTGCTTCAATGTGAGCATATGCTCACATAGTAGCAACGTTGGCTCATGCTTTCAACTGACCGGCTGG
>PUMD01000112.1 GCA_003551215.1 Clostridia bacterium | reverse complement strand
GTTCGTTGCTCGAGACGGCCCGTCTCCCTGAGGATGGCATCCACCGCTTCCGGGGGACAGAACGCCGCCAGCAGCCCCAGACTGATCAAGTCCGGGACGGACAGCTCATGTTCCTCTTTCGGTGGTCGACCGCGACGAGCCATGTCAGCGTGCCTCCGCTTCCTAGCACTCTAGCACAGCTGAGCCCTTGATACAAGCTTAAGTGAACGGCATTGAGGCTAGTGGCCATGGCCCTCCGGGCCACCCATATGTGTGTCAATTGCCAATGATGGAGACACGAACGGTACTCCGGAGGGATGCGCGTTCACCCCAGCGAGCGACTTACTGGTCAGGATTCCATCCAAGTGCGGTTTCATCGTCTTGGCGACGGGAATCATCGGCTCCAGGCGCGAATGTGTTGCCCAGAAGTACCACCGTTTGGAGTACTTGCGGGCCCAGGTCTCAGACCGGTAGGTCCACAGCTTGAGCGCTTGCTCCTTGATCGCCCAGGCACGCCCACCTTGAGCCAACCTTGCTACCGCCTACTCTCCTTCAGTTAGCGGCCCCCCTTTGCTCCTTTCCCCTTGCTGGGCGTGGTCCCGCGCTCTAGCCACTCCAGGGCCCCGGGAACGGATCCCCAGGCCAGCGCACACTCGTCGGCGCAGATAGCAGCCTCCTCCTCCGAACCCAGCTGATAGGTATCGAAGTCCTCAGGCGGCTCGCGTTCCCCCAGAAGGAAGGTAGGAACCAAGGGGTTGGCAGCAAGGGCCTCCTTGAGCAGGCGCTTCGTGGCCGGCGTGTCTCCAGAGCGTGAGAAGGAAAGCAGGGCGCGGCAGTAATGCCACAGGGCCATGGCATCATCCTCATAGTATCCCAGGAGCTCCTCCGCTTCGCTGAGTCGACCGCAGGCGATGAGCCGGGGGAGGAGCTGGTAACGAACCCCTTGGTTGTCGTTTGGGTTCAGCCGCTGTAGCTCCTGAAGGTTCGCCAAGCCCTCCTCTTCCCGACCTACCCCAAGCTGCTCATGAGCCAGCCCTTCCAGGGCACGCATGAACGGACGGGTCTCCACCGCTGACCAGAAGCGCCCCTCAAACTCCTCACGGAACCCCTCCCCCAGGCTTCGCTTGCCCGCCTCCACCGCCTTTTCGTAGAGTTCGACCGCCTCCTCAGCGGTCCAAGCGGCCTCGGCCAACAGCACATAGCCGTCGGCGCAGTCCGGGTGCGTGCGTAACGCCTGGCGGGCCAGGGCAAGCCGCCGGCGCCCCATGGAACTGAATGCCTCATAGCACAGATCTTGGGCCTCCTCGAGCTTGGTGCGCGGTTTGTGCTTGCCGAGGTCGACCTCTTCTCCCCCAAACTCCTGCTGAATGGCTTCGTTCACCTCTTCCAGGCTGTGAAGCTGCTTCCCATCAAGAAACCGACCTACCTGAGCGTGCATGGCCTCCAGAGCCCGGCGGTCGAAGATCCCGCGTTCATAGAGTTCCTCGCGCCCCAGAGGATCGAGAAGCAAAGGTAGCTTGAGTTCGTAGTTCAGCTTCCCCGTACCCGTCGTGACCTCCTTGACCCAACGTCCGGCGTCCAGTTCCTCGTCGCTCGACGCTGTCAGCGCCCGCAGGAGCCCTTCCAGAAACGCCAGTTGTCCGGCGTTGGGCCTCTCCGGTCCCGAGTCACTGGTCGGCGCCATGTAAGCTGCCGATGGGTAACCCTCCGCGTGCGCCACAGGGAACGCGTGCTTCTGCCACAGCTCCCGGTCGGCGGGCGGCAACCCCTCGCGCTCAAGGAAACCCACGTGCCACAGCCCACGCCAGCACTCAAGCGCTTCTTTGGGGTCTGTGCTATCCCGGAACCGCCAGAACCTCTCCTCTGTGGGAAACAGCAAGACCGCGTACAGGTTGTGGCCGACGAGGAAGCTGGCGTAGCGCATACCCTCAGGAGCATCGGGTTGGGAAATCTCCAGAAGGTCATCCCTGCCGAGGCCTTGCCAAACAGAAGAGCGGACGAAAGCATCCGCCGCATCTGTAAACGAGCGCAACTGCTCCACCGTGACGCCCTCGCCATCAAGGTACCCTGGAAACCCTTCCTGCCGATCCACGTTGAGTTCCGATAGGATTCCCTTCAGCAGATAAGCCGCACACTCGTCGATCAGCTCCAGGCACGTCCGAGACTCCACGTGGACACCCGCAGGCACCAGCTCCTTGCTCAGGTGCGATGCCAACGCGTCGTCGTTGACCTCTATCGTGCCGGGCCGGTAGCCCATGTCCGCATCTACGGCCAGGGCCTCGGTTGCCTCTAGGATGAGATCTACCGAACGAACCTCGCCCTCCAAGACGAGACTACCGACCCTGGCGATCTCCATCTCCTTGCTGACACACAGACCCACGCTGACCCGCTGGCGCAGCCCATCGTCGCCCTCGGGCCCCACAGGCAGCTGGACCACGGCCGCTTGCCAGGTATCTTCTGTCCGCTGGGGCAGTTCGCTCAGAATCTTGATTTCCCTACGCACGGCAGATCACCTTCCCTCGGACATCTTCTCCCAGAGGGGGTGTTCCTTCACCCCCCGAGGGGGGGGGCGGGGGGGCGGG
>PUMD01000016.1 GCA_003551215.1 Clostridia bacterium | reverse complement strand
TGCTTTTGGTGATGATTCGCTCGTAAGCACTTGCGGGGTGGCCTGCCCTGCAAACCACCACCATCGACCTGGCCTGGGTAATGCTCAGACGATGATCCAGGCCTGCAGCCTGTGATACCCGATAATCTCAATTCCGGGCAAAAGGGTCTGCCGGGGAGGTTATGCCCCCTTGTAGGCGAAATTTAACATGCAGGAGCTTTTTCCCTGCGACGAGGTCACTGCCCCGCATTTATGCTGCTCTTGGCGGTACCTCCGCCAGGACAGTTGTATGCGCGGGGTACGGTGATGCCACTTCCAATAACAGAGGGGGAATATCGATGTCAGTGCAGTTTCTCAAGCGAGATATTTTTACCCGGCGGCACGAAAAAATTCGGCAGTTTCTACAGCGCGAGGGCCTCGAGGCCTACCTGGTACTGACTTCCGACAACTTTTACTACGTCTCCGGGTTTTTCCTTGACGTACAGCCCTGGGAACGCCCGGTCGCTGCGGTCATACCCAGGGACGCAGAGCCCTTCCTGGTTCTAAACGAACTTTCCACCAATCACATCAGGATGGCTAAAGAAAGGGGATCGCTGGCCATCGATGATACCTATTTCTGGCGCGAGCATCCCTCCTCAACGAATAGAACCTACACCAGACTGCAGTGGACCCAACTGCTGTCAGAAAAGCTGCGCTGTAGGGGAATCGACCGGGGAACAGTAGCCTGCGACAGCAGCCCGGCGCCGCTGAACCGCCTGACCGAAGATCTGCCCAAACTCCGTGCTGTATCAGAGCCCCGACTGCTGCGTCAGATGAGACTGGTCAAGTCGCCCGAAGAGCTGGAATTCATACGTGAGGGTGCGAAGCTCAGCGATTACGGTCAGTCCGTGTGGAAGGAACTTGTCGAGCCCGGCCGCCTGGTATCAGCTGTGGATGCGGAAACCAGGCGAGAGATGCTTTTACGGGGGGCTGAGATCTTTCCTGGCGCCAACCTGGAATGCCGGGTGTTCAGCCTCAGCGGTCCCGCCTCAGCTTCTCCGCACGGCACAGGCGGGGACTCAGATATGACCTTCGAAGAGGGCCACGTAATTGTAAACATAATCATTGTGAGGTTAAACGGATACGTAACGGAAAACGAGCGCACCTGGATACTCGGCGAACCCTCGCAGATGCAGGCGGATGCCTTCCAGACGGCAGCCGAAGCAACGCGGGCCGCAACCGGTCAGATGATAGAAGGCAACCGGGTCTCGTCAATCGACGAAGCGGCACAGGCGGTCATTGAGGGTGCCGGCTTCGGAGACAAGATCCGTCACCGGACCGGCCACGGCATAGGAATCGCCGGGCATGAGTACCCCGACGACGTGGCATTCAACCACCGCCCATTGATGGCCAACGAGGTGTGGTCGGCAGAACCGGGAATATACATCTACGGTCTGGGCGGCTTTCGCCACGATGACACTGTGATAGTTGGCCCCGAAAAGCCAGAAGTAGCAACCAAATGGCCAATGTGCCTGCAGGAGCAGACCATAAGCCTTTGACAACCAGCACGGCGGGGGCTGTCGCCCAGCCCCCCGCCCTCATTGTCGTGGGCAGCCGGCAACTCTGCCCGCCCAGCTCAGTATCCGCCGCACCCACACGGGTCTGCTAATGCGTCCAGGGGGATATACTTTCATCTCCAGCAGACGCTCTAATGTCTAATTCGCTCGCCGGCATTACACCTGAGCATGCCTGTCGGACTCAGTCTCAGCCACATGGATATGTTGACGCGAATCGGGGCGGGAATCACATTCTGATAAGAAGGCGGGAGGAATCATCATGGAATTGATGTTGATCAGGCACGGAAGGTCGCTGGGCGATGACGAAAAAAGAGTGGAAGGCGCAGGCTGGGATGCTCCCCTGACCGAATGCGGCATAAGGCAGGCGAAGCTGCTGGCTGGTCGTCTCAAAAATGAAGATTACAGTCCGGACGTGGTGTACAGCAGCCCACTGAAGCGGGCCTTGAAAGTAGCGAAGATAACAGCATGTGCTCTGGGAAGGGATCTGGTCTGTGACGAGAGGCTAAAGGAGCAGGATACCGGCTTGATCGGAGGTCTTACTTACCAGCAAGCCGAGGAGGAAAACCCGGAACCGAAAGGAGGTTTCAGGTCCTACATCCCCACCCCCCAGGGAGAGTCATTCCTGGAGCATTTTGCCCGCGTGACCGAGTTCTACTCTGAACTGCTGGACCGACACATGCAGGATGATATCTGCGTGGTTGCTCACGGGTTCACCCTGAATCACATGCTGAATGCGATCTACGGTCTTCAGCAGGCCTCACCCTTTGCCCACCGCAGGCGCTTTCTGTTTTCAACCGGAGATACGGGGATACACAAGCTGAGTATCAAGGGAGTATCGGATGTCGTCACTCATTATCTGAATGATACTTCCCACCTGCAAAAAGACGGTGGCTGATTCGGCCCGATTCCGAAACGCCCTATCGAAACCAAGCCAGCCGAAGCTTACTGCACCTGCCAAAACTCCCCAACTGAGTTTGGGCCGTCTTACTCAGCACCCTCCTCTTTTGGAACATCAGCGGTGAGATAACCTTGCTGGACTGCGCGGTTCAAAAGATCCAATGCAAACTCCCACAGCACTTCAGAACCTTCTTTTATGTGTTTGTTTCGCTTCATCACCTGCTTGAGGCTTATGTCGTGCTTCTGCCAGGCTTTCCCCTCGGTGTGATAGTTGTGTATCAGCGGCTGCAGCCGGTCCAGTGCTGCGGCGAATTTCGCCTCAGGGGTCTGCCGCGCTTCAAACTCGGACCACAATTTGTGCATACGTCTTGCCTGATCTTGCGGCAGCAGGCCGAAGATCCTGTCAGCGGCGGCCATCTCACGGTCGTTTTTGTCCTCGTGACCCTCTTTGTCGTAAGCGAAGGTATCTCCGGCGTCTATTTCCACTATGTCATGCACAAGCAGCATCCTGATAACCTTACCCACATCCAGCTCATCTTCGTTGGCATGTTCTTTGAGAACCATTGCCATGGTCGCCAGATGCCAGGAGTGCTCAGCGTCGTTTTCATAACGCGAACCGTCAATCAGCTTCGTATGACGGAAGATGTGCTTGATCTTGTCAACCTCGATCACAAAATCTATTTGCTTCTGCAGTCTCTCGAACGTCACGGTACTCCCCCTAACCTGTATCCTGTTTGCGCTGTCACTAGCAAATTATGTGTCGGATTGCGATCGAAAGCAAGCTCGTCATCATCAGTCGCCCGACGCGACAGGAAAAAGTGAACGTGCTGCAGAAGATTGGTTTAATGGATGCTAACCGTCGCCGATTTCAGCTCGGGAGGTTCAGAGAATGCGTCTGAGAATCGAAAAAGGACAACTGCAGGTCCGACAGCAGAAAGTACTGAGCAAAGCACAGCAGGCTGAAGCGGAAGCATTTGTCACCTTCTCGTCGCTGTCCATTTTCTATCTCACGGGATTTCACTTCATCTCCACCGAACGACCTGCTGCTCTGGTGCTGCCCACAGATGGAAAGTCTTTGCTGTTTGTCCCTCAGCTCGAAATAGAGCACGCAGAGACCGCACTGCTATTGGATGAGGTCGTAACCTATCCTGAGTATCCCGGAAAGAAGCACCCAATGAATCACCTCGCGCAGGCCCTGCACGACCGCGGCCTGGGCAGCAGCAGGATTCTCGCCGAAAGCCCCGGCTACGGCAGCCCCATGGGATACCGGGGGCCGACCCTGAGTGATGTTCTGCCTGATGCAGAGCTGGAGACCGACGAGACGATTATCGAAAAAATGCGAATGATCAAGAGTCCGGCTGAAATAGAGCTGATACGGGAAAGTGCGCGCTGGGGCAATCTGGCTCACGCTCTGCTGCAGGAATACTGCGCCGTGGGGCGCACTGAAAACGAGGTATCCATGCGGGCCAGCCAGGAAGCCACAATGGCCATGATGAAGACCCTGGGTCCAGATTACCGCCCGTACGGGCAGGCCGGAGCGCGAGCAGGCTTCCGCGGCCAGATCGGAGAAAACTCTGCTTTGCCTCACGCAGTCAACATTAATGCGGTAATGCGGGAAGGGGACAATCTGGTTACCGGGGCCGCCTCCACCGTTGGGGGGTACGGCAGCGAGCTTGAGAGGACCATGTTTCTGGGTGAACCGACCGCGGAGCAGAAGAAATACTACGGATATATGATGCAAATGATGGAAGTTGCCTTCGATTCCATCAAACCAGGCGAGTCCTGCTGCACTGTCGATGAAGCGGTCATGGACGTCTACGACAAATATGATCTGAAGCCCAACTGGCGTCACCACACCGGGCATGCTCTCGGGCTGCTGGGTCATGAGGCGCCCTTCTTTGATGTCGGGGACGAGACGATAATGAAGCCGGGAATGGTATTCAGCGTGGAGCCGGGTATCTACGTCCCAGGGCTGGGCGGATTCCGTCATTCGGACACGGTGGTGGTGACCGAGGATGGCATGGACTTCATAACCTACTACCCGCGCAAGCTGCAGGATATGATTATACCCGTATAGGTACCATCAGTCCGGCGGCCGGCCGGCCGGCAGGGTGCCCGGCCGCCCCGTTGACAACAAGACACAGCATGACAGCCCAACTGCTGGGGCCGCTGTCCAAAAAAGAGAGATTACATCACTCGCTCAGCCAGACATAATCCACCAGTCCGGTTTCCGGGTCGGTGGAGTAGCCAACCTCCGCACCAAAGGCATCTTCACCTATAGCCCGCAGCGGCAGATAGGTCCTGCCACCAATTATCCTGGGCACCTCATCCACCAACACCGTCTCAGTTTCATCGGAGGCTACATCGCCAATAACCATCTCCGGCTCACCGATATTCATGACAATCAACCTTCGGTCAGTCTGCAGCCGTACTTCATCAGTCAGGCCCGTCTCTGGATCGGCTGACCAGCTAACCTGAGCTCCGAAGGCCTCGCCCAGCACCCTTACCGGAACGAAGGTGCGGCCGTTTTCAATAAACGGCGCCGCATCCATGGTTTCCTGCCGCCCGCTAACCGTGTACTGCTGTGAGCCGACCTTCATCTTGATCTCTACCGGTGCAGCTTCCTCGGAATCCTCTTCTGTATATTCTCTGACCACCTCGATGTTGTCGATGAAAATCTCACCCGTTCGCGGGGAACCCGCCTCGCGGTGTCTGGGCTGATGCACCAGGTACACGCTGCTCATAGTCAGAGGCTGCGGCCATTGTGGGTCGATCTCTCCCTGCACCCGACGCCACCCCTCCCAGTCGATAGAATCGGCGAGATCAACGTAGCGCCTGGTACCGTCGGCATCAAGAATCTCCGCCCTCAACCAGTATTCGCTGGCATCGCCGTAGACGTAAGCGGATATCCCCAGGTTCCCGCTGCCCATGGATATCTGCCCCGAGCCAAGCTGTCCGTACGCTATCATCGGCTCATCGATATCCTGACTGAAATCATATCTCAGCCTGCCTGACCTTTCACCGTGATAGACGTAATCGGTGTCAGTCACGATTTCAAAGCTTCCCGGCAGTCCCGCAGGGTGACTGCGGAAGCTGACGGTTTGCCATTCGCGGAAGGTGAAGAACGATTCCCTGGTTCCTCCTATACGAATGGGTACCTCAACCCTGTGCTCCCCTATGACCGCGGTCAGAGTGCCGGCCCCTTCCTCGTCTGCAGCCCGATAGACATTATCCTTCACCCGACCCAGATCAGTGTGCCACTGAACAGTCCTGGCTCCCGCCTCAAACAGCTGATCAGAAAGAGTGCGAATTTTGACCCTGAGAGGCTGACTCTGACCGGGCAGGAGGTTTATCTCCTCCGGCAAAACGGCGAAGGAAGCCACGTCCTCACTGCCTAATACTCTGATATCCTTTTCTTCACTGGCCCCGCCGTACAGCACCCGCAGGGTAACCTCGCCGGAGTCAATTGCCTCGAGCCTGCCGTCGGTCACCTGGGCTCTGCTGGAGTCGGAAACCTCCCACTTTACTCGTTGCTTCTCGATTTTGAGAGGATGATAGTGGCGGTCGTGACCTGATACCTCGTAGGAAGCCTCACTGCCTGCAAACACCGACTCCGGTCCCCGCAGAAACAGAACCGATGGATCGGTCTGCGGTGCCCGGTTGAAAATACCGATCGCATTGGGTACAGCGCGTTCTGTGCCCCAGCGGGGCTGGTTCATCAACACAGGCGCAAATTCGCCCAGCGGGCGGGCAACCATGGTACAAGAGCCGCCCCCGTCAAGGTTCAGCGCCCGGTAGGCTCCAATGTCGCTCATAAATATGGAAAGCTCCTCCATGGTCAGTCCTTGAACCGCCGCAGAGCCCTCAATCACCACAAAATAAACCTCAGTACCGTCGGGGTTTATCCCTACAGCGGTCCGGGCGGCCCTTGTGCTGCCCGGGGGGCTCAGACGCCCGGGGTCCACCGGAACACCCCCATCTACCAAAAGAAGCTGACCTCCCACTGCCGTGTCCAGATCCATATTGGGTTCTACGCCCAGGCGAAACTCCAGCGGTTCTCCAATCCGGGCATACCGCATCAGGAAGTTGGCTCCTGAGCCCTCTGCTACAACCACAAATCCATCCTCCGGTATGACGGCTGCTGCAGTATTTCTCTCCAGTCGGACTACCCTGCCATCCCGCACCGTTACCTTCAGGACCGGATCGTCAAAGAAATCCGAAGCAACCTCACTGCCCCATGTGCGGTCGTACACCAAAATTTCGTTGGAAGTCTGATATGTTTGATTGTATCCGTAAAGCGGATAGCGGTAGTCTTCACCGCAGATTACCTCGCCTCGAAAACGCCAGTTCATGATGTGCGCCGCACCGCTTACGTCTACCCCGAAGCCCTTCCACGAATCGTTGTCAAAAGGAGATGAAAGAATCTGCTGATTCTCCACATGCAGACCGAAAGGAGCAGCAGGTCGAGTCAGGTGGAAAAAATCAGCATTAACCGCGGCAACCGCCCCCTCCCTGGCGGCCATATTTCTGACTGTCTGCTTGTTATTGAATCCCTCTTCGGGATGCATCGCCTGAATCTCAACAAATGGATTCTCCAGGTCAACGGTCAGCTTTCTGGCCGCAACTGACTGTCCGCCAATATCCAGAAAGTACCTGCTCAGGTGTACCCCCTCACTTATTCTCTCATTCCCAACAGACGTATACGAAAGACCGGATGCTTTCAAATTTGTAGAAAAGACTGAAGTCAACACCAAAAAAGCCAACACTGCCGCCAGGAGACAATTAATTGAACGATTCATGTTTTTCCTCTTTTCAGAGCTGAATATCGGAGGCATCCATAGACAGAATGTCGTCCCCTCAAGCTGCTGTGGTTATGCGGCCAGATATGCACCTTGCCTGACCCCTCTGACAATCGAACCTGCAGGGCACCTCATAAACAGGTAAGGATGAGCAAACTGTAGCATTTATCAAACTATCTGGCAACTACAAACACCAGCAAGTTGCAAGACGAAGTTATTGCACTACCTGAGCAAATACACCGCCTTGTGGAGGCAAAGTACAGCTTCGTACGCTACCTGGCAACCTGCCAGATGGACGATTTGCACGTGGAAACCGGGGGCTGACTCCTGTCGGGGTTATTCTGTGCTGCCCTGGCATGCTGCCGCCTTCCAGGGGGAAATCCCGCCCCCCATGAAACTTGCAAGAATCTTCCGCGTTAATCGGGGGATTGCAGTTCGACGGCGTTTTTGAGAGATTTGCCTGTCAGAGAAAATGGGCGTCTCAACTGATGCGGCGCCCCTCCCCACGTCAACGAACACCCGGTGAGTCTGTCGTAAACAGCTGACCCGCCCTGCCGCTTCAGCAGCAGGACTGTGAAAGAGCAGCGACAAATGAGGCACAGGACAGCGGGAGCATTCGTTCGCACAGGCCGGATGCGCCAGTGAAGCTGCGACTGCGGAAATCACCAGCCCGAGGATGATCCTTATGCCCAAAACCACCATCTGCGCACCCCGTCTGCTTTGCCAAAGCGAGCAAGCAGCAGGACACACAGGGCAAAGACCAACAGAAAGCACCCCAGACCAACCGGGTTTACGGCAAAACTGAACTGAAAGTGCTGCTGTATCCACCCCCTCGTTTTTTCTGCATAAAAGGACACCCAAGAACAAAAGCGTCCTGGACTTACCCCATCAGCTGCCGCTTTCTGCCGGAGTGCAGCTTCGCTGGGCCCGGGCAGACTCAATCATCGTGTACCGGCGCCGGCTCATCCTCGATGACCTTCTGCTTCCAGGTACCGCGGCGGAACCAAAAGATCGAAAGGACAGCCCCGAACAGGCGGGAAAGGAATACCGACCACCATACGCCTGAGCTGGCCATGAGGCTGGACAAATAGTAGGCCGCCGGTATCTGTATGCCCCACTGAGTGACGATTCGAATGCCTGCATCCTCCATGGTGTTGCCCGCTCCCCGTAGACCGCCGCATAGCACCTGCTGAACCGCCAGGAACGTGTAACCGAAAACCGCAATGCGGAAGTATTCCGTCCCGATCCGTACCACTTCCGGAGTAGAATCAAAAATTGCGACCAGCACCGGGGCAGCCAACATCGCAACTGCGGCAACCACAATCAAGACCCCGAAAGTAACCTTGGTGGAGGTCCAGGCGCTCTCCTCGGCGTCAGGGATCTGGTCAGCCCCCAGATGCTGTCCAACCAGTATGGTTGTCGCCCGGGAGGTGCCCATCGCAGGCAGTCGGAAGACGGACATCAGGCGGTTTACTACTCCCCAGGCAGCCACTGTAGCGGTACCGAAGGACCCGACAATCCCGGTCATCAGGGTACGAGCCAGCGCCAGAGCGCTCATGCTGGCGGCCCCTGGTGCGCCAATTTTTATCACCTGTTTGATCACCCGCCAGTTGGGAACCAGATCCGACAGCCTCAGGTGAAGGCCACCCCGGCGGGCGGTGAAAAGCAGCACAAGCCCCACGAAGGTGGCCAGAAAGCGGCTGAAAATCGTGGCCGTGGCTGCGCCAGCTATACCCATATGGGGGAAGGGACCGACGCCGAATATGAGAATCGGGTCCAAGACTATATTTATGGTCACAGTAGCTACCTTAATCAGCATCGGTGTAACCGTATCACCGACGGCCCGGTACACGGCCTGAAAGATAAAATACACAAAGGTGAAGGGAAACCCGGCGCACAGGATACGGAAATAGATCCAGGCCAGCTTCAGAACCTCCGGCTCGGGATTCATCATTGCCAGCCCTCTTTTGCCGAAGGCCAGGCCCATCAGCGCTAACCCAACCGATAACGTAAGGCCAAACATCAGCACCTGCCCTGCAGCGTGGCTGGCTTCTCTACCCTGTTTTGCTCCGGTATGCTGCGAGACAAGTGCACTACCGGACAAAGAAAAACCACCTGCCACCGAGATCACAATAAATATAATGGGAAAGGAAAACGAAATGGCCGCCAGCTCTTCGGTGCCAAGCCTGCCCAGCCAGAACGTGTCGGCCAGGTTGTAAGCCAGCTGCATAAGCTCGCCCATCATGATGGGCAGCGAAAGCACAAAAAGAGCTGACAGTATGGGCTGTTCGGTGACCGGAACAGGTGAACCATCAGGCCGCTTGGGAGAAATTTTTTTGCGCAGCTTCTCCAGGATGACAATCTACCTCCAACCAGCACCCGGTAAACCCATATAACAGCTTCGGCGCTTACCTGGCTTGACCAATTCAATAGATACTCGCCGCGTCGATACTTCTTTCTGCTGCTGTATATTTCGATATATGTACCTTTCGGTAATAGTGCTTTATTGGTAGCTTATCATTCAGTGCCGACTGTCACCAGGGGGGTGGATTGGTCCTCATCTCAGTAATTTTTGCCAGGTTGGGCAGACAAAAGAAACAGCCAGGATGAAGCTGTCAAATCTACTTGTCAAATATAGCGGGTCAGCCTAAAGATACGCAAAAGGAACAACCATTTGCTTATACAGCTGAGTTACCCATGAGACTGCGTCTTGCGGATCGATGCAGCCCAAAGTCAAACTGTTGTGCTAAAATAAGCTGAGGGTTTGTATCTTGAAATGTTCTCAACAGGCTGCATCTTCAACAGGGAAAGTCAAAAATCATACACCGATGGCCCGATCAACGCAGCTGCAAAGCCCAGCCAAAGCTACCATGAAGCGGGGAGGAGAACATGAAAACCTTACTTCAGGTGCTCTGTCTGAAGAGCCTCCGGCAGATGATGCGCAGCTATGACACCCAGAAGGCCAAGGCAGACTTGTTTGCCGGTCTGTCGGTGGCTGCAGTTACGTTCCCCTCGGTCATGGCTTTTGCCATGATCGCGGGGCTCAACCCGGTATACGGGCTGTACAGCTTCTCGACGGCCGCGATAATTGCCACTTTTGTTGGAACCTCCTATTACATGGTAGTCGGTCCGACAAACCCCATCTCACTGGTCATAGGAAGCAGCATGGCAGCTGTGGCTCTCGCTCAGCCAGAGCAGTACCTCCAGGCAGTCCTGCTGCTTACCCTGATGGTGGGGATTATCCAGATCATCCTTTCAGTGCTGAAGGTAGGCAGTCTGGTGCACTACATCTGCAGTCCAGTGGTCACCGGTCTGATGACCGGGGTAGCGGTTATAATCGCTGCAGGACAGCTGCCAAAACTTGTCGGAATTGACATAGGCACCACCAGAGGCCTTCTCCCCATCCTTTATCAAACGGGTACCCAACTGTCCCACGTCAATTTCATTGCCGTGGGCATCGGACTGCTGAGCTTCGCCATCATCGCGGCGGTGCGCAGATCTTTTCCTTCGCTTCCGGACCTGCTGCTGGCCATTTGTGCCTCTGCACTGCTGGTCAGCCTGCTTAACCTTGGAGGCGATATTGCTGTGGTCGGTGAATTCGAATCCTCAATACCAGCCTTCTCTATTCATCGATTTGATCCGCAGCTGGTGCGGGCCCTGGCCAGCCATGCCCTATCTATAGCCATCCTCGGCTTCATCCAGGTAGCATCCATCATCGATTACATGGAGAAACAGACGGGACAGAGGTCGAAGCCCAACGCCGAATTTCTCGGGCTGGGGATCACCAACACGGTGTGCTCTTTTTTCAGCAGTTTCGTGGTCGGGGGTTCATTCAGCAAGACTTTCGCCAATTATCAGTCCGGCGGCAAGACGCGGATGTCGCAGCTTCTGGCCGGTCTGGCCGTTTTGTTTTTTCTCGTATCCTTCAGCTGGGTGATAGAGCGCATCCCCTTAGCCAGTCTGGCTGCAGTAGTTATGACGGTAGCCTACAGCATGGTTGACGGTGAAGAGATAGTTCGAATGTTCCGAACCACTCGATTCGATGCCCTGGTGTTTTCCGCCACCCTGCTTATGACAGTGCTGACTCCGCGCCTTGATTATGCCATATATTTCGGAGTCGCTTTGTCCTTTCTTCTGCTTCTGCGCAGCACCAGCAAGGTGCAGTATACCCACCTGGAGGTAGACAGCGATGAGGATAGAGTTGATCAGAAACCGCCGGAGGAGACAGAGGATGAAGAACATGTGGTCATCGACCTCTCAGGAACGCTTCACTTCAACACCGCTGATAACCTCAAAGAAAAGCTGCAGGTAAGCTTCAGGCCAGATACTCTCTTCGTGCTCAGGGTAAGGGGTGTGGAGGACGTAGATGTAACTGTACTGGAGGAGCTGAGCAAGTTCATCCAGCAGGTGAACCAGCAGGGCGGCCGGGTAATCTTCTCCGGTGTCGATGAGCATTTCAGACAATGCCTTCAGAATTATGGGCTGGTTCAGCAGGTAGGGGAAGACCGACTTTTCATGCAGGACGATGAGCTTCTGTCCTCGACCAAAAAGGCCGTGGAGAAGGCGGAAGAGGAGGCGGATAACCTCAGCTCGGAGGGGTAACCCGACCTCTGCAACCTCCCCTGAACCCCGGCGCCAGCCGCGGGTCGCCGCACACTCTAAGGCAGCTCAGAGGGCTGATTTCGCCAGGCAGGCAGAGCCCACCGTCCCGCTTTTTTGATTCTCCTCGTCGGAGGCCGGCTAAAGCTGCTCTCTGTATTCTGACGGATCGACCCGGCAACCTATTATGGCGGGG
>PUMD01000185.1 GCA_003551215.1 Clostridia bacterium | reverse complement strand
CGCCCGTTGTCCTCGACGCGAATGAGGTTGTCTTTCTCGATCGTGACCTCGATGGTGTCACAAAAGCCTCCGAGCGCCTCATCGATACTGTTATCGACTACCTCGTAGACCAGATGATGCAGTCCCTCAGGGCCGGTGGAACCGACGTACATCCCCGGGCGCTTACGTACAGCTTCGAGTCCTTTGAGAACTTGTATACTTTGAGCAGAATACATTTCCACGATGTTGTCCTTCTGTTATCTTAGCTACCGGTTGCTGATCCGACACGACACGTGCTGGGGATGGGCGCTAACCTGCACATTGTTTGACATGCAAATTATACCGATCGTGGCCTCGAAAGTAAACATAGCCACTGGTCGAGACCGCCGAACCTAGAGTAGACTGTCGAGCGCCATGTCTTGGGATTACAGCATCTTCTGGAACGAAGCGATTAAACAGTTGCAGGATGAGGTCTCGGAACAAGAGTTCAACATGTGGTTCAACGGCATGGAATACGCCGAGTCAACCGACAGCGCCGTTGTCGTACGGGTCCCGTCGAGCTTCTACCGCGATCAGGTGAAACAGCGCTACTACAACCGCATTCGTGACAAGCTCTATGAGCTGTCCGGCATGCAGCTGGCGCTCGAGTTTCGCGTCGAGCGGCCGGCCTCGCCGACCTCCGCCGAGAGCGGCAACCCGCACCCGCACGGGCAGGCTGTGGGCGCTCATCGCGGCGCCAACGGTACCTCACGTCACGGTTTCGGCGTTGCCTCAGTCGAATACGCCGACGACGAACCCGCGCCCTCCCCGCAGCCCCGGCGCCCCGCGCCGCATCCGAATCTGCGGGGCGAGTACACCTTCGACAACTTTGTGGTCGGCAACAACAACTCATTCGCAGCCAATGCGGCCGTCGCTATCGCCAAGAATCCCGGAACCGGATACAACCCCTGCCTGATCTACGGCGGAGTCGGGCTCGGAAAAACGCACCTCATCCAGGCAATCGGCAACTCGGTGCATCGCGAGTTCAGCAATCTCAAAATCGTCTATGTCACGATGGAGAGCTTCACCAATGACTTCATCCAGTCCATCCGTGAAAAGAAGATGCAGAGCTTTAAGAACAAGTATCGCTATGCCGATGTGCTTTTGATAGACGATATTCATTTTCTTCAGAAGAAGCCCGAGACCCAGGAGGAGCTGTTCCACACCTTCAACGCGCTGTATGACGCCAACAAGCAGATGGTGTTCACCTGCGACCGTCCGGTCTCCGAGATCCGCGATCTCACCGACCGCCTGCGCAGCCGCTTTGAGCGCGGACTGAACGTCGACCTGCAACCGCCCTCCTACGAAACGCGATTCGCCATCCTGCGCAAAAAGACCGAGCGGGCACTGATCAACATCCCCGAGGAAGTCATCGAGCTGATCTGTAACAACGTCACCACCAACGTCCGGGACCTCGAGGCAGCGCTCACTAAGCTCGTCGCCTACGCCGAGCTCGTCAATAAGAAGATCTCGCTCGAGATCGCCCAGCAACAGCTTAAGGACATGTTCCAGAGCCCGCAGCAGTACAACATCACCGTCGACGTCATCCAGCGCACGGTGGCCGATTACTTCAGCCTTTCAACCCACGATCTGAAGGGGAAAAAGCGCACTAAGGTAATAGCCTTTCCGCGCCAGCTCGCGATGTACATTTGCCGCGAGCTCACCGAACTGTCTACCACCGAGGTAGGGCTGGAGTTCGGCGGTCGGGATCACACCACGGTAATGTACGCCTGCCAGCGGATCGAGAATCGCATGCGCACCGACCCCACGCTCGAACCCACGATTCAGTCGCTGATCCGCAGCATCAAGGAACATGGAAACAAACAGTGAGCAGGCGGTGGAAAACCTTGGAAGAATGCTTACAATGTATGTGGACAACCGGCTCAGGCTGTGCAATTGTGGAGTAGTCACGCGTTGTTCCGCGGGAGTTTTCCGGGCGCTAAGTCCGTTTCCGCGTGTACGTTAGGTCGGGTTTCCACATATTGGATTCCCCTATCACTAACACTTCTATAATTCTTATACAATAGGCCGGAATAGGGCGAGACGGAGTAACAGCACGATGAAGTTTACAGTTGATCGCGAAACCTTGATGAAAGAAATCGCAATTGCCTCGGAGATCATCTCGAGCAAGAACAACCTCTCGGTATTGTCGAACGTTCTGCTGTCTGCCGAGGACGGGAACCTGGGTGTTCGCGCTACCGATCTCAAGGTTAGCTTTGAAACTCGTATCCCGGTCGAGGTGCAGACCGCCGGTCGTACCACAGTCTACTGCGACAAGCTACTCGGGATCCTGCGTTCGCTTCCGAGCGGCGATGTTGTGTTTGAGCATACCGGCGACCATGTCACGATTGCGCCGACCGCCCGCAAGGCCGATTTCAAGCTGCGAAGTATTCCGGCGGACAAGTATCCCGAGGTTCAGCTCACAAGCAGCGAGCCGTACTGGGAGCTGCCCCAGAACGACTTCATCGAGATGATCACCCAGACAGTCTTTGCGGTCTCGGACGACGAAACGCGCTATTTCATGAACGGCGTCTACTTCGAGCAGCTCGACGGTGAGCTCGTGATGGT
>PUMD01000075.1 GCA_003551215.1 Clostridia bacterium | reverse complement strand
CGGGAGAGTAGGTCGCTGCCGGATACTCTTGCCCCACCCCAAAAAGGGTGGGGTTTTTACGTTGTGTGACTCGGAAGCGCAGAACCAGTGGGTTAGAGTCCCACTCGCGCTGTTTGTGTCGTTCGGTGTATGTATGCCAAAAGACTGGCATGTTGCAGTACCGCATCAACGTTCATTACCGCCACCGCAGAGCCGCAACTGACTCGGGCACACCAGTTTCAGGTATGGCGTTTGGAGCCATATCGGTAAAATCCATGACTCCAAAATCCAGGATGTACAAGCTGTTGCCGTCGACATCCGGTTTGACATCGATTATCCGTTTGAACCCCGGCCCGTTCGGCCGTGTACCGGGGCTGTTGACGATCTTTCGCGAACCACTCATATTCTCCGGACAAACGGTTGAGGGTCACTACGCCGGTTGCAACTGATTCATCCAGATCTGAGGTGAGCGGAGCAGCGTCACCGAAGATGACAATCATCAGACGGTCTCCCAGACCAAATGCGGCAGGAGCGAGACACATTTTCATGGGTGAAAAATGGGGAGGAAAGCTGGTCACCGGTGGAGTAACCTCAGGTGGATTCTCGATCAGAGGTCGACGGCTTTCTCCCCGCTCAGAGGCGAACCTCTCCGCCGTCAGCGGCTCAGTTCCAGCATAATCAGGCCAACCATACCAGGCCCCCTCGAATACTGCAACCAGCCAGTCTGGAGAATCTTTGACCGCCCTCACCCCGCGGTCATCGTATCCTGGATTGGTCGCGTACATCATTCTATCCTCGTCGAGGGCCAGGCCGTAGGGATTGCGCAGTCCCTCGGCGACAACCTGCACATCTCCGTCCGGAGTGAGCCGGTGGACGGCCCCGCTGGCCGGCGTTTCACCTTCCACCGTCTCTCCTTCCGCTCATTCGACACCGAAAGGAGCAGAGGGATCGGTGATCTCTACGTCTGCGGGGTCGGGCGTTCCCGGGTGAACGTCACGGTAATTTTCACCAGTAACAGTGAAATCCCGCGAAGGAATGTCGTGAAAATCTGGGTGGCGGTCGGTCCAGGCATAAAGGAAGTTGTCCTATCCGACCACTCCCGCCTTGGTAGCTGTCCCCTGCCCTAAGTAGATGCTGCCGTCCTGATGCAAAAGAACATCATTGTTTTGCTGATCGCCCAGCGAGGGCAGCCCGGCGATCAGATCTTCTCTCTCGGAGGCCTGCAGGCACACTCTGGTGATTTTACCGCGGTGAGATACGTAAAGACTGTTCTTCAGATGCTGCCAGTCCATTAATGGGGCCGTTGAAGTTGTCAGCCACTGCTTCAATAGAGCCCTCCTCGTCTATGCTTGCTATTCTGGCTTCGGCGGTCTTGGGACCGTAGACCCTCCCGGCTTCTGCTATGTACAAAGTCCCTGGTTGGGAGACAGCGATGCTTGTGGGGTAAGTCAGCTTGGTTGCAACTACTTCTGCGCGGTAACCTCTTTTTAAATGTAGTGCATGTGGATCGGTACTCCAGGCCATCCGTGCACTAACAAGGGCGACTACCAGCAGTGCGGTTATGTATCGGGCAGGCATCTCCGGCTGCCCCAGCTCCAGTTTGGCGTAAATAAGGGCAGTCAGCAGGCCGTAAAGGGCGAATGCCGCCAGAGGTGTAAGGTGCTCGAATGCGCGATGCAGCTGCACAGGCATCCCGAGAGCAAGCGGGATGAAAATCAGGGCACCGATCACCCACATTGCCCAGCAGAGCACAACGCCCCGCATTATGATCCCAACAGGGGGAGTTCTCCTTTTCCCCGACAGCAGGGCGAATATTCCGCCCCCCAACGCTCCCAGGATCATTACACTTGCCAAACCGTTCACCAGGTCCACCCGACTCACCAGCAGCCCCAACGCGGGCAGCATCCAACTCCCCCACAGGACCAGTGCTGCGGCAATGGCGGTCAGGCCTCCGGCAAGCACTCCTGTCAGGACGTGACGATAACGCGATAGCACCGAAACACTCCCTCGTCATCGGGTATTATGTGTTTGCCTGTCGGGAGGTATGTCTCGGCGAGGATGCGGGGCCTCAGCAGTCACTCAACTTCCCGGATCATGCGATCGCGCAGAATATCAGGATCTACTGATGCTTTCTGTCCGGCGGGGATGCTGACGGTTAGCGGATCTCCATCGCTAACGTAGCGTGTCTGGGGATCGGCCTCCATCTCCCCAAACCACCGACCGAGTTCTTGTGAAGTTGCCTGAATTCTGGGCGTCATTCTCGGATCAAACCGGTGCGACAGTGGTGAAGGTGCAGGTTCTGCTCCAACCAGCATGACTGCCTCATGCTGGTTGGAAGCATCCCTCCAGCTGCCGGCAAAAGCCAGCTCCCTGTTGGGGGGCCAGAGCCCAAAAGGCAGCGCCAGAGACTGCAGCTGGTAACCCGGTACGGCTTCAGTTATCATGGCCTCGGTGTTGGCTATGACTTTCTGCACTTCGTCGTCGGGTAGGCTGCTGAGGTCGGCGTGCCAGTGAGTATGGTTGCCCAGCTCGAAACCCTGCTCAATCAGCCATGTGAGTGACTCATCAATCTGCTCTCGGGGCATGGGATAAAAGGTGCGCGGCGAATTTATGTAAAAGACAGCCAGGGCTTCGAATCCATGATGCTGGCGGGAGAACTCACAAAGTATGCCAACGACAGTCTGCGGGTGAGGCTCGCCCACAACGTCGTCCACCCAGCGCAGGTGACTGGATAGACCATCATCGAAGGTCAGGATCACCGGTGACATTCCTTCAGGCAGGTCGATGTGGCCTGAGAGGTACGAAGATAAACTGATGGGGCGGTATCCGTTTTCGTACAGGTATTCAAGGTCCTGCCAGAAGTTTTCGTAGCTGCGGCGCCACTCACCTTCCCCTTCGTCAAGATGATGGTACATCAGGCTCATGATTTCACCCAACTCATTGGGGGCAGGCCGCTGTCTGGACCGTGGAGATCGCAAAGCGCCATCCTGGAGTGTCCACTGCAGGCCGGTGGTGCGAACCGGTTGGGCAATCTCTTATCGCACCCGGGTTCCGCGGGAGGGTCCTTTGGGGCGGCAGAGAATCTGGCCCATTGATCTCCGGGGATCACCAGAAGCAAAGCCACAGACAAGCCCAGGGCAATGAGCAAAAGCAGCCCGTTGTGCTGAGTCATCCATTGTCTCAAGGTATCTACCCTTTGCTTCCATTTTGCCTGACGCATCAATCAACGAATAGTATAGTTCCTTCGGACGCGTATCACAAAAGCGGCTTTCGTCAGCCTGAGCTTGCAGCAGCTAACGGACAAAGCACTGCACAGAGCTTCGTCTGTGAGAAGTGCAGACGGATGCGTGCTTCACATTTGGGGTTGCCTGATGTATAGCTGAATACAGTGGCTTGCTGTCTGATCATTGCGGCAGCAGGCAGGAAAATGAAAAAGGTTGAAGAAAATTTATACAGACAGGGATTGCCCGCTCCTATACAAGCAGCCCTGCAGTTACGGAGTCCTCTTCCGTGCGGTTCGTACTCTATGGTAGGGTGGGCCCTCCCGCAGAAGCGCTTTATCCAGCACAGAAGTAGTGAGGTCTCGCAAAATGACAAAGATAAACAATGGTCGCTGCGGCAATGGATTCTTTATATCATTCGAAGGTGTAGAATCGTCGGGAAAGACCACGCAGGTGCATCTGCTAACCAGATGGTTGAAGGACTCCGGTTACCCCGTGGTGCAAACGAGGGAACCGGGAGGATGCGGTCTGGGTGAAAAAATTCGCACTCTGCTTTTGAACCCCGACGAGGGGATATCGGCAGAGGCGGAAATGCTGCTTTTTGCCGCCTCCCGGGCTCAGCTGGTTCGTGAAGTGATCAGGCCTGCCCTGGCTGAAGGGAACATAGTGGTGTGCGACCGGTTTGTCGACTCCAGCCTGGCATATCAGGGATATGGTCTGGGGATAGACCTGGATGTAGTCTGGCAGGTTAACCGACCGGCCGTTGGGGAGACTGTTCCTGATCTGACGCTGGTGGTTGGAGCAGGGCCCCAGCTGAAGGGGGTGCAGGCGCGGGATTCATCCGACCGGATCGAAGCCCGCCATGATCGTTTTCACGAACGAGTCAGATGCGGCTACCTCAGACTGGCGAAAGACTTTTCTCACCGGATGGAAATGGTGGATTCATCAGTCGGGGCTGAGGCAGCGGCAGAACGCGTTAGACAACTGGTGGCTCAGCGGATAGAACCCATGCGGGGCGATTTGAAGGATGCATGACCCTGGCGAAATGATGCTTTAGCGGAGGGATTTGAGGTGGAAGACCTGAAACTCGTGGTGGCTGTCATTCAGGACAAGGATGCTGTAAATTTGCTGCAGCTTATGGCCGAGGAAGGATTTCGAGCCACCAAGCTTTCCAGTACTGGTGGTTTCCTGCGGGAAGGAAACACCACTCTGCTTATCGGCTGCGAGGCTGACTCCGTCGAGCGGGTGCTGGATTTGATCCGCGAAAACTGTCGCCCGCGGGAACGGACTGTCACTGCCCAGTCACCTCCCTCAGGCATGCTGGATTCGTATGCTCCCTTTCCTCTGGAAGTATCGGTGGGGGGAGCTACCGTTTTTGTTCTTGATGTTGAGAAATGCGTTCAGATCTGAAGGCAGAAGCACAGTGGAGGGATGCACCACAGGATGCAGCAGACCGCTGACCTGTCTATGAAGACAGAGACGATAATCCAGGAGCAGCCGCTGGCGCACCGCATGCTCACGGGCATACTGAAGAGAGGCTCGGTGAGTCCGGCCTACCTTTTTACCGGCACCGAAGGGCTGGGGAAGCTGGCCATGGCCAAATGGTTTGCGCGGGCGCTATTTTGCAATCAGTCCCAGACGGCCGGCGAGCCCTGCGAAACCTGCTCTGTGTGCCGACAGGTGCAGGCAGGTGTTCATCCGGACCTGCACCTGATAGAGCCCCAGAGTCAGGGCGGCTCTATCAGCATTGGTCAGGTTCGCGACGATATTCGTCCTGCAGTTGCCAGGAGAACATACCAGGGACAGGGAAAAATCCTTGTAGTCCCGCAGGCGCATTTGCTGACGGTGCAGGCGCAAAACGCTTTGCTAAAAACTCTGGAAGACCCGCAGGGGGAGTCTTCATTGATCTTGATTTCTTCGCAGCCTGAGTCGCTGCTGCCTACTGTCCGTTCGCGCTGCGTGCGGGTTCCCTTCAAGAGTCTGTCGCTGGAGGCCTATGCCCGGCGTCTTGAGAAAATGGGGGTGGATGATCCGCAGCGTCAGCGAGACCTGTATGAGACTACTGCAGCTGATGTACAGTTGGCCTCACACCTGGCCAAAGAAGATACTGCGCAGTGGGAACTGATGGAAAAAGTTGCCGAGAGGCTGCTTCGCAGTTCACTCCCACCACCGATGATAAGTGAGATCGCCGACAGACTGGGCAGCAAGCGAGAAGAGATCAAAAGGGCACTTGCCTACCTTCTGGTTCTCCTTCGCAAGCGCCTGCTCAAGGAGGGAAATTGGCGCGAGTTTGCCTCCTGTGTGAATGCTGTTTCCGGCACTATTGAGGCTATTGATGCCAACGCCAATATTCGCCTTACGCTGGAGGTTTGTCTTGTGCAGTTGCAGTCTAGTTTATACCGGAAATATAATTAAAATTGCAGCACAAAACGCAGCAGACTGACACCAGATTCTTCAAATATACTAGGGAGGCAACATCAGTGCCAAAGGTAGTTGGAGTCCGTTTCAAGCGGGCGTCAAAAATGTATTACTTCGAACCGGGCGAGCTGGATATCGGCCCCGGAGATGATGTAATCGTCAAAACATCACGTGGGCTGGGGTTTGCCACCGTAGTCACCGATAAAAAAGAGGTAGCCCCTGATGAGGTGGTCAGTCCTCTGAGGCCGGTAATAAGGAAAGCCACCCGGGAAGACCGCCATAAGGTAAAGCACAACGAAATGAAGGCGCAGGAGGCGCAGAAGGTATGCGAGAGCAAGGTTGAAAAGCACGGGCTGCCGATGCAGATAGTCGACGCGGAATATGCCTTCGACGGCAGTCAGCTTCTCTTTTACTTCACCGCCGACGGGCGAGTGGATTTCCGCGAGCTGGTGAGGGACCTGGCTTCTACCTTCCACACCCGCATAGAGCTGCGTCAGATTGGGGTGCGAGACGAGGCAAAATTGGTCGGCGGAATCGGCCAGTGTGGGCGCCGGTGCTGCTGCACCACGTTCATTTCTGACTTTTATCCAGTGACTATCAAGATGGCCAAACAGCAGGACCTGTCGTTGAACCCCTCAAAAATATCCGGCCTGTGTGGGAGGTTGATGTGCTGTTTGCAGTTTGAGGAGGAAACTTACAAGGCAGCCAAGGAAGTGCTACCGCAACAGGGTCAGAAAGTCGTAACCTCTGAAGGACAAGGCTGGGTGATACGCTGCAATCATCTCAAACGACGCGTTGTGGTACGTCATCCTGACGGCAATGTGGAACGCTACCCGGCTGATGAGGTTCAGGTGCACGACGGCAGCGAGGCTCAGTGATTGTGCAATCGCTGCCTGGAGAGGTAGTTGTGGACGTTGATATCGAACGATGAACAGGCTGCGGGTACACTTCACGTTGTGGCCACTCCCATCGGCAACCTCGACGACATCAGCAGAAGGGCTCTGGCTGTGCTGAGGCAGGTTGACGCTGTGGCTGCGGAGGATACGCGGCGGGCTGGTAAGCTGTTGGGGCGGCACAGCATCAGTAACACGCTGCACAGCTACCATGACCATAACAAGGACCGGTCAGCTTCGCGCCTGCTGAATCTTTTGAGTGATGGGGCGGATATTGCCCTGATCTCCGAAGCCGGAACCCCGACGATCTCCGACCCCGGTTTTTATTTGGTGCGGAGGGCTCTTGCGGCCGGTCTGAAGGTGGTAGCTGTGCCCGGTCCCTGTGCCGCAGTAGCTGCCCTGTCGGTAAGCGGTCTTCCCTCCGAAAGGTTTCTTTTCGCTGGATTCGCCCCGCGCGGAGACGATCTTCTGAATTTTCTGTCTGAGGCGGAGCTGCTTGGATGTTCGGTGATTCTTTACGAGTCGCCCAAGAGGGTGATTCAGACCCTCGGGGCCGTGAGGCAGGTGCTGGGCGACCGAACTGTGAGCGTATCCCGGGAGCTGACCAAGATCTATGAGGAAACCCTGGCAGGGCCGGTTGATGAAGTGCTGCAGCGGCTGCAGGACTCCGACAGCTTGCGTGGAGAGTTCACTCTGATCATTGCACCGGCGGGTTACTCTCTGCGGCCGCCGGAAGACCGCCGGCCGAAAACTGCCGGGCCTGCTCTAATCAGCCGCCCCGAGGGTGACAGTGATATAGACGATGTGGTGCTCAAACAGGTAAATATTCTGGTCGATGGAGGTTACCGGTTGAGCGAAGCAGTGCGTTGTGTCGCCCGAGGGCACGACATACCCAGAAGCAAGCTTTACAACGCCTTTCTTGATTATTTCCCCAACAACTGACGGCGTATGCTGCGGGATTTCGGAGCCGGGGCGGTCTTATGCCTCCCGAGACTTCTCCCGCGTAGATTGCTCGGTCTTTTTGTTATCGGAGGGCCGGCAGGATAAGTGCGGCCGAGAGGGAAACAGATCAAAAAGACATGCATTGTACGCAGGAAGCGGATTCTCCGGGAAGGTGGTAGTCATTCATGTTTGATTGCTTGATTGTCAACGGCAGGGTGATTAACGGATCTGGTGGTCCGTGGATCCGTGCTGACGTGGGAATCAAGGATGGGCGTATAAGCAGGATGGGAAATCTGTCAGATTGTGAGGCTGAAGAGGTGATAGATGCTGACGACCGGGTTGTGTGTCCCGGTTTCATCGACGCCCATTCGCACTCGGATTTCAACCTGCTTGTCAATCCTCAGGCGGAAAGCAAGATCCATCAGGGCATCACGACTGAGGTTATCGGACAATGCGGCACCTCAGCCGCACCAGTTGATGAAGAGCGACTGGAGATGGTTAAGCAGCAGTGGGCGGAAGGCTTTGATCTGGAGGATGTAAGCTGGTCAACCATGCAGCAGTACCTCTCTTTGTTGACCGAAAGAGGGATTGCGCTTAACTGCGCTCCCCTGGTGGGTCACGGTAATTTAAGGCGTCTGGCCATGGGAGAAGATGACCGCGAACCCACCGAAAAAGAGATCAGCAAGATGAAACAGCTTCTGAGCGAGGCCCTGCAGGCGGGGGCATTCGGTATGTCCTCGGGACTCATTTATCCTCCCGGTATGTACAGCGACACGCAGGAACTCATAGCTTTGGCAGAGGTGCTGGCTGAAGAGGATGCATTGTATTTCTCCCACATCAGAAATGAAGGGGACAGGCTGCTGCAGAGCTTGCGGGAGGCCATTGATATCGGCAGATCCGCTGGCTGCCGCGTGCAGATCTCTCACCTGAAGGCGGTAGGGGAGGACAACTGGGGTATGGCTGCTCAGGTGATTGATTTACTGAATGACGCCCGCAGCCGCGGGCTGGAAATCACCGCCGATCAGTACCCGTACACCGCGTCGGCGACTGGTCTGACTGCCAGCCTGCCGGGTTGGGCGCACGATGGAGGTCGGGAGGCCCTTCTGCAGCGGCTTGCCGATGAGGATACCTGTCAGCGTATGAAGCAGGATATGGAGCCTGACGGTTGGGACAGGGCGCTGATATCCAGGGTGCGTTCGGATGAGAACAAAAAATATGAGGGACAGACTGTCGCCGAAGTGGCTCAGGACCGCGGTATAGAAGATCCCCGCGAGGCCGTCATCCAGCTGCTGCAGGAAGAGGAAGCCAATGTGGGAGTTGTCAAGTTCGGAATGAGCGAGGATGATGTATGTCAGATTATGCAGTCGTCTTTAGTTATGGTGGGAACAGACGGCAGTGCACTGTCTCCGCAGGGACCCCTTGGGAAAGGCAAGCCGCACCCGCGCAGCTACGGGACCTTTCCCCGAGTGCTCGGTCGGTACGTCCGTGAACAACAGGTACTGAGGCTGTCTGCGGCAGTTGCCAAGATGACCTCCCTGCCCGCGGCAACGCTTGGTCTGTGGGACCGCGGATTGCTGTCACCCGGGTTCTGGGCTGATGTGGTGGTCTTCGACCCCAACGAGGTTCATGACCAGGCTACCTTCACCGAGCCGCACCAGTTTCCCAGGGGAATTGATTACGTTATGGTCAACGGTGAGATAGTCATCGACCCCGACCGGCAGAGAGACGCATTACCCGGTCAGGTGCTGAGGCGCACCTCCCGCTGATCCGAAAAGGGGTGCTGTGAATGGTTTTGCGAGAAATCCTGCAGATCGTCGAACTGCTGCAGGACCCGCAGGTGGATGGGGCTGCCGTTTGCAGCTTTTTGCAGGAGTGCGGCGGTCCAGAAGTGAAGATCTCCAGTGAGACTGTCAGCGGCGAGCAGGGTTCTACTGATTTCGTCCGGGGAATCATACCCGGCACCGATGGTGACTTCAGCGGCGGTGGTGCGCCTACGCTCGGACTCATCGGACGCCTCGGCGGGCTGGGGGCTCGTCCACACAAACTGGGCCTGGTTTCCGATGCGGACGGGGCGGTGTGTACTCTCAGTGCGGCTTTGAAACTGATCGGGATGCACAAAAAAGGCGACATTATTGCAGGCGATGTGATGTTTGCCACCCACATCTGCCCCGAGGCTCCCATCATCCCGCATGAACCAGTTCCCTTCATGGGGGCGCCTGTGAATATGACCATCATGAACGAGATGGAAGTAGACCAACGCATGGACGCGGTGCTGAGCGCGGATACAACCAAGGGGAACTACATCGTCAGCCACAACGGTATGGCCATAACCCCGACGGTAAAGGAGGGCTACATCCTGCCGGTTGCCGATGACCTCATCGACATAGTCCGGAGCACCACCGGTGCTGCCCCCGTGGTCCTTCCCCTGTCGCAGGCAGATATAACGCCGTACGGAAGCGGGCTGGATCATATCAACAGCATAATGCAGCCGGCAACTGCCACCAGCGCTCCTGTCGTGGGAGTTGCCATCACTGCGGAGGAAGCCGTCGCGGGATGCTCAACAGGTGCAAGCCGCGAATGGGACATAGCGCAGGCAGCTTCCTTCATGGTGGAGGTGGCCCGGCAGTACACCCGTGGTGAGGTGGAGTTTTACTCGCCGCAGATGTTCTCCCGGATGGTCTCTCTGTATGGGTCAATGTCACATTTTCAGAGTAGCGGAAACAGAAATGAATAGGCATGCAAAAATCAACAGCCGGCTCACCTGCTGCAGGTGAGCCGGCTTTGGGAGCACGGTAGAGTGCAACTCAGGAGCTGGCTATATTGGCCATAGCCTCCGAGCAGCTTTTGCACACGGTCTTACCGCGGAACTGTTGCGTGTTATAAGCATTACCGCAAAAGATGCATCCCGGTTCGTACTTGCGCAGGATGATTTTTTCGCCGTCTACGTAGATCTCCAGTGAGTCCTTTTTCTGTATATCCAGCGTCCGGCGAAGCTCTATGGGGATTACAACTCGTCCCAGTTCATCGACCTTCCTGACGATTCCTGTGGATTTCATGAAACTCCATTCTCCTCTCCGCGGAACCAATCTGCGCGACCATGAAGATGTTGTTCAAATACCACTTTGAACTATACCATATATGTAAGAAACAGACAAGTCAATATGGCAACAATAGCCGCCGTAGGCTAAAAATTTTATTTGTGCCAAATGTGGGCAGGTAAGTCAAGGTATTAACTGTATTCTTCTGGGTAGACCCGGGCAGTCTGCCGTTATCCTAAGCTGGTGGTTTGAGTCCATCTCAGCACATTATGTTCGCTACCAATTATGGGGAAGGCTTAGAATTGTGTCAAGTTGTGACGTTTCGTGGGCAAAATACCGCATCGTGTGCAGCTGTGAAGGAACAAGCATGCAGCTGGAGAATAGTTATTTATGTAGACAATAGGAGTGAAGCCTGCATCGGCTCAACAAGTTCTCTACCGGCTTCTTCGCCCGGCAGTGAGGATAGATGCCTGCAGGCCTTCATGATTGTGATTCCAGATCCCCATCCTAATACATGCGAATGTGGATAAATTACGCTGCCGGTCTGAGAGGGAGGAGATAAAATAGGCGGAAACAGGGTGCCGATCACGGTAATTATCATGGACATGTGGGATTCTGCCGGCAGAAGGAAGTGGCTGCTGGTGGCCGGAGCCCTGGCTGGTCTGGTGCTGCTTTTGCCCGCCGGGGAGGATTTGGCCGTGGAGGGGCAGCGCATGCTGGCCCTGCTGGTCTTTTTTGTGGTTACCTTCATAACTGAGGCTCTGCCGGTGGGGGCCAGTTTTCCGTTGGTTTTGGCCTGGGTTGTGTTTTTCGGCATCAAGCCGCCGGCAGAAGCCATAGCCAGTATTGCCCACGACGCAGCGCTTTTTATGATGGGGGCACTGATGATAGCCCGCGTACTGGTGCACAGGGACCTGCATCAACGCGCCCTGGCCGTGGTGCTCCGGGTTCTTCCCGGGCGGATAACCATGCTCGTAGCCGGACTTGCCGTGTTTGCTTCTTTTGCCTCTGCCTTGATTTCGGACCATACTGTGGCAGCATTGCTGCTTCCTGCGGCGACGATACTGGTGGTGGCGTCCGGTGGTATCAGCGAGAACCCGAGGTTGGCCAAGTTTTTGATGATGTCCATCGCCTTCTCCTGCGCCATAGGGGGTCTCGCTACCCCCTCTGGCGGTTCGAGAAATGTGGTGATGATGGCGTACCTTGAGGACATGGCCGGTCAGGCGATTACCTACCGTTATTGGGCCAGCATGGGTCTTCCTGTAACTCTGCTGCTTATTCCCGCAGCGGTCATCATACCGTATTTGATGTTTCGTCCGGAAATCCGCGACATCGAGAGGATATCCGACCAACTGCTGCAGGAGATGGACCTGGCAGATCAAATGGGGCGGGACGACTGGTTCACATTGGCGATATTTGTGGCCGTGCTGGTTGCATGGGTGACCATCGGACCCACATACGGCATAGGGTTGATCGCCATCACCGGGGCTTTTGTCTACCTTGTTGTTGGGCTGGCCGAGTGGGAACGCGATTATCAGCACATCAACTGGGGGATAGTGTGGCTGTATTTTGCCGCTGTTTCTTTTGGTCGGGCGCTTGATGGTTCGGGCGCCGCCATAT
>PUMD01000162.1 GCA_003551215.1 Clostridia bacterium | reverse complement strand
TGGCTAATGACCCTCCTGTGAAGGCCATCTACCTTCCAAAATAAATCAACCAGAGTCCGTCCCGGCACAAATCGTCCGGAGAACCTCTCATCAAAACACTGTCCAGTTGTCAAAGACCGAACTCTACTCAGCGATGACCTTTCATCGCCGGAAGTTTAGTTTACTTCATCGGCGTTGAGCTGTCAACCATCACTGCGCCTGACGCTGCAGTTTTTTACCTGTCTCTCCCGCAGCGAGTAACATTGTAGCGAGACACCATATTTGATGTCAAGGCATTTTCGTCACCGCGTTCAACCCTAGTTTTACCCACAAATGACGGGCTCATCCACCCTCCTCCAAGGGACGAAGCAGCGGGAACAATATAACTTCCCGTATGGACTGCGAATCCGTAAGCAGCATCACCAGACGGTCAACACCTATTCCGAGGCCGCCGGTAGGAGGCATTCCGTACTCCAGGGCTTTGATAAAATCTTCATCCATAACATGCGCCTCGTCATCACCCCGGGCTCTTTGCTCCAGCTGCTGTTCAAACCGCCTGCGCTGCTCATGCGGATCGTTCAACTCACTGAAGGCGTTTCCTATCTCCATGCAGCCGACGACCGGTTCAAATCGATAGGTAAACTCGGGTTCGTTATCCTTCCGTTTGGCCAGGGGGGAAATGTCGACCGGATAATCCATGAGGAAAGTGGGCTGCACAAGGTCAGGCAAAACCAGCCGGTCCAGCAGTTTTTCCATAACCTTGCCGCGGCTGACACCAGATTCCACCTCGACACCGAGACGCTCAGCTTCGGCGCGGGCATCTTCATCGTCTTGCCAGGCCGACACATCTACACCCTCCCCAGCCAGTGCATCAACCACCCGCAACCTGCGCCAGGGAGGTGATAGGTCGATCATTTCACCATCATACTCCACCTCGGTACTACCGGTGATGGTCTCAGCAAGATGGGCAACCATATCCTCGGTTAATCCCATCATACCTTCGTAGTCGCTGTAGGCCTGGTAAAGCTCCAGCAGCGTATACTCGGGATTATGCTGCGTTGATATCCCTTCATTTCTGAAAACTTTGCCGATCTCAAAAACCCGTTCAAACCCGCCGACGATAAGCCGCTTGAGGTACAGCTCGGTGGCGATGCGCAGATAAAGCCGCATGTCCAAAGCGTTGTGATAGGTGATAAATGGACGGGCTGTCGCTCCACCAGCAAGGGTGCTCATCACCGGAGTCTCGACCTCCAGAAAATCCCGTTCCTCGAGAAACTTCCTCATCTCGGAGACGATCTTGCTGCGGGTCACGTGGGTGTCAAAAGCATCCTCGTTGACTACAAGATCTACGTACCGCTGACGGTAGCGGAGGTCCTCGTCGGTCAGACCATGCCATTTCTCCGGAAGTGGATGCAGGCACTTGCCTACTATATCAAAATCGGCAACCCTGACAGTCGGTTCTTCGGTGCGGGTGCGAAAAGGTTTCCCGGCAACCCAGATGAGGTCGCCAATATCGAGCAAGTCAACCACTTCGTAATCATCCTGCAGGTCATCATGAGCAAAATACAGCTGAATCTCCCCGCTCCGGTCCATCAGGTCCATAAAGGTTATCTTACCGTGAGACCTCACCGCAAGAATCCGTCCGGCAGTCGACACTTCCTCGTCGATGGAGTCGACCTTTTCACTGACCTCGTCCGCCGTATGGGTAGCTTGCACGTCACCCTCATACGGACGGATTCCCCGCTCGCGCAGCTTCTCAAGGTTGTCGTATCTCGCCTTAACCAGATCGCTTTCTGACTCATTTGCCGGCAACCGCATCAGGCCTCCTCTCATTTCTGACCGGAGGTGTGTTCCCATCTTCATTCATCATCCGGCTCATCGCCCCCGGTCCAATTGACTTCTTCGACATGATATTTCACTTTACCCCCGGGAAGCCGCACCTGCACTTCTTCGCCCTCGGATCGGCCGTACAGCGCCTTACCCACGGGCGACTGGTAAGAAATGCGCTTGCTCGCAGGGTCAGCTTCCATGGCCCCCACAATCGTGTAGGTAAATGTCTCCCCATTTTCATCAGTTATTGTGACCTGAGAACCAACGTTAACCCGGTCAGTATCAACATCCTCCCGGCGAACTATACGGGCCTTTTTCAGAACGGATTTCAGATGGGCTATTTTGCTTTCCATCTTCCCCTGTTCGACCTTGGCCGCATCATACTCAGCGTTCTCACTGAGGTCCCCCAAGGATCTGGCCTTGCGTATCTTCTCTGCCAGCTCCCGTCTGCGCGTATTCTCCAGATAGACAAGTTGGTCTCTAATTTTCTCGTATCCCTGCGGTGACAACAGTACCTCTTCTGACATGTGCTCCATCTCACCCTTCCTCATTTGTGAAGCAAACTGCAGCTTTTTTGCATCAAAAAGCAATCCCCGTGACCCCGTCCAAGATCACGGGTCTCGCAGGCAAATATTCGAAACCCTGGTAGGCAAAAAGTCAACGCTGTCTAAAAGTTAACTCGAATCCGAGTTTCTCGCCCGACGGGCGCGCTCTCTGACTGCTTCTAACTCTTTTTCGTCCATTGCACCTTCGAATGCGCGGAATCCCGCCAGATCAAATCCGTGTTTTTTCGCCAACCCGTCTATTTCATCCACCTGCTTTACGGTGAGGTCTCGCCCCAGAGTGTAGCTCTCGTAGCGCTCTTCCATGGCCAGTATCATCGTCTCTGCCATGCAGGCCATGCAGGTCCCGGGCGGCACACCAAAGCTCATTCCGAAATCAACGTCACCCGGAACTCTCACTACTCCACCTTCAATAACCAGGACATCGTCTCTGGCCTGCACCACTTTCTCTGAAACATCACGCGGCCGGGCTACGTCACATACGACTGCTCCCACTTTAAGGTCCTGTGGATGAATAAGGGCATCGACAGCACTAGAAACCGTGATAACCGCATCACAGTCGCTTATTGCGCCGCGGACATCAGTAGCAATTCTGGCTGAAAGACCCGTCGACGTCAAGATGCGGTCACGCAGGGACCGCAGGCGCTTCTCATCTCTCGCTATAAGGGTAATGTCCCCGACCTCGCGTGCCATCACCTGCGCACATACCTGTCCGATGGAGCCAGTAGCTCCCACCACCGCCATTTTCACTGCGGGCAGATCATAACCCATGAATTTTACCGCCCGACGCGTACCTTCGATGGCAGTAGCTACCGTATAGCTGTTGCCGGTGGTGACCGCAATATCCAGGTTGTCTGCCAGCTGCCTGCCCGCACCTCCCACAACAGCGGTGAGGGCTCCCAGCCCAACGACCTTCGCACCCAGGTCTTCGGCCAGCCGACCGGCTGCGATGATCTTTTTCATTACCATCTCCTCGGGAAGCCTCAGTATCTGCCCAGAGGTCAGCAGGCAACCCACAAAATGCCCTTCGGCTTCGCCCGAAGACGAACTAACCCCGGTTATCCGAGAGAGAGTGATAGGTGGAGCCTTCTTCAGGACCCAGCGCAGAATTCCATCGGGCAGGATTCCGGTAATCGGGTATTGATCAGTAACATAACTGAGATCCAGAGGATGCAACATGAACGCAAACTGCCCCACGTAACTCAAGCCCCTTTTCCATTACCATTTGCCTGTGACTCCGATCATCATTCAGCAGATTGCAGGATCTCGACTCTTGGTCTGATTTCCATGGCTTGCAAAAGATCGTCGTAATCCCCGGCATTCAACTCAGAAAGGGGGCGACCCGACAGGGCCACGAGCACCGCTTCCAGTACGTTTGTGCCAAAAGAACGTCCCTGCAGGGCAGGGGTAGTGGTAATCAGTTTTGCTGCTTTTCGGCTCCGAAACTCCTCAACATTCTCCTCGGTTACAGTATTGGTTATTATGACCTTTCCGTCGAGATCATCGGGCATATAACGACGGATGTAGTGCAGATCACCTGCGACAATATCAGCCATCTCATAATACCTTCTGAATCTTGGAGTTATTTCCTCCTGCTTGCCACCGGTTGGATACAGCATGTGCATCGGCAAGCGTGAGATCACCGGACTCAGAACCCTTAGCACCCCTCCCAAGGTTCGCAGCGACCTCAACGGTATTGGAAGCCCCAGACCGAACATAATATCGCCCAGAATGAGCGCTGCACCGTGCTGCTGCAGCGCTTCAGCCATCCCAAAACGGTCCAGTGCAGATACAACCAGGACCGTGCTGCCGGAAAAATCAACTGTGCGGTCTTCGGCGAGTATCTCTATCACCCGTCGTTCGAGGGTGTTTTTCAGGCCGCTTCCGTCAACTACCGGTGTTTTGCAGGCCGCCTCCGCCATCTGTCGGGCATCGGCCAGCATGTATCGTCGGTCGCCGGCAACCAGGTACAGATCTACGCCTCCCAGACCAATCGCATCAACCTCTCCATCAAGCTCCCGGACCATGGCGATGGCCTCGGACAGATCACCGTCGGTTCCGCGACGTTCAATCCTGATCCGCTGCCCAAGAATCTCCGCTTCCGCTTTGTGATCGCGCCTTTTGGAGCCCAGGCTAACACTGACAACTCGCTTCACTGCTTACCCCCCTAGGTCATGTGCCCCAACCGGCTGTGCACACGGCATCATCATGAACGGGTCACCGCTTGAAAGACCTGCTGCGGCCACATTTGCTAAAATAATACTAACAGAAGTCGATGTTTTATTCCACTTTCGTTTATCCACGATGAGCAATATGCCCACAAAAAATGCGCCGGATTGGCTCCAGCGCAGGTGGCTTGATCGATCAAACATGTCGTTATGCGCCGAACCTACATCTTTGCCTCTCTATGGTGTTGCCGGCAGTAGCTCCGCAGAGTATCTCCGCGCATGCCAAGACGGAGCGCTTCCACGGACAGAACCTCTCCCGGCGCCACGTTGCCCAGGTTCACGTTGGGGCCCACAGTCAATATGAACTGCTTTTGCTGGGCGGATTTTGGCGCTTCCCATATGATTTTTTCTTGCTGCTTTGGGGTAGTTGCACCGAGGATCTGCTGCAGCCCTTCTGACCTGATATTTCCCTGCGAATCAAATATCGTAACTTTTCTGCCGGACTCTCGCGCCTCGACCACCACGTAATCTGCCCCCGACTGCAGGTCTCCCAGCATCATCTCGATCAGCTGTGAGTTTGGAATGGTATCCTGTGGATGCTTCTTTCCAACTTCTGTTATTACCTCAAATCCCATCTCTGCGGCAGCCGCTATCGCATGACGCCGCTGCTGCCCGGTCAGTTCAATGGAACCATCAGATATCTCGATAGCATCGAAACCAACTCTCTGCGCATAGGACAGATACTGGCCGAACTTGCCCTGCATTATGGCCAGTTCAGCGAAAGTTCCTCCGGGGAAAACCATCAATCCCCGCTCGGTCAGCAGTCTGATCTTGCCCTTCAATGTGGCCTCGGAGTAAAGGGCAGAAGTTCCGAAGGTAAATTTGACCATATCCACGTAATCAGCACACATGTGTAAAAATTCCCGCAGACGGTTGATACCCATTCCCTTATCTATCACCATAGTCAATCCGATGTCGCGGGGCTTTTGCTCTCTGCCAGCAACTGGGGGCTCCACTACCCCGCTCCAGGCCCTCCGCGAGGTTTCTGGCATGCTCATAATCTGGCCTCCCATGCGCTCTGTAATTGGCGTTTGCTACCGCTGCATCCTCGCCTAACCCGGTTTCTTTCGGACACCAAATTCGAACCACCATTTTAATATATGACCGGACAATCCCTCCCGGAAGCAAAGCTGCAGAATCGCCAGACCGCTGGCTGTAAACAATAGAGGAGGATGGAGGCGCAAATGGAATCACCGGGCAATGATATATCTGAAAGTGACCTGAACAGGACCCTTTGGACTCTGTGCAGCGTTCCATTCATAATGGTTCTGGGCAACTCCATGCTCATTCCAGTGCTGCCTCAGATAATGGCAGCCCTGGATGTCTCGCTTTTTCAGGCCGGTCTGCTTATCACTACTTTCTCGGCTCCCGCCAGCGTATCAATACTATTTGCCGGGTATCTGGCCGACCAGTACGGACGCAAGGTGGTTTTGGTTCCCGCTCTTGGACTCTACGGGCTTGGAGGCCTGATAGCAGGCCTGGCGGGTTGGCTTATTGCCAGTCCCTATCCGGTCATACTGGGCGCGCGACTGCTGCAGGGAACCGGCGCCGGGGGGACTTACCAGATCGCCATGGTAATGGCAAGTGATCTGTACGAAAGCCAGGAGCGGTCACGCGCGCTTGGCCTGCTGGAATCATGGAACGGAGTGGGCAAAGTTGTCAGTCCTCTGGCCGGATCGGCCGCCGCACTGCTGGCGTGGTTTGCCCCTTTCTTCGTCTACAGCGCCCTGTGTCTCCCGGTAGCGCTGGGGGTATGGTGGTTAACCCGCGAGGCCACCTACGAGCAGTCCCATGAAACTGTCAAGGACTACCTGACTACCCTGCGGGACATCATAGACGACAAGGCGGCCTCTTACGCAGTCTGCCTGCTTTCGGCATTTGTCGTACTCATGCTGCTGTTCGGAGTGCTCAGCTACACCTCAGATATTCTTCAGACCCGCTACAACATAGGAGGCCTGCACCGCGGCGCAGTGATCGCAGTGCCGGTGGGGGCTATGGCGATCACCTCTTACACCGCCGGCACAATACTTCAACAGCAGCTCGGGAGCTACCTCAAACCCGCCGTCGTACTGGGGTGCGGCCTCTTCGGGGTGAGTCTCCTTCTGGCCACCGGTTTGACCGCCAGCTGGGCGCTTTTGATCCTGCTTGCCTTCATGGGAGTTTCAGTGGGGATGGTACTTCCCGCCCTCAACACTCTGATCACCAGCGCCGCCGAGGAGCAGCACCGCGGACTGACCACGGCCGCCTACGGGACTGTACGTTTCGGTGGAGTAGCACTGGGGCCTCCCCTTTTCGGTATAGTGGCAGAGATGAGTCAGACCGTCCTGCTTATATCAGCTGCGGTGACAGCAGCCGCAGCGGGTGCGCTGGCCGCCTGGCTCATATCGGTGAACCGGATGGTACCCCGCCACATTCGAAAGAACAACAGGCCAGCCAGCCAACCCCCTGCTCAAAGCCACTGAAGCAAAAGGAGCAAAGCTGCCGTGAGGCCCGCGCCGGTCAGCGGCCCAACGGGGATGCCGTCGAGGAAAAACACTCCCACGACAGTACCTATGAGAAGCCCCAAAATAACATCGGGTCTCTGCTTGAGCAGCTGAAGGCCGCTCCCCTGCAGCCGGGTTGCCGCTGCACCTCCAACGACCGCCAGCAGCACAGCCGGTGACCTCAGCTGTTCGGAAATCTCGTTAAAACTGGGCGGCCTCTGAGCAACCGGGGCCAGTATTGCCATCAAAAGCAGCATAAGTCCCCAGTCGAGGGCACGGTCAGATATAACCTGCAGTACTCCCTGCAGCCGCAAAACCCTGAACAACAAAAGGAACCCGGCTGAAGCTGCCACCAGTTGATTGGCTGCAATGAGTCCCAGTATCAGCATCAGCACAAGTACCAGATTGTCCACCAGCATCCCACTTCACTGTCCTTTCCCAGCTGTTCGTATCGCATGAGGGAGATGAAACCGTCTGTTGCATCTATACGGCATCAGCGGTCCGCTCAGTACAACAGCGACAGCTAATGAGGTAATAACTCCTGTGGGCAAACATATTTCTTGACTAGCAGGGACCTGGTGGTGTGGAAGGAGATTCAGCACCTTGCTCAACCTTAATAGAACGATTTTGAGTATGGCCGGACTGCGAATTTTTTCATCTCTGCTTGAAGCCATCGCAGCCCTGCTCATGCTCCACTTCAACGACATCCGGATAGCGCTACGGGTCAATGCCGCTCTGGGCGCGGTGGGTCCAGCCATTTTACTGCTGGTAGGGGCCGTGGGGCTGTACGGGGGAGCTGAGCAGCTAAGCCTGGGGAGAATTACACTGATACTCCTGGGCATCGGTCTGATCCTGTATGCCACTCGATAGAGCGTCTACCTGTTTGAGACTGCCCGACGATAAAATTCAATCAACCTGCAAGTCAAAGAATCTATTGAAAACTCACGCGCTTTTTGCTGGCTGCTGTGAGAGATACGAGTATAAAGCTGCTCATCTTCCAGCAGTCTGGCTATGCATTCAGAAAACTCCGAAACTGAATTACGGCTCAGAAGCCCGCTATCTCCGTCGCTCAATATCTCCTGTGATGTGGGTGAATCCAGTGCCACTGTAGGCAATCCAACGGCCATGGCCTCGACCAGAACCAGACCCTGAGTTTCCGCCACCGACGGGAAGCAGAATACGTCGGCAGCGCAGTACCACATTATAACCTCATCGAAGGGTAATTTGCCCACAAAATGCACCCGTTCGCCTGCTCCGCTTTCTTCTGCGGCTTCCTTAATATTGCTGTAGGCGGGGCCGTTGCCGACCACAATAAGCTCAGCCTGTAGATCATCAAGCCCTTTGACAACTTCAAACAAGAAAGTGATGTTCTTCTGCCGGTCCAGCCTGCCTACATACAAAAGCAGGGTGGACCCCTCATCTATACCCAGGGGAGAACACAGAGACGCTCTGACCTCGCTCGGATGTTCTGCGAACTGTTCCTTTGTCTTGCGCAGCACGTCAACTTCCACACCTGAAGGCAGCACCTCAATCGGCGTGGTTACCCCCCACTGCAGCAGCTTGTCACGGGCGTGTCTCGAGGGAGCCAGAACGAGATTGCAGCGGGTGCAAAAGTCAGCCACATAATCGCGAAGAACATCTGCGGCCAGCTCCGACATCAAGGGCAGGTAATCAGAATACTGAGGGTAAATGCTGTGGCAGGTGAACACCAGGGGAAGGTCACGCTTCTCCGCCAGCCGTGCACCCATCCGTCCGAGGATAAATGGGGAATGGGCGTGGACCAGATCTACGTTGGCATCTATGTTCTCTGCTATGGACAGATGACTGTCACCCAGTATGGGTGTGCCAATTCGCAGCCCGTCAAAACCCGGAACAGGTATGGAAGGCAGCTCGTGTACCGTTTCGTCCTGCTCCTTGCGCCACGGAGGAGCCCATTGGCCCGGTACTACCAGGACCACTTCATGTCCCTTGCCTTCAAGAGCGGCAGCAAAACGGTCCATTGAGGTTATAACCCCGCTCATGTAAGGCCGATATGTATCATTGAAGAAGGCTACTTTCAACAGACATCCTCCATTCGCCGGCGAAAACCAGACTGCGGGATTCCCCCACCTCCCGCTGATGCCGCACGGCAGTAACTTACCACCTGTCCAAACATTTTCTTCATACCTTCCGGATAATCCTCCTCAGAAGACTCAGACGTTCGCTTCTCGGAATATCCGGGCCCCCAGCTGCCGCCGGAATTTTTGACTTTCGATGACAACGCTGATAGACTGGTCATAAATATTGTAGCGAAAGGAGAGTGAATGCATGCAGGAAACTGGAGGAGAGAATCGAAAAAAGCAAAGTGGTGATTCAAATGCGTCGGCACTTCGCATGCTTACCAGCCAGGATCTGCGCGCAGTACAGGTGCAGGTAGGAATGCTCAGCGGCAGGTCGCGTGCCGCGAGTATTGTTCTGGACTGCCCTGATGAATACACAAAATCCTCGCTGGCAAATCTACTGGCAGCAGCCCAAAGCGGCAGAGATGCTTTTGCCCGCGATGCTGGAACTTTTTTCGGAGATACCAATCTTGTATTGCGCTTCCTTCCCGGCCCCTCAGAGAAACAGGTACTGACAGAGCTTTACGCCAAAACGGAAAAGCAGGAACTGACCCACCCCTTCGTGTTCCGCAGCCTGACCGCCGCCGAGCACGTCAGTCTTTTTCTCGAGATGTTTGAGATGACCGGCTCGTACCACGTTATGCTAGGATGCGATGGCAAGCCGGACACCAAGCAGGTTTCCTTGATAAAATACACCGTGCAAAATGATACCAACATAGGCTGACCCGTTAGCTCGCAGATAGCACCAGGTCAGTGATGATGAACCACCAAAATGGCGACTCCAATGAGAACTCCCACCACAATTCCGAAAGTAGCTGAGTGACCCTCCGCGTGCTCATGTGCTCCAGGTATGAGTTCGTCGCATGTTATGTACAACATCGCACCAGCAGCAAAGCCCAGGCCGAGCGCCAGGGCATTGGGAGAAATCCTGCCCAGAACTCCCCCGGCAAAGGCTCCAAGTCCCATCGGCACTCCTGCCAAAAGGGTGTAACCCCAGACTTTCAAGGCCGGCAGCTGTCCGGCAGAAAGCGGGATGGCCATGGCCATTCCTTCGGGAAAATTGTGCATCGCTATGACCACCGCCAGGGTCATACCCAGCGATGGGTCATGCATCAGGCTCGTGCCTATGGCCAACCCTTCGGGGAAGTTATGCAGGGCAATACCCAGCCCCATCAGAATTCCTACCCGCACGAACCTGCTGTTGGCATCTGTGCTGCCGCTCATGTGCATATGGGGAAGCACAAAGTCCAAAAGCAGCATGAGTAAGACTCCAAGCAGCAGCCCACCCATTCCGAAAGCGAAGCCGCCTTCCTCTATTGCTTCTGGAATAAGCTCAGAGAAGACAACCGCCAGCATTACCCCCGCAGAAACACCCAAAAGCCCGCTGAGGGGCAGCTTCATTCTGCGGTGAGTGAGAAGGGCCACCAGCCCACCACCGCCTGTGCCCAAAACTCCCGCCACCAAACCTATCAAAACCACCATTCCTAGCTGCAAAACGACATCTCCTCCCGTTCACTGTTTCTATCCACTATATTGCTAATGAAAATCTGTTTCAATGATAACGCTGCCAATCATTCGCCGCAACTGCCGCAGGCCAAAAGGTTGAACACAAGCAGCAGGAGGTACAGGCGGCCTTGACGAAGTCAATAAATCGGAATGGATGCCGTGAAGATTATTTCTTACTGACCTGCTGGATCTGGTGCACAGGAAAGGATGACCCGCAATTGGTCTCGTCTGATTTCGCGTTCTGCTCGCTCGGCAGCTGCTCTCAGCATGGAAACTCCTACCTGGTCAGGACACCGGAAGCCTGCATTATGGTGGATTACGGGGTACGGCTCCGCCGCACCGAAAGGGCACTGCAGCAGGCGGGAATTCATCCGTCGGATATTGACGCCATTTTCATAACTCATGAGCACACAGACCACATCCAGGGGTTGCGAATCAAGTATCCCCTGCATGTGAGACACGGGATCCGCCGCATTTACGCCACCCCCCGAACGCTCAAAAGACTCGGATATCCAACTCCCAGCCCTCCCTTTTACCCGCTGAGTCCGGGATGTGCAGTTGAAATAGGCGATGTTGCCGTAACTGGCTTGCGGAAGCCGCATGATGCTGTCCAGCCAGTGGCCTACCGTCTCCGCGCAGGACGAAAAACTCTCGCGGTAGTCACCGATCTGGGAGAAATGACCCCCGGTCTGACAAGCAGTCTGCGGGGATCCACCCACCTTATCTTCGAAAGCAACCATGACGTGCAAATGGAAAAATCCTCGGGCCGTCCGCCTTCTGTGATCAGGCGCGTTCTGGGAGAGCGCGGACACCTGTCTAATAATCAGGCGGCTGAGGCTCTCAGCCGCCTGGCAACGAAAAGGACCGAAGAGATAATGCTGGCTCACCTCAGCATCGAATGCAACCAGCCCAAGCTGGCCTTGAAGAAGGTTGGAGACAGACTTGCTCAGGCTGGCTACAGCGGCCAGATTACCGCAGCTGATCCGAGCGGATTCTCCGGCTGGGTCAGTTCGGCCAACCGGAATATCCGGCCGTCGGTCGGCCTGTAGGTTCAACTGCAGTTTTTGCCGCGGTCCGCACCGCAGACCAGCTGCGGCACTTCCCTAAGCTGTCCCCTGTAAGTGGGTTCCAAGCCACGAGAGCGCGAAACTACGTAGTGTTCCACCAGGAAGGTGTCTATCCCCAGCCTCTCTGCTGCCATATCTTCCAGGGGATCATTGCCGACCATCAAGGCTTCATCTGGACGGGCAGAAATCTGCTGCAGAATCTGGCAGTAGTAGCCCGGTTTAGGTTTGCACAGATGGCTGTTCTCATAGCAGGTTATGTATTGAAAGTCTCCGGGAGTAAGACCTCCCCACTGCAGTCGCTGAACGACAGCCGTCCTGGGGAACACCGGATTGGTGGCCAGCACCAGCGTGCACCC
>PUMD01000160.1 GCA_003551215.1 Clostridia bacterium | reverse complement strand
TTTCTAATTCTAATCCAAGTCAGGAAAGGAGGGCCTGCATGACTGCCGCCACCGGGCAGCGGGGCATAGCCTTACCCGCCACCATCGGCGTGATGGTCGTGGTGATGGTGCTGGTCATAGCCCTGTGGACCTACGCCTCTGCCGAGAGGACGCAGGTGGACCGCACCCGCAGGCAGATGCAGGCCCACTTTCTGGCCTGTTCGGCAGCAGAGGCCGTGTCGGACAGGCTGACCAGCTTTGGTGACCCCTTGAAAACTCTGGAGTACGCAAACAGGCAGACCGAAGTAGAGCTGGACGACGGAAGCTCCTTCAGCGTGGACATCGCCCACCTGGGAGATGACGGTCTTATGATCACCGCCACCGGCACCGTGGGAGATGTCTCCGAAAGCGTCCGCGTTACCCTCGAGCACCTAAATGACTTTGCCATCTCCGCCAACGAGGTATCGCTGGGCAGCGCGGCCGCCGAGATATACGGAGACATAATATCGAAATCGGTTGATATCCACCAGCAGGGCACTCACGCAGGAGAAGTGCATGAATATCACATCCCGTGGAAAGAGCGGCAGTTCCCCGACCCCATAGACCTCACAAGGATAACCGAGGATGAGCTCGGAGACCAGATGCAGTCCGAGGGGCAGTACATTATCGAGCAGGACAGCTGGGTCGCCCGCGACGAAAGCAGCGGTGAACTCGGTGACATCTCGCTGTCGGGCCATAACGAGCAGCTGGTGGTTCAGCTGGGCGAAGAAGGAAGCCCGCAGGATGTCAGTCTGCTGGTGGGTGATTTCACCTTGTCCGGGGCTGCGCAGAATCATAATTTGGTGGAGCTCAGGGGAGAGGGGCGCTTTCTTCTGTACGTGCAGGGCGATTTTGAGGCCACCGGGAACAACAACTGGATAAAGTCCACCGGCGATGACGCGTCGGTGGTCGTGTTTATGGCTGAGGGTTCAGAGTTTTCAGCCAGCGGTGTACACGGATTCCGCGGTATGGTGTATGCGCCAAAGGCGGACGTCACGCTTACCGGGACCTCGGAAATGGATGGTATGGTGGTGGCGGATACCGCAGAGCTTGATGGAACCACCATCCTCCGCCATTACGCGCCCAACAACGCAGAGGATTTCGATCTGCTTCCCTATCGGGTTAATCTGTGGCATGACTGAAGAGGTGGAGGTTCAAAGCGGTATGTGCATGATGTTGAATCAGCGAGGGTTTTCAGTAGTAGAAGTTCTCGTGGCCATGACTGTACTTTTGCTTGTGGTTGTGGCCTTTGCTCCCCTGGTGATGCAGGGCTTTTCTGAGGTGTTCCGGGCCTGGAGGCTGTCGCAGGCGCTTCAACAGGCTGAATCTGAGATGCAGTCGCTGCAGCAGAAAGAGGATGGGGAGCAGATAACCATTTTCGACGACATTGACGTCAGGCTCATCTCCGGTGAGGTCGACTGGGAGGGTGAGAAGGCACCCCTGACCATCATCGTCCTGGACTGAACTGGCGGTAATAAGATGCGTCGGCGCAGGTCCCGACAGGGAGGCACAATGAGCATAATCGACGGATTCAGAGACCAACGAGGGCTGAGCCTGCTGGAGGCAGTGGTGGCGATGGCTGTCCTTTTGCTGGTGCTGCCGGCTATGTTCATGATCTTCTCCTACGGCACGCAGGCCTTTCAGACCGGTGAGGCGCAGACAGACCTGCAGCAGAATCTGCGGCTCATTGCCGGCCACGTTAGAGATGAGCTGAGGTACGCCGACGTGCTTGAGCTGATAGAGAAAAGCGATATGGAAGCAAAGCTAACCAACGACAGCTTCGATACTGACTACCGCTACATATATGTGCAGGATGGACAGGTAATGCACGCCTTCGAAGACGAGGACGGGCAGTGGGTCAAAAGCGAGCTGTTCGACGACATCAGCAGCCAGGTGCAGATACAGCTGCACTTCAGCTCTGAAGCGGATTCGCTTGAGTCTAAGCTCTATTTCTCAGTTACGGGTACCCGACAGGACAGAGATGCGGTTTTCGATTCGCAGGTCAGGCTGCTTAACGTTGACATTCCGAATGCCGCGGACGGTGTGGCGGTGAAGTATCAGCAGCCCGCTCCGCCTCCGGCGGCGATAAGAGATGTAGAGGTTTTCGATTCAGATCCGCAGACAAGCGACAGTGAGCCGCGGCGAAGTCACTACGAAAGCCAGAAGATTTCTGTGTATGTGCGGGTCACCACGGTGAACATAGCCGGGGAGGACGATGCAAAGGCTGAACTGCATGTGGTGGACCCGGCAGGAGACGATGATTGGTTCGTTTTCCATGAGAGCATATCCGACGACAACCCGGCAGTTTTTGAACTGGAATTTGACGGCTATGAAATGGCCGGAACCTACCGGTTTCGAGCGGAAGTGCAGCTGGGTGAAGAATCAGTGGATATGTCCACCCTCTACCTGGTCATTCCCGTTTTGGAGGCGCTTTCCGTAGAGGGCGACGAAATCCAACTGCAGCTGGAGGAAACCGAGTATGAAGCGGTGGTGCCGTCGACCGCTGAGTCGGTGGGTGTTGTGGCTTGTCTTCATGATGCGGATGGAACTCTGACTGTCGATGGTATGTTGACTGAATGCGGAGAAGAAAGGG
>PUMD01000167.1 GCA_003551215.1 Clostridia bacterium | reverse complement strand
TGGGTTAGGCCGGGCGGCGTAGGGTGGGTTAGTCCCGGTGCCAACCAAGACGTCCCTCACAAAATCCACGCAGGGACGTAACCCACCTTCCACGTCTCTCATAGCGAGTAACAAAGTGTAACTTTGACAGCGGAGAACGTGATGGCCCTGACTGGACCATAGATGAGATCGTCAACCAGCCGGGTAAGCTCTCGAGGAGAAGCATGGTAAACTGGCGAACTAATATCGATGACGAGTTAATTACCTCGGCCTTGATGTTTAAGTTATAATGATTATATGCTGCATAATATATCATGATCAAGATATAATGATGGAGGCAATGGAGGAGGGTGATGACAAGAAGACGGGGGACTAGAACCTGGCTTTTCCGCGCCTTGGTCTCCTGCACGCTCATTGTAGTATTGCTTGGTTGTACTGCGGCCGAAGCACATCCGAATAGGCCGGTCGGAGAGATAACCATGGAAGAGGCCAAAGAGAGAATCCGACAATTCGAAGGGACAGACTTGCCGGACTTGGAGCCGTGGCCTCCCTCTGATGGACCCATGATGAAGTTTCGTAGTGGAGACACGATATACGGAGTCAACATGGACAGAGGGATGATTGAACTGGCGGTATACGGTGGGCAGGAAACAAGTCTTGAGGTTAACGTATCTGAGGATGAGGCTCGATTGATTGCTGCCGAATTTGCTCGCAGGGTTCATCCAAATTTCGATGATCTCACTTTGACCGAAAGCCTGTTACGTGATCGTGGGGCATCTAAGCAGTATCGGTTCCAGTGGGTTGAAGTGGTGGATGGGGAGCGTATGCCGAGCGCCGTTGCTGTAGATGTCAACCCGTTGACGGGGGAGGTGCAGGGTTTCGTTACCAGCTATAAAGATGTTGAGTCCTCTGCTCCTGCTGAGCTGACTGGGAATGATGCAAGAGAAATCGCTGTGAATGCGTTTCACGAGAGATATGGAAACGAGATCATAATTAGCGAACCGGAATTGATCTATGGGACCATAGAGCCAGGTGGCGACAATTTCCTGCACTGGCGAGTAGGGGTAACTGAGACGACAGAGCCTCACCAGATCAGTAACAGTGCCACCTTCATGATTGACGCCTATTCAGGTGAAATACTGAACGTTTACAGGTCCGTTTAGTGTTAACGGTGGTTTATGCACGAGAGCCGTAGGGTGGTAGCTGCCTGTACAAGCTGCATGAGACACATTCTAAGGGCAATATTGATTGTGACTCTCTTGGGTGGATTAGCCTGCAGTGCCACCCCTGACAGCAGTTATACTTGGATGAAAACCTTTGGTGAGCAAGGCTATTATCACACATATTCCGTCCAGCAAACATCTGACGGCGGTTATGTCATGGCCGGAGTCGATAGATCCGACTCCCTTCTTGCAGAACGATTATTGGTTATAAAGACAGACGGAGATGGACAAGAGCAGTGGATTACGAAGCTTGGAATTGCCAGCTATGGTCGTGATGTGCAAGAAACTGCTGGCAATGGCTATATTGCGGTTGGCTGGGCGCTACCGGACGACACTGAAGGCATTAACGTCTTGTTGGTCAAGATGGATTCGGAAGGAAACGAGAAGTGGAGCAAGACCTTTGGCGGCCCTAAGAATGACCTTGGGTACGGCGTGCGGCAAAGCGACGATGGTGGTTATATCGTAGTGGGGACCACAAGATCATACGCCGCCGGGAGAGCCGACGCCTGGCTGATCAAAACGGACGCCCACGGAAACGAGGAGTGGAGCAAGACCTTTGGTGGAGAGTACGCAGGCTACGCCGTGGAGCAGATGGCAGACGGTGGCTATGTCGTGGCGGGACGTGGCAAGTCTGAGTTTGAGACCGCGAAGGGGTGGTTGATGAGAACGTGTCCGAATGGTGAGGCGATCTGGAGCAAGGCTTTTGACGGCTTGTACACAGCGAACTGTGTACAAGAGACCACAGACGGCGGATTTATTGTGTCGGGGAAGGATTCCGTGCTAAAAGCGGACTCAAATGGAGAGGAGTTGTGGAGAAAGGATTTCGGCAGTCCCGCCGACTGGGCTTATTGTATTCAGCAGACGCTTGACGGTGGCTATATTGTGGCGGGTCAGGCAAATGCCTTCGTTCAGATGCCGAAGGGCCACCTCTTTCAATGTGGGAAGGCTCCAAGTAAGAATGCCTTGATAGTCAAATTGGATGCCCGACGGGCACGAGGAATAGGAACAAGATCTTTGGCGGTCCAGGCGACGGATCAGCACTATCCATAAAACAAACGCAAGATGGAGGTTACATATTCGCGGGGTCGCGCGGTGGGATGGCGTGGCTCGTGAAACTGTGATAAGGATTACTCGAAGTGGGTAGACATACGAGCGCCTGGAGGTTTTGATTCGTACAAATACGCGCCGCCTACCCAGGCAATCGTTAACGGTGGGTTTTCGCCCCGGCGCCGGTGCAATTCGACCGCCATCCCAGGTCCCGGGGCTCAACGCCATCCTACGATCCCCACACCACCGCCCAAACGTCGACCACTTCATCGGGGGTCGGGCGGCGTAGGGTGGGTTAGTCCCTATACCGACGAAGACGCCAACCGCGGAAATTACGCAAGGGACGTAACCCACCTTCTACCTGAG
>PUMD01000085.1 GCA_003551215.1 Clostridia bacterium | reverse complement strand
AAAGCCGCTCCTGCTGAGGCCACATACCGCAGAAGCTCGGGGTGGCGCTGTACCTCCCTGTTGTGCTCCGGGCCAACCAGCACAATCCTCGCACCCGATGAACGAGTTTCTCCTATCAGGCGGGCGAGCTTCTTGAGGTCCCTCACCTGGCGGGGCATCCTGACCAGCGCGGGCATCTTCTGTTGGTCTTGTGGCTGCAGCTTCACCGGGGTTATGTGATGCAGCTGCAACCCAAGCTGCAGGACAGATGCTGCCTCCTGATACTGCAAAAACCTGTCTCCCTCTTCCGCGACAACAAGGTGAGAAAATCCCGCCTTTTCAGCCCACTGCAGCCTCCTGAGCCGCTCATGCAGCGGCGTGCGGGCAGAAAACTGCACCCACAGATCTACCCAGCCTTCCTCTCTTTCGCCGAAGCCTTTGCAGCTTGTGATGTCGTTCCCCCCAAAGCAAGGCTGCTTTGTAATTTGCTGATCAGCCGCAGTTTGCTGCCCTGCTCTTCACTGCTCCTTATTGTTTTGCCCGCATGAATGACAGTAAAAAATACCCCGCCACACAGCAAGGGGGGACTGATTACGTGACGGGGTTGGCTGGGAGGACAGAGGAGTGCCAGCCAATTTGGTCAAATATCCAATCATGTTATGTTCAGGGTCTTTTATCAATTTAATCGCCAGGAAATAGATGGCGCCCTCATTACCTTATACTTTTACCATCAATCCTCTATTGCTGTTTCTCCATTCGCCGTCAATTTCCTCCCCGAAAACAGGATTAAATGTCCGGCTGTCGCATCTTCGACACATTCCTTCATGATTCTGCCTTATCCGTCAGCCCCTTAGATGTTGATGTGCCTGCTGCAGCTTTTCTCTGACGGGCAGATCATAGGGACACATCTTCTCGCATTCTCCGCACTCTATGCATGAGGTGACGTCGCTTTCCAGCCCCGCGTACTGCTCTTTTGCCCAATCCTGCATGAAGTAAGAGCTGTGGTAGCGTTCAAAACGGAATATATCCGGAATTCGCAGGCCTGCGGGGCAGCGCTGGCAGTAGCCGCAGCGCCGGCAGAAGTCCTTTCCCAGTCTGCGGGCTTCGTCCTTCAGCTTAGATCTATCTTTGTCCGACAGTTGGATCTGCTCACAGCCGACAGCTGCGTTTTCCTCCACCTGCTCGGGGCAGTCCATGCCGGGTATGGCCGTGGATACGGGATGGGAAAGCACAAAGCGTAGTGCTCTTTCGGGAGATTCCATCAGTCCTCCGCACAGCGGTTTCATGACTACAATACCCAGTGAAAGTTCCGTTGCGATAGGGATGTTGTCTGCAAACAGCGGATAGTCGATTACATTCAGCGGCATCTGCACCGTTTCGAAAAGTCCGCTGCGCATGGCCGGGATGAGTGCTTCGGGGTGATGACCGGATAGACCTATATGGGAGATCTTCCCCTGCTGTCTGGCGCGGTCCAGCGCTTGCAGGGCTCCCCCGGGTGCCGTGACTTTTTCCAGCTGGCCTTCTCTGAGGTCATGCAGCTGATAGATGTGTATGTGGTCGGTTTGCAGGGCGGCGAGGCTGCGGTCGATTTTTGTCCGCATCGTGTCAGCATCCAGGGCCCGCGCCTTGGTGGCCACGATTATGTCATCGGATGCCTCATACTGCTGCAGGGCCAGCCCGATCTTGTCCTCGCTGTCTCCGTAGGAGCGCGCACTGTCGACAAAATTGATCCCCAGTTCGAAGGCCCGCAGTAAAGTCGCCGTCGCCCGGTCTGGCTCCACCCGGTTTATCGGTACGCCGCCAAAACCCACAGCAGACACCAAAAGACCGGTGTTGCCCAGCTCACGATAGTTCATCTGCTGATCCTCCTCGTGTCTTGTGTTGAGCTGCCTGCATAAATTCTTGTCTGCATTTTTGCCAAGACTGCGCAACAAATTTGAATTCTACAATGCTCTCTGGGCTCCTGCCGACGGGAGGCGGTAATTTGGGCGTTGACGTATATGACAGCGGTGTCATATGCTTTAAGTATCAGATGACACTACTGTCACATTGACCACATGCGGTGTAGATTTGGGCGAATGGGTGATGATATTGCCTACGGAGACTTTTTCTAACCTTCCACAACAGAAGCGACAGAGGGTATTGGATGCTGCCCTGGACGAGTTTGCTGCCCATACCTTCGACAACGCCAGTATCGCCCGTATAGTTGACGGGGCGGAGATTCCCCGGGGGAGCTTTTATCAGTATTTTGACGACCTGGAGGACCTGTACAGGTACCTTTTCGAGTCGCTGGGCGACAGAAAGGCCAAATATCTGAAGGAGGCCATGGATGAGGAAGCGGGTACCATGGAGAATATACGGGGTATGTACGTGGCTGCAGTCGATTTTGCTTCGGAGAACCCCCGTATGGCAGCGCTTAGCGTTAACTTCATGAGAGAAAAGCGGCATTTCAGAAGCCGCATCTTTCATGACTTCAAGGAACTTTCCATCCAGTTTCTGCGCGGGATATTGCTTCAGGGGCAGCAAAAGGGCGAAATAGATGCCTGCGTGGATGTGGACATGGCTGCTTTTGTCCTGCACAGCCTCAGCATCTCCGTAATGGAACACTATCTGGAAAGCAGCGAGAAACCGGAGCGGATTTTGGACGACCAAAGCGGCTATCTTCAGCTGATAGACAGGGTGCTATACATCCTTGAAAACGGAATGGCGCCCCGACAGAGTCCGGATGAAACCGGGCAGACTCCGGCAGCACGGAAGGGAGAAGGACATGTTTGAAGTCAGGGAACTTGCCTTTCGCTACCCTCAGAACGACGAAAATACCCTGCGGGGACTCTCTTTTTCCATCAAGGAGGGGGAGATATTCGGCCTGCTGGGACCCAGCGGAGTGGGTAAGACCACCACCCAGAAGGTAATGGTGAAGATCCTGACCGACTACGGAGGGCAGATCATATACCGAGGTGAAGACCTGCGCTCCTACGGGAGGGATTTCTACCAGGATGTGGGTATTGGATTTGAGATGCCGGTTCACTTCTCCAAGCTGTCAGCGGAGGAGAATCTGGCTTTTTTCCGAAACCTGTATCGTAAGACTGCCGATACAGATGAGCTGATGAGGCGCTTGGGGCTTTACCAGGACAAAGACAAGAAGGTAGCCGAGTTTTCCAAGGGCATGAAGATCCGGCTGAATTTCGTAAGGGCACTGCTTAACAGCCCGAAGGTGCTGTTTCTGGATGAACCCACCATGGGCCTGGACCCAAAGAACGCGCGCATAATCAAAGGCATGATAAAGGAGTTCCGCGACGACGGCGGCACTGTTCTTCTGACCACGCACCTGATGAACGATGTCGATGAGCTGTGCGACCGGGTGGCCTTTATGGCGGAGGGAAAGATAGCCGAGATCGATACCCCCAAGAATCTCAAGCTGCAGCACGGACTCCGCAGGGTGGATGTCGAGTACGAGAAAAACGGTGAAGTTAAGGCCGAGTCCTTTGATCTCGACGGGCTGGGCGAAGATGAGGCCTTTTTGGACATAGTTAAAAACACCAGGATTATCACCATACACAGCAAAGAGACCACTCTTGACGACATCTTCATAAAGGTGACCGGAGTGGAGACTCTATGAGAAACTTTCCCGCGCTGCTGGCAGGAGAACTGCAGCGAATGGTCAAGTACAGCATATTTGCCGCGGGGCTGGTGGTGGCGCTTTTGTGGATAGGGGTTCTGCATTTCACCGACATAGAGGACGTCAGCGGTCTGTTTGTCCTCCTCCTCTTCGTTGATGCCACAACCATGTCCATTCTCTATGCGGGGGTTACCGTTTTTTTCGAAAAGCAGGAGGGGTCACTCAAAAGCCTGCTGGTTTGTCCGATCAGCCGCCTGGAACACGTAAGCTCCAAGGTGTGCGGCAACGTGGTGGTAAATCTACAGACGGTGGTGCTTTTGTATCTGTACGCGTGGTACTTCAAGGAAATATCCCTAAGCTTCTGGGCGCTGGCCGCGGCCGTCGCCCTGGTGGCGTTTTTCCACGCGCTCGTCGGACTGGTCCTGACCTACTACTCTGAGACTTTCACCGACCTGCTTATGAACATGATGAAATATGCTTTTTTACTGATGCTGCCGGTGCTGCTTGATGAAATAGGGGTGATCCAGAACGCGCTTGTGCAGAATCTACTTTACGCAATCCCCACCAGAGCTTCCATGACCATTCTTACCGCTTCGGGTGGAGGCATCGACGCTCCGGAGGTCTGGCTCTTCGCGGGCTACCTCATCGTCGGTTCGGCTGGGCTGCTTTGGCTTGTGCTGAAAAAATTCGATAAGTTTGCAGCGAAAGAAAGCGGTGTGTAGCAATGCATGCAAGCTTTTTCGGCAGTGAACTGAAAAAATGGGTGCGCGATCCGATGATGCGCTTTATGCTGGTGTATCCTGTGTTTTTCGGTGTGGTTGGACGTTACGTTCTACCCTGGATAGCAGAGACAACCGATTTCAGCCTGGATCACTACGCTGATGTGGCGCTGGTTATCCTGGTGCTGATGACTCCCCACGTTTTCGGGGCACTGGCCGGGTTTTCCATCCTGGATGACAGGGATGATAACATCCTCACCTCCGTCAGCGTGACTCCCCTGGGTATTCACCGTTTCCTGTCCTTTCGCCTGCTTATGGTGCTGATATTCTCCTTCGGAGCCTGTGTCTTCGTGATGTGGTTTTCTGGCATCGGCGGCATAGCTCCCGGGAGCATCGCTGCCATATCATTTCTGGCTTCTTTGGGGGCACCTATGTCCGGTCTGCTGATTAACGCCCTGTCGGGAAACAAGATCGAGGGTTTTGCTGTTATGAAGGGAACGGGGATAATACTTGTCTTTCCCATCGTCGGGTTGTTTTTCACCGACAGCACCGAGCTTCTGTTTTCCTTTGCCCCGGGATTCTGGCCGGCCAAAGCCATAAGCTACCTGATAAGAGGAGCTGAGATCCTTCATCTCAGCTACAACCAGTATTACTTCATAGGATTGCTGTATGTAGTGCTGCTCAACCTACTCATGTACCAATTATTCACACGACGGGCGGGTGTTTGAAGCCCCGGCTGGCAGTGTTCAGAAAGGCTCCGGGGGTGAAGCCGGCTGCGCGGTTCACCCCCGGAGGGATCCTGCAGATGCGTCAGGTCATTCGTCCTCGCAGCAGCCTTCTTTTTCTTCTTTCTGTTCCTTTTCGCAGTGTTCAGGCTTTTCGCCCTCGCAGCACTCGTGGTCATCGTCCCGGCAGCATTCGTGGTCTTCTTCGTGGCAGCATTCTTTGTCGTCATGGCAGCATTCGTCATGGCCGTCACCGCTGTGGCAGCCACAGTGACAATGGCAGTGACAATGGCAGTGGCAATGGCAGTGACAGTGGCAATGACAATGACAATGACAGTGACAGTGACAGTGGCAACGACAGCCGCAGCCGTGGTGGTGCCCACCGTGGCGGCGGGAGCTCCTTCTGTGTCCCCTGCGGCAGGTTTTTCCTCGATGGCGCATAGTAACACTCCTTCCCCTGATATTGATGGTGTGGTGGTTCAGCATTTCACAACCTATGCGAATCTAGCCTACTATATGAATCAATCATCTAGCCTATTCAAGTGTATAGCTGGGATCACCCAAGGTCAAGGCAAATTTGGGAGGCAAAACAATGACATGAGGTGTGCGGCGGCACCGTTGCCAGCCGGTCGACTGCCTGGCATGCTCAGCCGTCTTTGCGGAACTCAGGGCGCCTGCGGTATAAAAGCTCATCGATCTTCACTGCAAGGCGTGCTGCTGCCGGACGGTTGCGGACCGCCCTCCGGAGAGCCCGGTGCAGCAGGTCGTCGGGTCTCGCATAGGGGCAGACTTTGAGACATACGCCGCAGTCGGTTCCGATTTTTCTCCAGTACTCATAGCAGCGCTCTGGATTGACTGTCCACTTCTTGACTCCCCGGTGTTTGCGCGGTCCGGAGGCGCGGCTTATCGCCTCACCCGGGCAGAAGGCCGCACACAGACCGCACCTTCGGCAGTACTCCTGCAGGCCGAAGGACACCGGTCGGTCCGGGGCGAGGGGGAGCCCGGTAGTTACAGCTCCCAGCCGCACGCGCGGCCCGTAGCCTTCGGTCACCAAAAGCCCAATGCGTCCAATTTCCCCCAACCCGGCGCGCACCGCCAGCGGGGGAAGGACTGCCAGATAGGTGTTGTTGGCATGCAGATGAGCCGAATGGCCCATCTGGCGTATTGCGGATGTCAGAGTTCGACCTACTGTGGCGGCCCTGAGGTAGCCGAGCGCTGACTCGGACATACTGCGGGGGCCCGGCGCGGAGGCAACTGCCTGGTAATCCATGGGCACAGCATAGACAACCGCCATCTCTTCGTCTGTGTCGACCTCGCCGTGACCCTGCAGGTAGATATCTCCCCGGTCCAGTCTGGCGATGCCCACGAGAGCGGCCCCCGCCCGCCGTCCAACCTCTTTTAGCACAGAGGCTGCGTTTGCAGGGCGCGGCAGCGAACCTGTGCTTTCCGTCGGCGCAGATTCTTTGGCGATATGCGCCACCGCCGAGAAACATGCGCGGGTCAGAAGGGCTGATTCCGGTCGGTAGGCGGGGCTTTCCGGTGATCCCACCGGGGGCATTTCTCTGAGGCAGTCGTCCGTCCCCTTCTTCTCGGGGTGACGGGCATAATACCGCCGGTACTCCGCGGTGCCGGGGTGCAGCTGCATTCTGCTGAAAACGGTATCGCGGCGGTCGAAGGGTTCAGCAGAAGGCAGTCGTGAGAGGGGATTAAGCGAGCGGGGTCGGGCTGTCAGCCACAGTGCCCACAAAATCGGCAAACCCAGCGCTATCCCCGCCGGCCACAGGCGGGTGACTACCAGTTGAAGCAGGGCAATCCACACCACCGCGTACCCCACGGTCAGGTAGATCATTTTCAGCGCCGCCCTCCTTTGACCGCCCGCAAGCAGGCTCACAACTGCTGCGGTGAGCATAAACAGACCGGCTGCCCCAGAAGCTGCGGCGAAATAGTAGCCTAAGGCCTCCATTGTTCCCCCTTCGCAAGGTGCCTACGGAAGTGGCGTTATCCGGTTATTTTGTGTGGACAGCCTGGCCGTCCAGCATGGTCATATCCACCCCGAGATTGCGCAACTCGTCGGGTGATATTTCTGACAGGTCTTCGCTCAGGACAGCCATATCCGCCAGCTTGCCCACCTCTATCGATCCTTTCTGCTGCTGCTCGCCGGTAAGGTAGGCGCCGTTTATGGTCATCATTCGCAGCGCCTCCTCAACGCCGATGCACTCTCGTTCTCCGAGCTGATATCCCCGCATTCCCCTTCTGGTAACTGCAGCATACATGCCCCAAAACGGATTGAAATGAGCGGAGGGCATGTCACTGCTTATGGCCACGGTAATTCCAGCCTGAAGATACGATTTCAAGGGTAAAAACTCCACCTGCTTTTCCTCTGGCAGCAGCCCTGGGTATCCGTCGGCCTCTCCGTATATAAAAGACGGCTGCACTGAGGCGACTATTTCTGCCTCGGACATCATCTGCAGGGCGGACTCAGTCGGGTAGTAGCCGTGGATGATCTGATGGCGGTGGCTGCGGGGGTTTTCGCGCTGAGCCCGCCAGATGGCCCGCACCGCCTGATCCTGTGATACATCACCGACCACGTGTATCCCCACGCTCCAGCCCATGTCATGAGCCTGCCGGACCCAGCCGGACAGACGGTCGGGCGGCAGGCGGAGCTGGGGGTCGGGCGGGTGCTGCTTTCCCTGATACGGCCAGGAAAGAAGCGCCGTGCGGGAAGTGAGCCCGCCGTCTATGGCCATTTTCAGCCCTCCCAGGCGCAGCCATTCATCGCCGAAGCCGGTGACGAAAGCCCCTTCGGTGACGACTCTCTGCAGAAAATTCTCATCCTGCTCCAGTTCGAATCCGTGCCAGTTCGGCATCAGGCACACCCGCAGGGGAAGCCTGTCCTCCCGGTACATCTGCTGATAGCAGCGGGAGATTGCCGGGGGAACACCGGGCTCGACGATGCTGGTAATCCCCCACCGCAGGTATTCGTCCGCTGCACGGGTTATGGACTCAGCCGCCTTTGCGGTTGGATCGAGCCGGTCGGCCCCGAAGGGTCCCGGCATACAGCGCCGGAGAATCATTTTGGCCGCCCGGTGCAAAACTCCCGTCGGCTCACCAGTCTGGGGATCTCTTTCGATCTCTCCGCCCTCGGGATCCGGGGTATCGGCATCTATTCCGGCCAGCTGCAGTGCCCGGGAATTGGCCACGCAGGTGGAAAAAATTCTCTCCAGCACGACCGGATTGTCTGGGGCGGCCTCATCCAGGTCATGCCGGGTGGGCATGCGGTTTTCGGCAAACTGGGTCTCGATCCATCCCCCGCCATGAAGCCACTGACCGGGTGCAAGCCCGGCAGCCTCGCTGGCGATCTCGTCTTGCAGCTGCTCAATGCTGGGAATTCCGAAGGTCACCAGACCGGCCATAAGCTGGCCTGCTTCCCAGGCGTGATTGTGCGAATCTATGATCCCCGGTATTACCGATCGTCCGCGCAGGTCAACCAGATTGGTGTTGGGTCCGCGCAGCTTTAGAATGTGCTCGTCGCCGCCTAACGCGGAGATTGTGTTCCCCGCCGTGGCAACTGCCTTGAAACAGCGGTCCTGTGAGTCTACGGTGTGGATGTTTCCGTTGTGGAGTATGTAGTTCGGGGTCCTGTCTATTGTCCGTCGCATAGGGGCAGGCCTCCTCGCGAGCAAATTGATGTCCATAAAAGACTTCGCTAAAGACTTCGCTTTCCGCATGGCTCCATCCTGCCCCACGACGTGAGATTCATCCCGGGCAGCAACCCCGGCTCAAGGATCAAACACCAGAGGTCGACAAGATGCAACGGCGGGGTTCGGATGTGCGGCGGGTAACATAATGCGGTTTGCCTCGTATTATGGAGTGCGCAACCGCGGGCAAAGACCCGTGAAATTCATCTCAGAGGAGGTGAAATAAAGTGGATTTCGGTCGAAAGGATGGACTCGGCGTTTTGCTGCTGTTTTTGCTTCTGTTCCTGCTGGGTGACGGCAAGAAGTGGTGATATAGGCACCCTGCTTCTATTTTTGCTTCTGGCAGGAATGGGGGACTGGACCTGCTGAACGGACAACCGCATATCTCCGACCCGGGAGAGCCGGCGACTCCCGGGTCATTTGTCACAGGATATCCTCCCTTCTGTCCCGCCTGCTCGTCTGCCGAAAACACCCAGGGGCTGCATCCGCTGCGATGCGCCCTGCCGGCTGCGACAGGAAAGCCGCCCCCGGATGCAGAAGTTTTTTAGGCATGATAGATGCGGACGGCGGATTGTGCCGGAAAGGGTGATGTAGATGAAAAGGATCCTCATTTTGGGAGCCGGGAGGGTCAGCAGCCCCTGCGTGGACTACCTGCTTGAGCAGCCGGATCTGCATGTGCGGGTGGCGGATGCAGATATAGATAACGCCCGCCGGGTGGTCGGTGGACATGCCCGAGGCGAGGCCTTTGCTGTGGATGTAGATGAGGACGACCCCCGGGAGGAAATTGCAGAAAGCGATGTGGTGGTCAACCTTCTTCCCAAGCAGTACCTATCGGAGATCGCCGCAATGTGCGTGCAGCAGAAAACCTCCATGATCGGGGCTACATACGTTACTGACAGGATGCGCAGTCTGCACCAGCAGGCGGCCGAAGCTAAAGTTGTGATAATGGGTGAAGTTGGGCTTGACCCGGGCATCGATCATATGATGGCCGCAAAGGAAATCGATCAACTCCGAAAGGAGGGGGCCTCGGTGACGGGGTACCGCTCGCTGTGCGGCGCCGTACCCTCACACAAGGCCAATGATAATCCCTTTGGCTACAAGTTTTCCTGGTCTCCCAGCGGTGCGCTGGGGGCAGCGCGGCGTCAGGCCCGCTACCTGCGAGACGGCCGCGAAGTTGAAGTTCCTGCAGATCAGGTCATGAAGCAGTACTGCTTTTCCCAGGTGCCGGGGCTGGGGTGGTTTGAGTGCTATCCCAACGGAGATGCCCTGCCCTACCGACAGCTTTACGGCATCGAGAAGGTTCAGGATCTGTATCGTGGAACCTACCGTTATCTCGGCTGGTGCGACACGCTGGCCGCCATGGTCGAGCTGGGTCTTTTGGATGAGGCACCGGTGGATTCTGAATGTGCGACCTATCGTCAGATGACTGCCGGGCTGCTTGGTGTCGATGGCAGCTGCGATCTGACAGCACAACTGGCCTCACATCTGAAGCTGCCGCGCCATTCGGCGGTGGTGAAACGCATTCAGTGGCTGGGCCTCACAGAAGAACGACCGCTTCCCTCCGGTATCAGCTGTCCACGCGATGCGACGGGCCGGCTGATGCTCGACCGGCTGCAGTACCATGAGGGCCAGCGGGATATGGTGGTCCTGACTCACCAGTACACGGCGCGTCTGCCCGGCGGCGAAGGGCAGAAAATCTCCTCGGTTATGGTCGATTATGGAGAACCCGGGGGCGCCTCCGCGATAGCACGTACCACCGGACTTCCGGTCGCAGTTGTCTGTTTGCTGGTTGCCCGCGGGGAGGTGCAGCTGCGGGGGGTACATATCCCCGTGCATCCGACGGTCTACGAGCCCTGCCTCCGCGAGCTGGAGCGTCTGGGGATAACAAGCCGCCGGCGGGTGCAGACGTACGAGCAGTAGGAATTTCTCGCTCTCTGGAGCCCGCAGATGTAACTTTTTAGCAAGCGGAGCTGCTATCGGAAAGTGAAGTGAAGCCAGTTTTACGATGGACCGGGAAGAATCAACAGAACAAGGCTGCTTTTTGCCTGCAGAGACCCGCTTGCGGAGAGAGGACAACATAAGCAAGCACACAAAGCCATCGAAAAGCCGGTTTTAGTGCCCGGAAATCGACAACCCAAAGCTCTGCAGCAGGCGGCGGCAGAGTCTGTCAGCTGAGCAGTCGGTGTAAATCGCAAAATAGAATAACGCACACTGCCCTGCGGGTTAGCCACCCTGATGCCTGGGGGTGAAAACGGCAGCATCAGGGGGCCCGGACACGATTGCCGTCTGCAGTTGGGGATGCGAAGGTGTCACCACGCCTGGGAAGGTCAGGTCGCTTCATCCCCGTGCTGACCGCCTACCTGCTTGAACCACAAGCCATATTGTGTAATGCTTATGCGCATGGGGAGGGATGACCTGGCATGCAGAGAAGCCGACTGTCCATGATCATCGCCGCCTTTGGCCTTATGCTTTTGGTTTGGGCCGGCGCAGACGGCGAGCTGTACCGCATTCTGGCCACCGCAACCCGCGTTTGCCTGCAGTGTCTGGGAGTGGGATGAAGCGCCGCCGACGCGCACAGATTGCTTTTTTCTTTGCCTTCAATCCCAATCTGGTGGGATTTTTGCGGGGAAGCATTTTTACCGGGATCACCAAAGGAGTGTGCATCCCGGTGCTGAATTGCTATTCATGCCCTGCGGCCATATTTGCCTGCCCTGTTGGGGCGATGCAGACGGTGGCTGGCTCGGCTGCTCAACTGTCGCGGTCGGTGCTGGGTGTGCTGCTTTTTGTCGGGGCGCTGGTGGGACGTGCACCGTGTGGATGGGCGTGTCCTTTTGGCCTGATGCAGGATCTTCTCGCCGGACTGCAAAAACACAAGCTGCGCCTGCGGCGAAGCTGGGAGAAGCTCAGATACGCAGTGCTGGCTTTCACCGTAGTGGGTGCTTTTTACATGGTAGACAGCCAGACCGGGGTCAGCATTGCCCCGTTTTGCCGGTATATCTGTCCGCAGGGAACCCTGCAGGCCGGAATTCCGCTGATGGCTGCAAACGGGAGTCTGCGCCACCTCATCGGTGGGTTGTTCTGGTGGAAGGTGGGTCTGCTGACAGCAGTGCTGCTGGCCGCGGTCTTCATAAAGCGCCCCTTCTGCCGCTTTATCTGCCCTCTGGGGGCACTGCTGGGTCCGACCAACTGGATCAGCCGAAGGCAGGTGTACGTGGACTGTTCGGCATGCGTCGACTGCTCGAATTGCCGCGAGGTATGTCCCATGGACATAGATATCCGAAGAAATCCACGGGATTTTCAGTGCATAAGATGCGGCGACTGCTCGGAAGCCTGTCCGGAAGCGGCGATCAGCCAGGGTATCCCGCCCGATGGAGATGGTTGAGCATGACATTGGGGGGGTAACACAATGATTCCGTTGGTGCGAAAGTTGCTGCCTGTGTTAACTGCGGGTCTCTTGATCGCCTACGCGGCCGGGTGCAGCGGTCTTTTTTCCGAGGAGGTCGAAGAAGGGGATTATCCCGAGGCACCGTCATTTTCGATCCCTGCGCTGGATGTGGATTCTGAAGAAAGGGCATCCCAGCCGACAGAATTTTTCTCCGATTTCGAGGAGCCTGTCTTCGCCATATTCTTCACCACAACGTGTCCCAGCTGCGTACAGATGGTGATTGACCTGCACCAGCAGGCAAGAGAATGGGAGCAGCGGGGGCTGTCTGTGGTCATAATAAGCGGAAGCGGCGCTGAAGCCACCGCAGACCTTCTTTCCAAACACCAGCTGCAGTACGAAGTCTACCTCGACGATGAACGGGCTGCTTTCGGTGAAGCAGACGTACGGTTTGTTCCCACCGGCATGCTGGTGGACAGCGAAAACCGGGTAATCCTGCGAGCCACCGGGTGGACCGATGATGTCCTGCAGGATATAGAATCAGCGGTGCAGCTCCTGCTGGACTGAACTGTTGGAGCCTGCCCGGACGGCAGTCATCTTCTGCCCTGCAGGCTGGGTCGGTTACCATTCGATCTTGTAAAAGTTGGCCCGGCGGCCGTATTCAGCAGTAAGCTGCTGCAGTCTTTTCAGCTGCTGGGAGTTGTACGGTTCAAAATCCCGGGCCAGCTGTACGTTTTCCTGCAGCTGCTGTAGGGTGCTTATTCCCACAATGGCTGTGCTGACCGGATGAGACCATACATACCCGAGAGCCTGCTTCATGCTGGTTATGCCGTTGGTGTCAAAAATGCGGCCCACCGCTGCTGTTTTCATGGCAATGATGCCCATTTCCTTGTCCTGCGCCCGCTGAAGCAGATGCTGAAAGGACTGGTAGTGGGCATCCGCAGCGCTGAAAGCCATGAGAATGCAGTCGAAGGGATGCCGGTCGATCGCCTCAAGCAGTATTGACGGATTTTTGTGTCCGGTTACCCCTATGTTATCCACCACTCCTTCATCCCGCAGCTTCTGCACCGCCCTTATCGCTCCATCTCTTTTGAGCACTGTATCCAGCTCTTCTTTTGTCTGCAGGTTGTGAATCTGATACAGATCAAGACGGTCGGTGTTGAGGCGGCTGAGGCTACTGTGCGCAAGGCGCATGGTTTCATCATAGGTGCGCCCGTGGGTCTTGGAAGCCAGAAATACTTCCCCCCGCCTGTCCTGCATTACCGTTCCGATGTTCTCTTCGCTGCCGCCTTCTCCGTACTGAGGAGATGTGTCAATGTAGTTTACGCCCAGATCTATGGCCCGGTCGACAATTTTCACCGCCTCATCACGGCGGTCTTTTTTCTCTACTGTTGCTTCCCCTCCCAGACTGAAAAGGCCGACCGAATGACCAGTTTCGCCCAGAGGCCGGGTGGGGATCTTGCTGCGTTCCCTTTGAGCCATCGTCATTTCCTCCCATCTGCGCCGCAGTCTGCGCGCATTTCAGTCCTTGACCATGCATCCAACAGCTTACATCAAATGGCTCCTTTATCCCATGGATGCGCCGGCAGGTGGGTCGCCGTGAATGCTGTCTTGCTAGTTTGACCCCCACAAAGGGAGCTGATAATGTCAGAGCGAAAGTGAGGGATGCCTGTGAACAGGACCGCCCGCATGACCCGGCTCGCCCTGCTGATAGCAGCGGGAGGGGCGCTGCACTGGATCGAAGCCATGTTTGCAGTTCCCGTGGCCGTACCTGGAGCAAAACTGGGCCTGGCTAACGTGGTCACCCTGTATGCTGTCATTATGTGGGGGCTGTCTGACGGACTCTACGTGGCGGTGGGGAGGGCGCTGTTTGGCTCCCTGCTGGGCGGTACCTTTGGAACGCCCGCCTTTGCCATGAGCCTCTCTGGCGGCCTGGTGGCGGCATGCGTCATGGCGGCGTTTTACTTTGTGGCCGGGGCGGGAGCTGTGGGAGCCTCGGTTGCCGGAGCCGTCAGCCACAACCTCACCCAGCTGGGCGTTTTTGCCCTGATAACTCGATATGCGGGCGTGTTCGTCTACTCGCCATACCTGATACTGCTGGCCATCCCCGCCGGGATCCTCACAGGCCTGGCTGCCAGCTATCTGGCAGCTCGAGGAGAGGGGATTATCTCCTCTGAAAGATAGACCGCTGCAGTCCTGCATTGGTTCGCCGCACAGCACGGTTATACTCTCAATGAGCGATAACGTAAATACCTGTTTACCATCTTGACTTCCGGCAGGAAAATCCCTTGACAGACGGAGAAAATGTGATATTGTGGTTGTACATAATGATATTAACGGTAAGCAGGGTAATTTTCGTGTGATGGACGGCTGGTTAGTTTGAGGTGGCTGGTGTGACGGCACAGGATGGTGCTGACTGCCGGTCTGTGGTCGTCCAAGCAGGTGATGTGAAGTGAAAGCGGGGCGGTTAGCATGAGGACAATGGTACGACCAGCTGTGGTGCTGACGGTTATCTGCATCATCGCGGGGGCGGCTTTGGCTTCCGCTCACGGGGTCACCGCTCCGATGATCTCCGCTCAGCAGGAGCAGATGCTGCAGGAATCTCTGGAGGCGGCCCTGCCGCAGGCGGAGGAGTTTTCCATCCTTGAGCAGGCAGATGATATGACCATATATGAAGGACGCGCCGGTGAACAGGTTACCGGTTGGGTGGTGGTTTTGCGGCAGGATGGCTACGGTGGTTCAATACAAATGACGGTTGGGGTGGATGCGGACGGGACGGTAGTGAGTCCCGTTCAGATCGTGGATCACAGTGAGACTCCCGGTCTGGGTTCGCGCATAGAGGAGGACTGGTTCCGCGAGCAGTTTGCCGGAAGCGATGCGAAAAGCCCCCTTCAGGTCGGCGACGATATTGATTCTCTCGCCGGAGCGACGACTTCGGCGCAGGCAGTATCTTCTGGCGTGAGTGCTTCGGTAAATGAGGTGGCGCGACGGTTTCTGCAGGAATCTGTGGAGACGGAAGTGTCGCTTGAGCACATATCGGATGGAGTATATCGGGGCATCGGGCGCGGCTTCGGCGGCGATATTCAGGTTGAGGTCGAAATAAGGGATGGGCAGCTGATGCGGATAGAAGTTGTCGAGCACGATGAGACGCCTACTGTTGGAGGAGATGCCCTCGAGGAGATCCCCCTGCTGATTCTCGGGCAGCAAAGTCTGGATGTCGATGAACACTCGGGAGCTACCGCCACCACCTGGGGAATTGTCGAAGCCGTGGAAAGTGCACTCGCTGCGGCCGGCGTGGATGCAGCCGGATTGGATCTATCAGAGGTCCCCGACGGGGTGTACCGCGGTGAGTCCGTGGGTTACGACGGCAAAATAGTGGTGGAGCTGGAGATACGCGACGGCCGGATGCAGAGCCTGCAGCTGGTTGAGCACTACAGCGTGCCCAGCTTCATCCGGGATGTCCTGCGTGAGGTGCCCGAGGAGATCCTGGACAAACAGGAAGTTGAGGTTGATGCCTACGGGGGAGCCACCGAGACGACGGTGGCCATAGTAGAGGCGGTAAAAGAGGCGGTTTCCCAAGAGGCCAAGCTGGGTCCGGATATCGATTTCTCTGAGGTGCCCGATGGTGCTTACCGGGCGGAGGCCGAGGGTTTCGGTGGTCCGCTCAAGATAGAGGCGGAATTTTCCGATGGTGAACTTGTTGATCTGGTGATAATGGAGCACGCCGATACACCGGAAGTCGCTGAACCGGCGCTGGATGAATTAATCGACCGGCTGATGACACAGCAGAGTCCCGACCTGGATGCGCACACTGGGGCGACGATGACCAGCGAAGCCTTTGTTGAGGCTCTGTACAGAATTCTGGATGAGGCAACCGATTCAGTTCCGTAAAGAGTGATTACTGAAGGCTGCTGTCTGGCAGGAGGGAATGAAGTGCGGTCCGCGACCCTGCAGTGCAGCCTCTCAATCCCAAGGTAACGACCTGACCGGCATTTCGTGACCCCCTTGTTCTGCTCTGTGCGGTCCGTCAGCTGACAGCTGCCGATGGCCCCCCGCCCTTCCCTCCGGCGGGGGAATAACCCTTTTGCGGTGGGGCCTGGCTGGCCTACTCCTTGCGTGAAACATTTTCTCATTTAGATGATAACCGCTAATATCGTTGACTGTGGGAACAAGCTTTCGTTTTGATGCCGGTTGTGGTACTGTACTAGTGCGCTATGTGACCTGAATCACAAGGTCCAGGTGCCCACGACAGGATGACAGAGGTGACCGTTCGACAGCAAACCGTTAATATACAAATGATCCTGCAGTGCAGCCGGATGCTGGCGTGCTCTGCGGAATCGGGAGAGCAAAGGGGGGTGGGGAGATGTCCACAACTGTTTACCGACAGCGCATAAAATCGCAGGCTCATTCAATCCGTGCCAAAAGGGTGCAAAACTACATCCGCCAGCAGCTTTTGCAGGAATCCCTAGTAGGCAAGGAGCACGATGAGCAAGTAAGCGCAGATGCAGCGGTCTATCTTGAGCGTTACGACCTGGATGAGCGTCTGACGTGCGTATTTTTTCCCCTGATAAAAGGACGAGATTACAATGCCAAGCGCAGCCGTCAGCAGCAGCCTGAGAAGTCCGTTTGCCTTCCCCTGCTGGTGGAACAGGATGTTGAGATCCTGGAGGACTACGGTAATGTAGCCATGGTCACCGCCAGGATTGCACGCCTGCTGGAGGCTGCCTGCGCTGCAGATGCATCCTTCGACGGATGGCGCCTGGCTTTGCTGTTTCCTCTGAGTCTGCGCGCCCTGCGCTCGCGTATCAGGGAGCTTTGGGATCAGGGAGCCATGCTGCCTCTGGCCGGCACTTCCGAAAAATACCGGAGGAAATGGAAAAACACCAGAGCGGCGCTGGCCTGCGAACGCTATCTCAGGGGAGAGCCGCTTTCTCAGGTCAGAGAGGATCTGCTGATATGTCGGACCTGCTGGCGGCACATATGGTCGATCTTCTGTGCGGTATGGCAGCAGCCGGACGGCGAGCTGTCATCGAAGATGGATGATCTGGTCTGCCCGGAGTGCGACGCCCGCAGCTTCCGGCACGTAGTCCGCCGGTTAAAGGGTCAGAAGACCATGCGCAATCGGATGAAAGAGTTGATGATTGCTCCCGAAGATGAACAGGACCTGCGCGAACCGGAGGTGTTTGTCTCCCGCCTGCAGGACAAATACGGATACGATTTCGACCTTGCCTGCCGGATAAAGGTGCGGCTCGACCGGCTGGCAGAGGATCTGTTAGACATGGTGGAAGATAAGCCGTATCATCTGCTTTATTTTGCCGTCTGCAACGACGAACAGCCTTTTCAGCCGCTGAGAGAAGCCCGTTTGAAGCCGGTGCTGCTTGAGTATCTCGCTGAGGAAGATATGTCGCTGGTTGATCCGCAGAGTCCAATGAAGCTGCGGCGCCTGAGGGTGTGCCGCATTATCAAGCAGGCCTACCGCCAGGGAGCCGCACTGTCGCTGGCCGATGTGGGATTCATCCTGGGTCTTTCGACAGATGCGATAAGCAACGTGCTGGAGGATGCTCCAGCGGCAGTCGTCCGGACGCGGGGCAAGGTGGCGAATATGGAGCCCATGCTGGACAATGTCAGCAGGGTCCTTCGGCTGCGTTTTTCCGGCAAGGATATACCGGAGATCGAAGAGGAGACCGGCTACCGCAGGGAGGCTATTGAGCGGTATTTATCCTGTTTCCGCAAGGTGGTCCGACTGGCGAAAGAGGGGGAGGATGATCCCGACGATATCAGCGAGAAGCTGCAGGTTTCTCCGCAGGCGGCCCAGCAATGCCTTCAGCTTTACCGAGAGTTTGCCGATGATCCCGATCTATCAGATGGACTGCAGATCTGGTGAAGGACGAACCGTCAGGGCAATCTCGTCAGAGGCGAGGGTCGGATGGTAGGGCGCCGCAACGACAACGGAACTGACAATTGCGGGATGACAGCTCCGAGAGGGTTAATCAATCGCGCGACGAGTGGTAAGCAAGCGGCTTTGGCCGTCCTCCACCAGAAACTCAAATTATGTCTTGTTGTGACAGGCGTTTATCCTCCTTTGGTTGTTCATCAGGGAGAGGCTTCCTCCAGGGCGCGCTGCAGCGCCTGCTGAAACATCTCACTGGTTTGCGTGGCTCCTGCCACTGCATCGATATCTGCATTTTGCTGATCGATGACCTGCTCAGGGAGCCGTTCATGAGCCTGTATCCAGGCTTCATGGTGGTAATCATCGGGATCCTTGGCCTCTCCATCGTCCTGGTACTCCTCAAACTGCACATCCACAACTCGTCCCAGGACAACGGTGACTTCCAGCTCGACATACCCGCCCCTGTCACCTGGGTCCGACTGGGCCTGAAAGACTCCGTCAACATATTGACCCGCTTCGTACGGATCTTCTTCCTGCAGGGCCCTTCTGACCGCCTGGATGAACTTCTCCGACGTGGAAGTGGCGCCAGCCACGGCATCGATGTCCGTGCTCTGCTGCTGGATGACCCGCTTTGGCAGCTGGTCCTTTGCTTCCTGCCAGACGTCGTAATGGTAGTCTTCGTCTTTTTCTGTCCCGTCGGCCTGAAACTCCTGCAGTTGCACGTCGGTAACCGAGCCACGCTGCACCAGCAGCTTTACCCGGACGAAGCCGTGCGCATCAGGATCTGAAAATCCTTCATGCTCACCATCGGTGAAGGGACCGACTTCATCCGGTTCCTCGTCCAGAGCACGCCGTGCTGCCTGCTTGAATTTATCTGAGGTTCCTGTAGCACCGGCTACGCCGTCTATATCAGCCGACTGTGCCTCCAGCAGGCGGGCGGGCAGCTCTTCTGCCGCCTCCAGCCAGGCGTCGTACGTGTAGTCATCCGTTGTCTTCTCGCCGCCATCGCCGCGAAATTCCTGCCAGTCGACGTCGGTTATCTCACCGTTTTCGACTGTCAGCTGCAGCCGGACGTACCCGGAGCCGTCGGCATCGGATGCACCCTCATGGGTTCCGTCCTCGAGCTGCAGGGCCGCCGGCTGGCCGCCGCAGGCAGCTAGTGTGAGTGCTGCGACCGCCAGCGCTGCGATGAGCAGCCTGCCTTGTCCCTCAAATGTCATCTAAATGAGCTCCTCCCCAACAACAGCTTGAACATCTGCAAATATAAGCCACGTTGAGTATGGTTAGCTAAATATTATCCGGTATCCCGCGTTTGCGTCAAGCTAACCGTTAACATCCATATCATTGTTGGGCTCAGAAGGGTGTCTGCACGGTGTATCATGGAACGAAGCTGCGGCGTGATTTGGACAGGAGTAATTGAGCATGCGTTCAGCGGAGTATCTCATCCAGTTCTTCATCGTCATCACCGAGGAGCTCTACCACCAGCTGATTGGGTACGCACAGGGACCGGTCGCCGGGGTTATGAAGCCAGCCGGTGCGAACGCAGATGAGACGGGGGCATTCAGCGGTCTTGACCCGGGCACGATAACCGTCAATCTCCACTACCAGCTCGCCTTCATCCCCCCGTACGGTGTAGGTGTTTTCCGTAGGCAGTGAAACGCGCAGGACAGTTTGCTGGCCTGGCGGTTCCGACAGGTGAAGGACGCGAAGCTGATCGGGCTGCTGGCTTGCTCCTCCCAGCTGCCCGGTCAGGGTGGCGGCAAGCAGGGCTAACGCTGCAACTGCTGCGATGATTGCCAGATCACCAGGCTGAATGTGCTGGCGGAGAAATCCTGCCGCCCGGTGCAGTCGGTCCATACTGCTCACCAACCTTTCTCAGTCATCCTCAAGCTGCAGGCGGTCCTCTATCGCCTCAGAATACAGGACGGCGCCGTCGGCGGTCATAATAACCACGTCGACCCCGCCGCGCTCGTCGGCCCACTGAAGCGCCTCCTGCGGTTCGAATAGAAACAGTGCGGTGGAGAGGGCATCGGCTATGATACTGTCATCCGTCAGCACTGTGATGGTCTTGATAGTACGGCCGGGCCGTCCGGTCTGTGGGTCAATTATGTGGCTGTACCGGGTGTCGTTTTCTTCAAAGTACCGCTGATAGTCACCGCTGGTACTCACCGCTTCGCTGGCGCGGATCTGCAGTTTGCCGTAAATCTCGCTGAGGTTGCGGGGGTGTATAAGTCCGATCTTCCAGGGGCGTCCGCCTGGACCGTCGCCGACGGCGTGCACGCTGCTGTGCCCGGCACTGATCAGGGCGCTGGTTACTCCCCTCTCGGTCAGTGCCGCTTCGGCTCGCTGGGCGGCCAGCCCTTTGGCAAGTGCTTCCAGGTCCAGCTGCATTCCCTCTTTTATTCGGACTGTACGGGCCTCGGGGTCTACCTGCACGCTGCTGGCATCCACATACTGCAGGGCATGCTGAATCTCCTCGGAGTCGGGCACGCGATAGTCTCCGGTGTAAAAACCCCACAGGCTTACCAGCGGGCCTATGGTCGGGTCAAAGGCGCCTTCTGTCTCGCGGTTCATCTGCAGGGCGGTCTGCAGCAGATGTAGGGTGTCTTCCGAGACTTCAATGGGGGTCTGTGGCGATTCGTTGACCCGGTTTACGTCGCTTTCATCCTCGTAGACGCTGACCCTTGCTCCCAACTTTTCCATCTCTACGAGGGTCTCATCCAGAGCGCCTTCCACATCTGTACCCTGTTCCCATTCGTGTACGGTTATCCTGACCAGGGTACCCAGCAAAAAGGTTTCCCTTACGACCGGCTCTTCGTCGTCCTCTGTGAACAAATTACATCCCTGCAGCGACAGTGCCATCGTTACTATAACGGCTGTCACAAAGACAAGATGGCGCCGCTTGAAGGGGGGTCTGCTGGTGTGGTTTTCTTCACACACGTCAAATCACCTCACTGAGGGGGTGGTTGCGGGTGCCGGGGGTTGGGGTATCAACTCCCTGAGCGGAGAAGGTCATATCTTTTGTGCCTCATGGCAAGCAGGGCAGTGGAAAATTCCCGCAGTCGGGAATGCAAATATGGCAATAACGGGGCGGTGGCTGACTTTATTATTGCAGCCACGGCTGCATTGTCAATGGCAAGGTGTCAGGATGTTTTCGGTGCCCTAAAGAGGGCTCATATCCAGGGAGATTCCCGGTATTGCTTCTCCGTTGCTGCTGCACTACCATCTCTGGCAATTTCAGTATTTCGGGATTGCCTTTTCGGCCACAGCTCATCTCCCCTTTTGGCCGTATGAATCCGGCCCCATACAGGGCAGGCAAAGGCAATGTACCTGCTCCCTGCAAAAGCGGTAGGGTGAGGATATCCTGCACACAACGGGGATGTTGGCAAACAGGATTGCGAAAACTCATACAGTGTTTCGAAGCGGTTGCCGCCTTCCAAGCAGATTCGGCACGTCGCAAGTGCACTTGTGTTGTGGCTTCCAGCGGCCTGCCCAGTTGTCATCATATGAAGGAGGTTGAAATTGAAGGAGGCTGAAATCCTTGACTCAACGTGTCTGACGGAGGAGGTCACATCACCACCCAAAAGCAATTGAAGCACAGAAGGAAATAGTTGATATCGCACATAATAGAATATAAAGGGAGGACAGACGAGTCGAATTCCCAGTGGCCGATCATCAAAACAGAGGCTGCATGAATCGAGAGCCATCAAGAGAACATACCCGACAATGAGACAGGACAGATCTTTATGCACTTTCGTTGTGATAGGAGGTGAAAACAGTGTATTTGAATCTCACTGAGCCCGTTCACTACATCATAGCGGTGAGCATTGCGATAGTTATAGCGGCAGGTATCTTCATAATTCTGAAGAAAGTAGCCCCTGAGACAAGCTTTGCTCGGTCAGTGATCGTACTGTGGATAGCAGGCATAATGCTGGGCGCATTCCATCGGGCGCTATTCGCTATCCCGGTGGTTGGAGTGCCGATAGTGCTGATTTTGTCTTCGCTCGAGGATTCATAGGGCGTTGAGTTTCGGCTGCAAGACGCCGAGGTCTTCGGTTGCTGCCGGACGGTCGATGTTACCGAATCGAGTTACCCCCGTTTTGATGGCTCCCTCAGCAGGGTGGCATAGCACTACATCATATGGTTTTCAGGTTGCTTTACAGATTCTCGCAGAGGTGGACCTCAGTGTGCCCCGTTAAGGCCCGTTTTCAGCACGTGCCGGCTGAGCCGAAAATTAATTGCCCGATATCCAGTTTAAAGTAATGGTCAATCAGGCGGTCCACGAGTGAACCGGTGCTAATTCCATTACGTCACTGGTCTATTGCCTTTATCAGTCCTATCTGCCGGCACACCTCCATAATCACCGGCGCTGGACCTTCGGAAAATATCTCTACAGGCATGCTTTTTTACCTCCATCCTCATCCATCCTCATCATAAAACAGAACGGAGAAAAAGCTAGTCAATTATTACCAATCGCTAATTGATTTGGGCTATTTGGGCGAATCGCTGAAAATCGGTTGAGGTAAAACACCTAACGACATCTTGGGTTTCACCTTTTTGCTTTCTCCGCTTTCTCCTTTGTCTAGATCTGAAGTCCAGCGCTCCAGAGATGTAAAAGTCCCGTCAGCTACCCAACGGCCGGCTGTGCGGGGTGTTCTTACGTTTTCCCCACTTGGACTCAGCGCTTTCAAGATTAAGGGCAGGGAGCGAAAAAGTGCGGCGAGGGCTACGGCTTTTCAGCCTCATTCGTTTCGATTCGGTCAAGATTCAGGCTGTCGTGGAGCGGGTTGACAGCTATATTCGGATATTGCAATATGATTGTACGGAGAGAGGGGCCTGCCTGACTTGTCCGACTGTCATGGCAACGAAGGCGGGCATATTGCTTAATTGGCGTGGAATACGCAGGGCACATGGGTAGAGACTGGAGGAATTCACCGTGAGCAACAGACGAAAGATGCTAATATTTGCCGCAGTATTTGCAGCAGTATATTTTCTCCCCCTTGATAGTCCAACTGTACGTCAGTCGATCCTCGAAGCATTTTACCTGGCGCAGGAGTATGCGCGACAACATGTGTTATTCTGTCTGGTCCCCGCCCTCTTTATCGCCGGGGCCATGTCCAATTTCATCTCGCAGCAGGCGGTAATCAAGTACTTCGGCGGTGCCGCCGCCCGCTGGGTATCGTACTCCATTGCGTCAGTATCCGGAGCTGTTCTCGCCGTCTGTTCATGCACCATACTGCCGCTTTTTGCCGGACTATACAAGCAGGGTGCTGGGATAGGTCCGGCTACGGCTTTTCTCTACTCTGGTCCGGGCATCAACGTATTGGCAGTCATGCTGACGGCTCAGGTGTTGGGCTGGCGCCTCGGTCTGGCCAGGGCGGTGGGAGCGGTTGTCTTTGCCCTGGTAATCGGCCTGCTAATGGGTGGTATCTACCGTGAGGAGGATCAGCAGCGAACCGACGGTATAGACGTCGGGCCAGTAGAACAGCAAGCCCGGACGCCAGGGCAGAACCTGCTCTATTTCGGTACCATGGTACTGATCCTGATCTTTGCTACCTGGAAACGACCGGAGCAGGCAGCGAGCTTATGGCTTGCCGTTTTCGACTACAAGTGGTTTCTGGTAGCCGGGCTTTTTGCTATTTTGCTTTGGATGCTGCGCAGCTGGTTTGACGGCGATGAGATAATTTCGTGGATGACGTCAACCTGGGAGTTTACTGAGTTGATCATGCCGCTGCTTTTCGCCGGGGTGCTAGTTGCAGGGTTCCTCATGGGTCGCCCCGGGGTAGATGCGGGACTTATTCCCGAACAGTGGATAAGCCGATTGGTGGGGGGCAATTCACTTTTGGCCAACTTCACCGCCTCGATACTGGGCTCTTTTATGTATTTTGCCACACTCACCGAAGTTCCGATAATGCAGGGGCTTTTGGGTTTGGGCATGGGCGATGGTCCGGCGCTGGCGCTGCTTTTGGCCGGTCCTGCCCTCAGCCTGCCCAATATGCTGGTTATCCGTTCTGTTATGGGGACCAAAAAGACAGCAACCTTTGTGGCGCTGGTGGTGGCAATGGCGACGATAGCAGGTATGATCTACGGTAATATTATTATTTGAAGGGAGGTTCTGCATATGAAAATAGAAGTCCTGGGACCAGGTTGCGCTAAATGTTACAAGACCGAAGATCTCGTCAGGAAAGTGGCGACAGAAGAAAAAGTCGATGCGGACATAAAGCATATCACAGATGTCAACGAGCTGGCCAACCGGGGAGTCATGATGACTCCGGCAGTTATGATTGATGGTGAGACGAAGATCGCCGGAAAAGTGCCGAGCGAGGATGAGGTTCGCTCCTGGTTCGGTGGTTGAAAGGGATTCTACAGGATGCTGGCGCCGGTCCCCTGCGGGACCGGCTCAAATAATCTTCTCTTGCTCGATAGTGGTGCCTTGGGTTGTGGGTCCCGGGTGCGTATGGCTTCTCCAAGGTTGCTGTCTATGGTGACAGTGCCAGTACGGGATGGGGCATTCGGAAAAGACGACGTGCTGCTAGGAACCCGCAACACTGACCCGACCTGGGGCCGGCGTTTCACGCGAGCGCGCTATTAATGGAGACTGGTGGCCCTTTGCATGGGCGAACGCAACTAGAGAGTTCGGCATCCCGACAGCAGCGGGGAAGAGAACAGGTCAGTCCCCGGATTGAGACTGGCGAACACACAAGGTGGGGATCTGGGGTCCGACTCAGATGGGGGTCAGAACCTGCTGTGCGGGGCAGCATCCGGGACAACGCCAACCTGTCGATGCCCTGACGGATTGACCGGTTGACCCAATACCTGCAAGGATGGCTCGGCCATCTCAACATATCTGACGCCAAGAGACACCTGCAGATACTGACAGAATGGATGAGACGACGGCTCCGGATGTGCATCCGGAACCAGGACAAAGCGTGCGGGCTAGGGCCCGGAAGATTTTCGGACTGGGGTTCGGTGAGGATGGTTATCTGTGGAACCCCTCCAAGCTGCGTAAGGGTGAACCGTGGATGCTGGCGAAGACTCACCAACTGCATCAGAGCCTGTATGCTCATCACTGAAACGACCAGCGCTTGATCGACTTTCAGAAGGCGTGTTGAGTGTGCTTTTGAGTTTTGCGGACAGCCGGTGACGGAAGACCACATCTGGCGGTGAAGGGGGAGGCGGGGCAATCCGGCCTCCCCCCTCGAATGCCATGACATTAGAATGAGACCAATGCAGTATTTTTGCGATATTACTCAATGTTTGTTTGATTGCACAAGCGGAGAACCTGCCCTAAAGCATCAATGTTCCTATGGTTCTCTGAAGGACAGAAGATAAGCTGAGTTCACAGCTTGTCATGGAACCGATGAAGGCAGTCTCTAGGGTGTGAAGGTCGCCAGGAGCTGCGGCTATACCCCTGATTCGAAAGACAATGAAAGCGAGAATAGCGGCAAAGCCCAGAGCGATTAGTGCATCAGTCATGGTAAACCCATCCTCACCGAAATTGAAAAACCTGCGCATTTCTATTACCTTCCTTTCACTGAAGATTGTTGGTATTATAGCATATCCCACCTAAAAAAGGAAGTGCATTAGCCTGATCGGATTGTGGTTTCTGCCTTCTGCTGAAATTGAGGAGTTGTGACTCCTGCCAATAGAGCAATCGTTCGGCGGCGAATTGCTCCATAACGTGGAATGTGCGGAGGATATTGGAGCTGACCAGTAGAAAAGGACAGTAAAGATGAGGGCGGCAAGGTAGGTCTGCAGTGATCTTTTTGCGGGACAGAAAAACCTTCCGGAGGTGGTTGAATTGGATGAGAAGTTACAGCAGATTGACCGGTTTGTTTTCGACAAAATGAAACAATCACATTTGCCCGGGCTCAGCCTTGCCATCATACAGGGCGATGATGTGATACACGCAAGGGGTTTCGGGCAGCGGGATCTGCAGAAGGGATTGCCGGCGACTGCAAAGACACTGTACGGAATAGGCAGCATCACCAAGTCATTCACCTGTCTATCAGTAATGCAGCTTCAGATGGAAGGTCATCTGAACGTTGACGATCCTGTTGGCAAATACCTCAAGTTTGATGTCCAGCCGTACGGGGAGCCTGTTACCATCAGGCACCTGATGACTCACAGCAGCGGAATACCGGCGCTTGCTTATGCAGAGGCAGTAATCCGCAAGGGGGCTGGAGACGGGGGGCAGGGCGTCCCTATAGGTGATGTGCAAGATATGATAACCTTTATGTCCGATTGCGATGAGTGGGTCCACGCCCCCCCTGGAGAAAGATGGTTTTACCTGAACGAGGGTTATGTTTTGCTCGGCGGTATAATCGAGTCAGTTTCTGGATTATCTTACGACGAGTACGTGACCCAGCACATTCTCAAACCGCTGGGCATGGGCAGGACCTATTTTCACAAAGACGATGTGGAGTCTGATCCGCATGCCGCGCAGCCTTATGTTGTCGATCGGGATGGCAACCGTCATCCAGAGAATTATCTCTACGGCAGTATAACCAGCGATGGCGGGATCATTAGCAACGTCAGGGATATGGTCCGCTACATCCGTATGTATCTCAATAAAGGCAGGATTGATGACAGACAGATAATCGATGAAGATTCTGCAGATGAAATGATGAAGCCGCGAATCGACACCCCCTCAACCCATTTATACAGTCGGGGTGCAGAGCAGGATGAGCTGGTAGTGGATTTTGACCTGCAGGTTGCCCCGCGCAAATACGGTTACGGACTGGGAATAAATCCGGATTTCTTCGGCCGTCGCATGGTTGGGCATGGGGGCAGCGTCCTGATCTCTACCGGTCAGATGGCATTTATGCCCGATGAGGGTTGGGGCGTGATGCTATTGGCTAACGGCAGCGGATATTCTCTCAGCAATCTCGCTCAGTACGCCCTTGCTGTCTTAATGGGAGAAGACCCCGATGAACTGGCCTTCAGGCGAAGCGAGGTTCTTTTGAAGGAATTTGAGGGAATATACGAAGCATATCAGGGCAATTACCGGGGGAAATTGCGTAGATTGGGGGATTTGCTGCAATTTGAAACCTCCAGCCGATTCTTCAGTCAGAAGGTACCGCTTATTCCGCAGAGGATATCTCCGGGTGGCACCTCTGAATTCTTCACCATCAGGGGAGGGCAGCGGTTGCCCGTACACCTTCACAAGCGAGAAGATGGTGCACATGAGCTCATTTTTGAGCGATACAAGATGAAAAAGACTTCCCAACTTGGCACGTAGACGATTCACAGGTAACCTGAACCGGCCGGAGAGGCGAGTTGGTCTCACGTCCTCTCCGGCAAGAATTGCACCATAGAAGTTCATGGTGCCTCCTGTTCTGAGGATGGTTTGATAAATGTGCGAACTATCTCTTTTTTGTTTTCATCATCAAAAGGCCATGCAGCAAAAACGAAAACGCTAAAACCACAAAGCCCAGCGATATCGTGTAGTGGTCTGCAATATACCCAACCACCGGAGCTATTGCTGAACCCCCAAGCGACATGACGCCAAACACGATGCCGAAAGCCGTCCCGGTTTTGCCCTCCGGGCAGACCTCGGAAGTTACGGCGTTCAGACAGGGCCTGGCCACTGAAAGCGAGAATCCGATGGCAACGAGGATCAAGACCAGAGATATGCCGGTGACGGGGAACTGTACCATTGCCAGCACCAGCAGGGCGGTAACCGCGGCAGATGCCAGCACTACTTTGCGCCGGTCCAGTCTGTCGCCCAATTTCCCGCCGACGAAGGATCCGCCAGCTCCTGACAGCAGCATTATTGTTGACAGCACTCCGGCAATTGCCGGTGATGCCCCTCTATCAGTTGTCAGAAAAGATGGCAGGAAGGTGTTGAGTCCCCGGCTGAACGAGCCGGAAAGTAGGGCAGCTATTGCCACGATTACCACCGGCATCCACAGGGTGATGGCGGGACCTGATCCGGGATCCGCGTCATAACCTTCCTTTTCAACGTCGCTGTGGCCGCGTGACTCGGAACAGGCTGGATCTATCGCTTCGGAAGACGGCATCTCCTGGTATTTGAGGGCGAATATAACGGTGAGGCAAGCTCCACAGCTGACCATGGTCACCAGGGCGCTCCGCCAGCCCACCCAGGTGGCCAGAACTGCTGCTACCGAGTATGCAGCTGCTCCCCCTACATTGCCTCCTATATTGTGCCAGGCCATGCCCATGCCAAGTCCCCTGCCCTTGGTCGCCTTGGAGACCTCAGCAAAGCTGGCCGGGTGAAAGGTGGAGTTGCCAATACCGAAAAAAAACTGAGAGACGATCATCATGGCCATTGATTGAGACTGCGATAGAAGAAACAGTCCGAAAAGAAGCAGAAAGAAACCGGCAACTAGCACCCGCTTGACTCCAAAACTATCCACCAGAAATCCTGAGACAAGCTGTATTAGTCCGCTGGTGATGGAACCGACGGCCACAACGATCCCAAGCTGGTACCAGGTAAGATTCAGGTCTGCATGTATAAACACAAGGAGGGGAGGCAGGCACATGGCGAATATGTGCTGGACTGCGTGAGCCAAAGCCATGGTGTTTCTAGCCTGCAATGCTCTGGTGGACAGGTCTGTTTCGTTTTCACGCTTGCCAGGTTCGTGTTCTTCTGCCTGCAAGTCTCATGCCTCCTTTATCTCATCTGCTTTGGGTTGTCTGCTGATATATCAATTTTCGTGCTGCACGAGTCCCGTCTATTGCTGACGTTTTGAATGCCGTCGGTGACTAAATTGAAACTTCACTGTGACTGCAGACAGTCTACCACAACACAGTACCCGGTAGGCAACTTTAAGTTGCGTTCGTCGTCACGTTGGACTCTCGGGTATACATCTGGACAGGCGAGCGCGCCTACTATGGGGCACTGGAGGATTGTGCACGTTAAAGCGGTTGATGGGCATTATATGGAATTTATTTTCCTTAACGGATATAATATACGAGGAGGTGGTAAAATGCGAGATTCGGGCAACCTGCTGGCAGGGTTCATCATAGGTGGGGTGTGTGGGTTCATCGCCAGTCTGATGATTGCTCCCGAATGCAGTGATGAAATGAGAAGCCGAATCAGGGAGAAGGCCCAGCACATGAGAACGGAAGTTGCCAGTGAAGCAGAGGAAGTTGCAGAACAGCTGCGAGAGCGTGCTAGCGAGGTAGTTGATCGGACGAAAGATGTGATAGACAGAAGTTCCCGGACAGTGGATGAGATGGAGGACAAGCTTGAGGAGGCGGAAGAGAAGCTCGCTGAAATACAGAAAAAGATTGAGGATGCGGCAGGAGAACCCACCTGAGCAAAGGAACACCCCTGTGAAACATCGGTAGATGCAGATATCTTGAATTCGGCGTGGATTCCACCTCAGAGCTAATGAGCATCAGCTGTTTGCCATCACAAGATGGTGCTTGCTTTTAACTTGTTTGCACCAGGGTTATCAGATGCTTTCGTAGCATCCATATTTGATGCAACAACAGGGGGGCTGGCGTCAACAGTGCTGCGTCCCCCTGTTGCTGTTACTTCTGTTCTCCGGCGTGCTGCCTGAGGGCCCTCACCTGCTCCCGGAGCAGGAGCGGTATATCGAGATCATAGGGGCACCTGGGAAGACAGGTTTCGCATTCATCGCAGGCATCGACGTTTTTCTCTATCCTGTCGAGATTGTCTTCCAGCCAGGAGGCGCCCAAGCGGCGAACCCCTCTCATGGCTCTCAATACCCTGGATATCTCAACTTCATTCGGGCACGGCTGGCAGTAATCACAGGAGCGGCAAAATTCTGAGCCGATTTCTTCTTTTAACTGCTGCAGTTTTCTCACTTTCTTACTGGGAAGATTACCGCAATGGCTGGCAAACTGCACATTCTCCCTTACTTCCTTCTGGGTTCTCATCCCCGGTATGGTTACAGTAATGGCGTCAAAAGAAAGAACGTAAGGCAGGGCGAGGGCGGCGTGTTCAATCATCCCGCCCGCGAAGGGCTTCATGTTGATGACAGCTATGTCATGCTGCCTGGCAGCCGGGAGCACTTCATCGGCGAAGTCGTCTTCCATAAAGTTCAGCGGCACCATGATAGAAACGAACTCTCCGCTGCGAATAGCTCTGATGGAAATTTCCTCGTCGTGAGAAGTAATACCGATGTATCGTATCAGCCCCTGTTCTCTGGCTTCCTTCAGGGCTTGTAGGGCTCCGCCAGAACCCATAACTTCCTCATAGGCCTCGTCTGTACGCACGTTATGAAGCTGATAAAGGTCAATGTAGTCAGTTTTCATCTGCGATAGGCTGGTCTTCAGTTCATCCCATGCTTCTTCTCTGCTGCGTTTTGCAGTTTTGGAAGCCAGTATGACTTCATTTCGCCGCTGCCTGAGGGCGTAGCCCAATTTGCTTTCGCTGTCGTCGTATCCACGGGCAGTGTCAAAGAAGTTGATTCCCGAGTCGAGGGCTTCATGAATAACTTCCCTGGCCCCTTCATTGGTGCGTGCCCTGATCGGGATGGCACCGAAGCTGATTCGTGATACCTTCAGTTCAGCTGAGGGGAACTCCACGTAACGCATGAGTAAGTCCTCCTCTCCTTGTCCTTGCTTCATGGCTTTGCAACCTGCTGGTATATCTTCTTTCCGTAAAAGAACTGGCTTCCCTGCTGATGGGTCATAAAGCAAATAGATACCTCTCAGGGACGTCTGTTACGACGGACCGAACAAAGAAGGACAGTCATCTCGTCAGAAGGACACTGCGTAGGCTTATCCATGCTGCATTCCCCCCGGCAAAGTCCCCTCGGAGATGATCTGCCCCTGAGCGGCCGGTGTCCGTTTTTTGTTCTCACCTGTCCCATTTACAGTTTAGGCATTATCCTCTCCCAGCTGCGGCTGAGACTGCAAAACCCGCAGCAAATAATAGCAATCCAAAGATGGCGAAATAGATGGGGAAGGTGTACATCTGCCCGACTGTGTAGTCTACTGTTGATTCGACCACGGTCACATCAATGGGGGCATCTTCTACCAGATGAGGACCGAGTGTGTTCGGCAGCAGAACTGAGTTCGTCACTAAGAGACCAAGTATGAATATGACTGCGGCTATCGTGGCAGAGGCACCGAACCATTTCAGTCCATCAGAAGCCCCTGCTAAGAGGTAAAACAGCCCCATCAGCAGCAAAAATGCGGCATAGGGTATGAATGCGAAATAGCTGCGGAACTTCTGGATTCCGGATACCACTGTTTCAAGCTCAGCCGCCGCCTCACCTTCAAGCAGCTCTGCCACAGGGAGGTCGTCAGGAAGGTCCATGGCCTCAGTGATATCTACGGGGTCGCCTTGCGAACCTTTTTCCTCCAAGCCCAACTGTTCTTTTTCGCGCTCAGACAGCGCTTCTACAGCCTCCTCGAATTCCCGTTTGAATATCTGCTTTCTGTTTTCGAGTTCGATTGTTGCCATCAGAGTTTCCTGCTGTCCATCCACCATGGCCAAGGCATCATCCACCACGATCAGAAGCTGCTTTTCAATCCATTCGGCAGTGACTGCTTTGCTCATCGACTCCACCATCAGGTCGGCGGCTACTGGCGGGGCATCCTCCATTTGCTGCTGCATTTGCGAAGTGAAGGCGGTTTGCAGTGCGGAACCCAAAGCTGTGTGCTTCAGCAGTCCGTCGTAGAAATCGGTATTGAGGACGGATCTTTCCACCTGCATGCCGGCAATGTATATGCATCCTGTAAGAAAAGTCACCAGTGCTACCGAGACCAACAGAAGTTTTTTCGCACCTGTCACTTAGGCCACCCTCTCAGCGGTTTGCATGAACTTATTGCGGTCTTATCCAGCGCTGTCAACATGAAGGATTCACTGCGGTCGAGTAAAAAGCCCTTACCCGAGTGGGTATCACCCAGCCGCATTTCCCCTTGGGGACAGTTGGATTGTCAGCCTGATCTTGGATAAATAATACCACTACTGTCACTCAGCGACAATTCGACCCAGGCCCCTGGTGGGAGTCGGGACATACTTCCAATAATTAGACCAATCTGGATGCCAGGCTCAGGGAGTCCAGTAGGGTTGGGCCTTCTTCTGCGGCGGTCGCTGCAGGGTTGGTGCATCAGAAGATTTTTTTGAATATGAGTCAGGGACGGTCCTGCGCAGCTGCCATTATCTGCTCTTTGTACCAAAGCGCGGTCTCACCAGGCAGGATATCAATAGGACCTTCAAGCCAGACCGGTTGCTTTTGCAGGTGCAGTTCATCACGACCTGCTTTGATGAGCACTGCGTCGTGGTCAAACAAGTACAGAACTACCCAATTTCCATTCTCAAAATCCCTGACGTCTTCTGCGCTCAAGGCGGTGTTGTGCTCCCGGGCCCGTCGCCGCAGCTGGCTGACTAACCGCTCGAAGGTGATCTCATCATTGTGTCTGACTACCCATGAGCGGGTCACAAACCGGTTGGTGTCATACTCCTCGATGGTTCTTTGCAGAAGGTCAACCATAGTTCAGACAACCCCCTCGTTAAAGATACTTCCGGAGTGCACTGCCTGTTCAGTCGTTCATGTTTGGCGATGATCTGAGTTCCGCAGAGCATGCAAAGCCTTCAACCCTATTTGGTATGCTGATACTATGAGGAAAACACCGATTGCTGCTGCTCCGGCCAAGTCGATATAGCGTGATTGCAAACCAGGACCCAAAGCAAGGGTACATATCAGGGTGCTGAGTACGCAGAGATCCAGCACAGCTTTGGCCCGGCACAGACGCCATTGAGACTCCACCACAGGAGTGGATTCTTGCCTTGCCAGCAGTGAGCCTTTACGCCAGAACCATCCGTTGACGGCCAGGCCACCCAGGGGGACAACCAGTCCGGGAAGGACTGTCCCCAGGGGAGCCGGTTCGATGAAGCGCAGGTAGGAATTGTAGGCTATCAACGCACATGACAGAAGCATCACAGAGGCGATCAGTAAGCTGCAGAGGTTCTCCAGGCGAACCTGCTCTCGTGCAGTTGAGGGTTGAACGTGAGTCTTTCTGAATATCCACCAGGCAAGAAACAAAGCTACCAGTTCGCTGCTTCTTCGAAAAAAGTCTGCCAACTGGACTGTGGACCGGCCCAGATAGTAAGCGGCAGCCGTGGCCACCGGAGCACTCAGGCTGATCATCCATGCTGCACGCAAGGTTCGCTCTTTTTGCTTTTGTACCTTGCTGGAATGCTTCTTGCCGCCTTCTATACCCATGGTGCCACCAGCCCGTTGAACACAGGCATAAGCCAAAACGACAGAATTGCCACTGTTGGTGGAACCGACACGGTATCCCAGCCTCTGCTGGTGACAAGTTCAGCTGCTGCGGCCGCCCAGGCAAGGGTTACGGCCAGTGGCAGCCTGGCCCATATTGAAAGCGAAGTGAGAACGGTCAAGGTGATAAATATTGCGAAAAATGAGGCGGCAATCATGGCCAGGGTGCCTTCCACTGTCTTTGGGGCAAATGAGGAAAACCACCGTCTGGTTTTTCCAAAGCGTTTTCCGACAATACCGGCAAGGGCGTCACCTGCTCCCCAGGCGACAAAGCCCACTGCTGCGTGCAGCCTGCCATCAGGCCCCAGGACACCCCAAAAGACAGCAATCATCAGCAGGAAAATGCCCAGCACCGAAAGTATCTGCCGGCGGATCTCGCCGTCCTGGTAAGCACGCCGTATGAACCGGAAGGCAGGTATCTTCTCCAGCACCGGCATGAGCAGGTAGGCAGTGATGAACAAAGCTCCGGCCACCAGCACGGCTGCCCACCAGCGCCGAAAGCAGTAAAGCAGCAAAAATATACTGCCACTGCACATGAGGTGATAGGTCTTACGCACGATTTCTTTAGGTGCACTGAAGAGCCGACTGAGCAGCATTATCGCCGCAGCCAGAAGGGCATAATATCCGAACACCAAAAGCGCGCCTAATGCGTCAGCAGAAGTGGCGGACAACGTGATATCTCTCCTTATCCTGACAAAAGCTCAAGGTCTTGGTACTCCAGATCATATCACGAAAGCCTCAGGGCTGGTATGCTTCTTTCGGCCGACGACCTGGCAGCTTAGAAAAGGCCGGTTGGCTCCCTGCCGGCAGTACGCCAGAAGCGACTATTTTGCTGCAGCAGGCGGAAGATACCCTCCGGGGCAGGGGGCTTGGCTGCGGTTCATCTACGGCTGACGACGGCAGTTCTGTGATACAAGGTGCAAAAGCAGCCACAGAAGGGAAGCAATACCACTGACAGCAAATACTCCTTTTATGCTCCAGCAGCGATGTGCAAATCCCAACAGAACCGGAGCCAGTGTCATGCCGATGAATTTGACTGTATTGAACAAAGATACGATGGAACCGGTGAGTTCTTCGTCGGCGACAGTTGTTGTCTGATTGTAGACTGTCGGCTGCAGTACTCCCATGCCTGTTCCAAAGAGTACGATACTGAGGGCAAGGCCTCCGATGCTTCCGTGCAGAGATATTGCTGTGAGAGCAGCTGAGATGAGTGCAAAGCCCAGCAGGAGCCTGCCTGTATAGGGAAGAATTCGTTTCACTTTCACCGCCTGAGAGGCCATTAACGTCGCGATCACGCCCTGCAGGGAGAGGGCGATACCGGCAGCCGGGCCGTGCAGCTTATGGATAGACGACAGAACAATAGGCAAAAAGGTGACCACTGCATACAGCGAGAAGTACATGACCAGGCAGTGAGCGAATATCACCTGTACCGGGCGCATCTTCAGCGCAAGTTTGAGATTGGCAACGTGCCTTTCCGCCTGACAGAGCAGTGTAGCAGTCCTGCCCAGGCCTGCAGTTTCCGGGATCCAGATATAGTAAAGCAGGGCAAGCAGCAGTGATAGCCCGTAAACTCCGAAAGGATGCCGCCAGCTCATGCCTGCCAGCAGACCGCCTATAAGTGGTATGATTACGGCGCTGAAAGATATGGTGCTGCTGAGCAGACCCATCATATGCAGCCTATTGTCGCCTGAATACCAGTCAGATATCACTGTCATTGCCACCGGAATGAGACCAGCTATACCGATACCCTGCATAAACCGCAATACAAGTAGAATTTCAAAAGTGGGAGCAGCGAGGCACAGCAGCCCAAAAAGGCCGTCTACGGTCAGACACCCGATAGCAACTGGGCGCCGCCCTAGAGAATCAATGAGGAGGCCGGTGAAGGGAAGGCTTGCAGCAGCGGCAAAGGTGTAAACTCCCAATACCAGCCCAACGGATGTCTCGCTCACCGAAAACGGCTCGACGAGTGAAGGCAAAGCCGGAGCCAGCAAGCCGCCTCCCATCACTCCGAAACCTCCCATGATTAATATGATAATCATCCGTGGCTGCCAGGCTGGTTGAGCTGCTTTTGCATTGCCGTCCATAACGAGTACCTCCTGCTCGTACCCCAAGGATACCAAAAGACATCCTCGTTTTAAGGCCCTTTCTCTGGGCCCTGGCTGGTTTGGTGCTTTGCATAAAGTCGCCTTTGACTAAACGCAGAGGGAGAGGTTAGAATTAACATATACCCCCCAGGGTATACAGCGGAGGTAAAGGAAGGAGAGTGTTTTATGTCGCTTCTGTATCGAAAGACGCAACGGATTCTCACCCCTTTCAGAAAATACGCCTGGTTGTTCATTCCATTGGTCGCCGTGGGAGGACTGTGGTATCCGCATCTGGGTCTGCTGATGATTCCCGTGATGCTTTCTCTTGCGGTCATGGGCTTCATTAGGGGGAAATATTGGTGTGGGAATTTCTGTCCTCACGGAAGTCTATTCGACGGAATACTGATGAGGTTCAGTGCAAATAGAAAAATCCCCCGAATTCTTCGAGCAAAGATCATCAAAGCGATAGCTTTTTGCTGGTTTGCTTTCATGCTATCAAATCGTCTTTTAACGGTCTTTGCCGGGTGGGGTTCCCTTGGATTCTACGAGAGGTTGGGCTACATTTTCGTCATGAATTACCTGGTTGTAACAGTGGTCGGCACAATACTTGCGGTATTCGTAAGCCCACGGGCGTGGTGCGTGTTCTGCCCGATGGGTACCTTTCAGGTGCTTATGTACAGGCTTGGGCGGGCTTTGAATCGTAATTATCGTACGGATATCATGCTGCGTTTGACCCAACCGCAGGATTGCCGGGAGTGTGGTCTTTGTGCAAGTGTGTGCCCCATGCAGCTAGAGCCCTATATTGATGCTGATGACTCCGGGAGATTCAAAGACGGCGATTGCATTCGCTGCGGCGTATGTGCAGAGAACTGCCCCCCTGGATTGCTCCAACAGGAGACATTTGATGAAAGGACAGATCGTGCAGGTGGTGCCCAGAGGCGAAAGGCTGGCTGATAGAAAGGAGAAAGAAGATGAACGAATCAGAGGCTGCGCGCAAGGATATTCTAAACCGGCTTTCCCGACTGGAAGGACAGGTTCGCGGAGTAATGAGGATGCTGGATTGCGAGAATCCCGACTGTGAGAAGATCGTTGGTCAGCTGAGTGCAGTCCACTCGGCTCTGGAAAGCGCCACAAAACTGGTGGTGGTTCACTTCCTTCGGGAGTGTCTTGAGCAAAGCCGTGACAGTGAAGGGGGAGAGGAAGACGCCTTAAAGCGGGTGGCGGGTCTGCTGATTAACACAAGATTCTAGCATAACTTTTACGAGAGTGCGCGATGATGACGCTGCTTTGGGCAAACGGCCCTGCGCTGCCTGCAGCCTCGTTGACGGGATTCGGAAGGCGGATATCCGCCTTCCGCACCCCATCTGGTATGTGCGTGCTCCTCTTTATAGTAGCTTTTTGGCTATCGCTTCGGCTGCTTTTTTACCCGACTGAAGCATGCCGCCGAATATCGGCCCCATTCTGTACGAACCGTGCACTGCATTGCAGGCCATGCCCACCACGTAAAGACCCGGGAATATCTCCCGTGTGTTACTCAGTGTATCAATTTCTGCCTGGTGTGAAGCCATCGAATGTTCTCCCTCAATTTTCCCGCTTTCTGTATCCAACTGCACACCGTTTCGGCCGACCAGTTCTTTGACTACATCGGTATCGTGACCGGTTCCGTCGATGACATAATCAGCCTCGACAGTCAGTGGGTCGACGTGCAGCTGGGCCATTTCAACTGCTGACCAGTTGAGGACTACGCCCTTGACTCTCGGCTTTTGTGGATCGAGCAGAACATCCTCGGCTGTCAGGCAGTTGAAAATCTTGGCTCCGGCCTTACATGCAGATGATGTCAGGCCGCTGACCGCCTGCACTGCATCGGAAACGTAATACTCCCCTTCGAAGTGGTCATAGCAAACGTCTACGTCCTGCAGTATTTCAAGAGCCGATTCCTGTACAACGATCTTGTTAAACAACATACCGCCCCCCCACATGCCGCCACCAGGCGAGAGGCGACGTTCGAAAAGGGCAGTCTTTATCCCAGCTGAAGCCAGGTAATAGGCTGCCGTCAGTCCTGAGGGGCCACCTCCAACAATGGCTACCTGTGTGTTCAGGTACTCACATAGCTCTTCTGTGTAGCTTCTGATGATCGCACGCGAGATGGTCTTTTCCTCGAGCATTGATATCTCCTCCCTGCGATGTTGTGGGGATCGCTGGGCTTGCTTCTGCAGTAGTTAACCACAAAAATGGCCGCCTGCAGGCGGCCCCGAGGGATTCGCTTCCCTTCGCCGGCATTATCCGGATCAGGTTCCAAGGGTCATTCTCAGCCCTGCAAGGGGCGCCCCCAGCGATCGATTTTACCTTAACACACAGTCTTTTCATATCATCTATTGGCAGCAATAGCAAATGGCAAAAACGCCAGCAAGCCTCTCGCTCCGGATGTGTTAACCCCTACTCCAGCGGTCTGATGAAAGGTTCTCTCAGTGACTCTTCACGTCTGATTCAGCCGGGAGGTGCTCCGGGGTCAGGCAGTTGGATGCAGCCCTGGGCTATTTTCTGCAGAGTTTCAACATACAGTCGGTGTTCTTCAGGGAGTACGCGCTCCCTCAGAGTGTCAACTGTATCATCTTCATAGACGGGTACCTCGGTCTGAGCCAGAATCGGGCCCTCATCGTACTCCTCAGTAACCACATGTACTGTAGCGCCGGTAACAGATTCACCTGCGGAGAGGACAGCCCGGTGGACATTGTCGCCGTACATACCCTTACCGCCGAATTTGGGAAGAAGTGCCGGATGAATATTGACTATCCGTCCCCAGAAACACCTCAAGGTCCGGGGGCCCAGCTTCTTCATGTAACCAGCCAAAACTACAAGGTCAACGTCGTGTTCCACCGTCAGAAGATTTACCATTGCCTGGTCCAGCTCATTGAGATCGGGATGGGTGTTGCTGTTGATTACGTGGTAGGGAATTCCCTCTTTCTCAGCACGCTGCAGCACCTTAGAGCCAGGGTTATTGCTTATGACAACCTCTACAGCAGCATCGAGTTGTCCGGAATTGCTGGCGTCGACGATGGCCTGCATGTTGCTGCCTCCATGTGAGGCAAGAATAGCAAGTTTCATGGTCGCTCACTCCTTTGGCAGCCGATCTATCTCCATTTAGCTCAGGCTAAGAGTAATCCGTAAAGGTTCTTGGGCAACACAGAATCTTGACCGACCGTGTCGGTTGCGAGGCGGATGGTCCCTTAGGTGCATGTTTTGTTTTTCTGTTGTCAATTCTCATCGCATATGACCTCGCCCTGAGAAAACAAAGTTCCGATCCCTCCTGTATGCCAAAAGCAGGCCGATTCCGCTGCCGTTATTCGACCTGACTTTATAAGCGAAGTGAGACCAGCCAGAGTCTTTGAGGTGTAGATAATTTCTGAGTAAATACCCTCTTTCTGGGCGAGATCGAATAGTGCCTCGATGGACTCCGTCGTCGGTTGGGCATAGCCTTCTCCTAAAAAACAGTGATGAACCTCCATCACTTCCCCAACAGGTATAGCAGGCCTCAGGTTCAAGATGTCGAAAACTCCCTGAGTATACACGTCGATCAGACTCTCCAGTGTATCTCCGGGATACTCGACATTAATCACGTGGACGTGAAATGGATGACCCAGGAGGGCGGCTCCAGCGACCAAGCCGGATGAGGTGCCGGCCATAGCTCCGGGTATGGCCACGTGATCCAGCTGAAGGTCCTCCCTGAAACACTGACGGACCAATTCCAGTGCGGCGGCGACGTAGCCTAAGGCACCTCTGGCGGTGGCGCTGCTGTTTTCTATAACGTACGGGGTTTTACCGGCTTTTTT
>PUMD01000198.1 GCA_003551215.1 Clostridia bacterium | reverse complement strand
GCTAGCTGGCCTCGTACTTTTGCCATTCGCTTTCGTCTATATCGAAATTTCCGTAAATCTCCTGCACGTCATCCTGGTCTTCCAGGGCATCCAGAAGCCTCAACAGACGCTGAGCGTCGCGGCCGGCTACGTGCACGTAGTTATCGGTGATATAGGTAAAGTCGGAGCTTTGCACCGGGTAATCATGCTCTTCCAGGGCGGCACGTACCTGCATCAGCTGATCAGAAGGAGTGAGCACCTCAAAGGTACCGTCGAGGCGGTTGAGGTCCTCCGCCCCCCCGTCGGCGGCGCTGAGCAGCAGTTCATCCTCATCAACCTCTCCGTTTTCCGCGTCAATGACGATCTTACCCTTGCGGGTGAACATCCACTGCACACAGCCCTGTTCTCCCAGATTGCCGCCGTGTTCGGAGAATGCGTGACGCAGTTCGCTGGCGGTCCGGTTGCGGTTGTCGGTGACGATGTCCAAAAGCAGGCCCACCCCTCCCGGACCATAACCTTCATACTGAAGCTCTTCCAGCTTGCCGCCGTCCAGCTCACCCGTTCCCCGTTTGACTGCTCTTTCGATGTTATCCTTGGGTACTCCGAGAGATAAGGCCTTCTCCATGGCCATCCGCAGGGTGGGGTTAAGCTCCGGATCGCCCCCTCCTTTGCGGGCAGCCACGGTAATGCGTCGGGCCATCTTGGAAAATATTTTTGCTCTCTTTTTGTCCTGACGCTGCTTGCGGTGCTTTCTATTCGCCCATTGCGAATGCCCGGCCATATTTGCCCCCCTTTCCTCTGTCAGGCGACTTCTCAGACTAAGGTGAAGGCAACCAACCTCACGTTCCAAAGATAAATTTTATCACAAAAGCGTCACAATTTTCAGCCGTCGTCTTCGCCGGCGAAAGCACCCGGGGCCAAACCGAAGCCCGGAACGGCCGGAGTACTCCGCTTATGCTGACTTGCTATGTGCCTCCGTTCAATTTCTCTGGCAACCCGTGGATCAACCTCCCGCCCCAGCAGATAGGAATCCACCTCATCGTAGGTGAACCCCAGCTCATCCTCATCAGTCTGCCCCGACCATAAACCGGCGGTGGGTTTGCGCTGCACGACGGCAGGGGGAATGCCGAGATGGCGGGCGATGAGCCTCACCTGCCCCTTGGTCAGGTGGGCCAGCGGAAGCAGATCACATCCACCGTCGCCGAACTTGGTGAAATAGCCAAGGTAAAGCTCCGCTTTGTTGTCAGTGCCAACCACCAATTTGCTGTAGCTCTGGGCCATATAGTAAAGCGCAGTCATGCGGAGCCGCGGTTTTACGTTCGCCCGCGCCAGGTGCTGAGGACCATCGGAGCAAAAAAGCACCTCCTCGAGGGCGTCGTAAGCCGTGTCCAGGCTGATGGTGGCCGTCGGCATACCTACCGCTTTTGCTACCATCTGCGCATGCGTGAGTTCCTCTTCGGATGAATAGCAGGGGAGCATCACCGCCAGCGAATCGCTGCCGAAAGCCCGATAGCACAGGGCCGCTGTCGCCGACGAATCCACACCACCGCTCAGACCGACCACAGTACCACGGCAGCCAGCCGCGCTGACCTCCTCGCACAACCAGTCTGCGGTGCGATTCATCCAGTCCTCGATGTCATCTACAAAATCTCTGCAGTTAGCACCGACCATCGCATCAGAGGTTATGGAAAATCGCCTCCTCAAATCCATTTATCCGGCGAGCTGATCCGTCGATTCGTCTTCAGAATACCGCAAATGCCGACCATCTTCCACATCAAACCTCATTCCGGGGCAATCCCGGGATTATCGAAGTCCCACTCTGCACCCGGAAATGAGGGCAGCATTCCCAGCGGAAGGTACATGTCGGGGACGGGCCCGACGACTACGGCCTCCGCTACCGGCAGCTTCACCGATACTTGCAGTTCGTTTTGAATAAGCGGAGCAGCAACCATGAGATCGCAGCGCACTTTCAGGAAAATGGTGTGGCGCAGGTGGTTGATCCCCACCGCGGTGAATTCTTCCTCTACTTCAACCTCGGCAGCCCCCATGGGAAGTATCTCCAACGGCAGGTCGGGACCAACGTTGGCCAATATGGCAACACCGGTTACCTGCCCCATGGGTATGGCCAGACGCTCGGCTGAAAGTTCGTCCAGCTCCCGCTGGACGTTCACCCCCACCCTACCTACTGTCTCCATTATCCGCCCTGTGTCCGGCATCATGTATGACACGTAGCCATCTTCAGTGGTCTTGACATCGATAAGATCCGAATAGCTTATTTGAGAGGCTGCTTCCTCCCTTACGACCTGAGCGAGCACGGAAGTGCCCAGCCCCTCAACGCGCATGCGAGCAACCGCTATCAAAACCGGACGCAGCGAATGGTCGACTACCAACACAGCGGCCGAAAGCACCGCAAAAAGCAGGATGATCGACAGCAAAATGAGATATTTTCTCCGCCTCCGCCTCCTGCCCATCGGCACCCCTCCCCAGCGTATCGGCGTGCACCATACCAGCTTATGCACCGGGGATGCCGACGTGTTGGCTCAGACCCGCAGCCGTGCGAACCTTCGCTTCCCAACCCGCAGTACTGCTTCGTCTTCAACTTCTACATCAGCGTGGGGGTCGGTGATCCTCTCGCCGTCTATACGTACCGCCCCGCCGTCGACCAGCCGCCGCGCTTCGCTGTTGCTGTCGGCGAAATCCGCGGCACGGATGAGCGCGACTATCCATATTTTTCCGTCGTCATCCAACTCGTCAGATACGTCCAACTGCGGCATATCCTCCGGGACCTCTCCCCGGGTGAACACGCGGGAGAAATGCTCCTGTGCAGCGTCAGCTTTTTGGCGGTCGTGGTACATGGTGACTATCCGGCAAGCCAGCTGCAGCTTGGCATCACGGGGGTTCAGATTGCCGGCATCCATGGCCTGCTGCATGGCCTGGATCTTCTCTTCGGGCACATCAGTGAAGTAGCGCGCCCAGCTGGCTATAAGATCATCAGGAATTGACATGACCTTACCGAACATCTCCTGCGGTTGTTCGGTTATGCCAATGTAGTTGTCCAGGCTCTTGCTCATCTTGCGGGTACCATCTAGCCCTTCGGCCAGCGGCATCAACATGGCGACTTCAGGCTCATCTCCGTATGCCCGCTGAATCTGGCGGGCCATAAGCAGGTTGAACTTCTGGTCTGTCCCTCCCAGCTCCACGTCTGCCTCCAGAGCAACGGAATCGTACCCCTGCATGAGGGGGTAGAAAAACTCATGCAGGTATATCGGCTTGTCGTCGGTGAAGCGGTCGCTGAAGTCGGCTCGCTCCAGCATACGGGCAACGGTTACATTGGAAGCAAGGCGCACCACATCAGCAAAATTCATCTCGCCCAGCCAGCGCGAGTTAAAGTCGATGGTTGTACGGTCGGGATCCAGCACCCCGAAGACCTGCTCCTGATACGTCTTGGCGTTTTCCTTCACCTCTTGTTCGCTTAACTGAGGACGGGTCTCGGAGGCCTGTGAAGGGTCACCGACACGCCCGGTGAAATCTCCGATCAGGCATATAACCTGGTGTCCCAGGTCCTGGAACTGCCGCAGTTTGCGCAGAACAACAGTGTGTCCGAGGTGAATATCCGGGGCAGAAGGGTCCAGGCCCAGCTTGACCCGCAGCGGACGCCCCGTGTCCTTTGCACGCTGCAGCTTGTCCTGCAGAAGCTGTTCTTCTATGACTTCCACCGCCCCACCAGTAAGCACCTTCATCTGCTGCTTTACCGACATATCCGGATTAAGCTTCATTTTCATCGCCCCTTTTGGCTTTGCATTTAGTGCTGCTCACAAAAAAAACCGTCCCCTCAGGGACGGAAATACTCCGCGGTACCACCCTGCTTGCTCCCGCTGAGCGGAAGCCGCTTGGCTAATATGCACCTCAATAACGGCGAGGAAACCGCCTGCGCCTACTGGTCCTTGTCCTGCAGCGGATGTTCGGACAGAGGCTCGGAGATGTACACCCAAAGCCGGTGCAGCCGTTCACAGCGACCACGGCTTCTCTGCGCCACCTGCTGCCTCAGGTTCTTCCCCTCATCGCCTTACATTCTGTATACTTTGAGGATGATTATAACAGCTTCTCCGCCCGGCGACCAGACTGTTGCCTCAACCCTGTCCCACTGAATCAGCCCGCGGTTCGGTTGAAACAGAATATGTCTTGCCCGACGGAAGCTCCAGCACGGTCAAAAGCCCGCCGTAAGCGGCACCTGTATCGATACCAATTTTGTCCTTACCCCGGTAAACATCCTGCCCGCCGTCGATGTAAGGGGTTGGAGAATGGCCAAAGACTACTGTCTTTCCGCGGTAGTTGTTGATGAACTCGTCTCTTATCCACAGAAGGTCCTCTTCTGACTGCTGATCCAGCGGCACGCCAGGTCTGAGTCCGGCATGCACAAAAATGTAATCTTCAGTCTCATGATAGCGGGGGAGTCGGTATAAAAATTCCGCATCCGCCTGCAGGGCAGCATCATCGCTACGGTAGGCGTCAAGCGTAACCTTCCCCCCATTGCTCATATAGTGCTCATACGAAAGCTGCCCCTGCAGGTATTCCCACAGCATCTTCTCGTGGTTCCCACACAAAGCCACAACACCGGGACAGCGCAGAAGGGTCTTCAGCTCTGAAACTACCTCCCGGGGGCTGGGGCCTCGGTCGACGTAATCTCCCAGAAGTATCAGCTGATCTTTGCCGGGACGCCATCGGGCTGAAAACAGGACCTTACGCAGCGCTCCCGCATAACCATGAATGTCTGAGCAACAAAGAATCCGGTCTGGCTTACTCTCGTTCATCCCGGCCCTCCTCTTAACACCACGTACGAGTTATGCTAATGTGCCCGGCTGTATGCATGCACCCTCCGCTTAGGAGCGCGGAACAATATCGAGTATTTCTTCGGGATGCCGCAGCACAAAATCTGCCCTGGCAGCTGCATTCTGGAAAACCAAATCGGGATGCACTCCCCACCTGGCCCAGACCGTGCAAACGCCAGCCGCCTGGCCGGACTGCACATCAGCAGGCGAATCGCCTATCATTACACACTGCTCGGGGTCACGGTTTAGCCTATTCACTGCCAGCAGCACCGGTTCTGCATCTGGCTTGGTCCGTTTCACATCACCTGAGGTGACGATTGCGGAAAAGAGGCCTTCTAACGTATGGTCTCTCAGATGAGTCAGGGCCGCAGGACGTCCCTTGCTAGTCACCAGGGCGAGACTATAACCCCAATCATTCAGCTGATGCAGTACTCCGTCGATCGACGGGAATATGTCTGCAGTGGGGCCTTCACGATAATGGTGAGAAAAAGACTCGGCCAGCTGGGAAGCACAATCAGGTGCAATGTCGGAGGTAATTTCAGGCATCGAGACACCGATGTAACGAATCAGGGCGTCACATTGCACTTCTTCTCCCAGCACCTCACGTATAGCCTTCTGCAGGCTGGTACAGATTAGCTTACGGGTATCGACGATAGTACCATCGAGATCAAGCAAAAATGAATCCACGCTTTGCGGCATAACACCACTTTTTAGCAATGCGCTTTTCTCCTCTCCCTACAGAAAAGTTTAACACTCATACTGCACTTATTTCCACCGGTTACCCCAATTCATCTGTCGTTACAACGTAGCCCGGTCCTCCAGCTGTCAAATGAGATTCAGAGGCGACGGGCCATCAGCCCCGATCTTGCAAGCATCTCGGGCAGTAGGGGGCCGTCCCACCGGCAAGTGGGTCGCACATGCGGCGGTTCATATCGAAGATCTCTCCGCAGGTCAAAAGCCTCTGCTTTTACTCGGCCCGCCATCGGATACTGACCGACTCACCGTCTCCTATTGACGGTTTTCTTGTCCACCGGCATCACATTCACCATTTTCATCCTATCGCACATACTCGGTCCTTCAGCCGGATTTTTGCATTGCCCCACCCACTATGAGCGCACCGCTGACTTCAGCTGCACCTTACACAGTGCAGGTTACACCGTCCGCCAGGCAGCAGATCCCTCGTCACCGCGGGGACCCTTCCCTGTTCTGTGGGCGGGTCGCCGCGACTGAATGCCACCTCTGGTTCACTTGCGTTCCGGGCTGGCTGCCCGCCTCAGGCTCTCCGGATTCCACCTCGCGGTGGACACCCTGCCATTGTTGGCATCACACACCGAACGACACAAACAGCGCGAGTGGGACTCTAACCCACTGGTTCTGCGCTTACGAGGCACACCACCAAAAAAAGGGGATTCACGCTCGGGTGAATCCCCTTTGAGTCTTCGATTGTCGCCTTCAGCAGCTGCCAGCTGTTCAGCCCTGCCTTCCAACTCCGTAACGACTGCTCGCAGGGCTCCAAGCCTGGCGACCAGGATAGTTCCCCTCCAGCATTTGACCGACGCTGCCGGCTTGCTGATACTGCTGACCCTGACCGGCTCCGTACTGACCGTACTGCTGTCCGGTTCCATACTGCCCGTACTGCTGTCCGGCCTGACCCTGACCCATTCGGGCCTGGTAGCCGCCGTACTGACTGCCGGACTGCTGCTGTCCGCCGGACTGATACTGCTGACCCTGACCGGCTCCGTACTGACCGTACTGCTGCTGTCCGGTTCCATACTGCCCGTACTGCTGTCCGGCCTGACCCTGACTCATTTGAGTTCCATAACCGCCAGTCTGTCCATACCTTTGCTGACCGTAGCTCCGGGCCTGTCCCTGATATCCGCCGGTTCTTCCCTGGTATTGTCCAAAACCGCCACTTCGATACCTCTGAGCGAAACCGCCAGTTTGGCCCTCATAACCCCGGGCCTGACCAGTTCGTGGCTGGTATCCACTCTGGTATCCCGCGGTCTGACTTGGCTGCTGTCCGCCGGACTGATACTGCTGACCCTGACCGGCTCCGTACTGGCCGTACTGCTGGTGTCCGGTTCCGTACTGGCCGTAGCCGCCGGTCTGGCCGTAGGTGGTAGCTTGATATCCACCGGTTCCCTGCTGCATACCGCCGGTGAACTGGGAACGGATCCGCTGGATCTCCTGTGGGTTGGCCGGTCCAGCCGGCTGGTACCATCCTCTTTGTGATGCGATTTGGGCAGCCTGCTGCTGCGCGTCCTCCAACTGATTCCGCAGCTGAAGAAGCGTCTGACGGAAGCTGGGATTGCTGGCTTCAGCTGCAGCCTGAGTCAGACGCACCGAGTCCTCTTTGCATGTTTCGATGGCATCAATAGCCATCTCGCGATCACGGATCAAATCATACACCTCCACTTTTCATTTTGGTTATCCGAGATGGTTGAGCAATTGCTGTTTGGCCTGATCTGCCCGCTGTGCGCACTGGTTAAAGTAGCTGCGCAGGTTGGGATCCTCGCACTGCTGGGAATAGGAACGGAACTTCTCCGATTCCATATTCTGCCTGGTGATAAGCTCTCGCAGTCTCTGGACCTCCATGTTGGTCAGCTGCGATTGCCCCTGCATGTGATGCATATGTTCACCCCCTTTGTGGCTCTCGTCGTTTGCATTTCAAAAGCTTCCACTTGAAGGGGTTAAATATACGCGGGCATACTCCGGTAGTTAGTGGGGAAGGTAGCAGCTAATACTGTTTAAGTGAAAATATGGAAAGCAAGGGAAAATTGCAGGTGCAGGTCAATCAGCCAGTACAGTCCTCTCCCGGGTCGAGCCGCACAACGGGAATGCTGGCCTGCTTCAGCATTTTTTCTCCGACCTCGTCGGGGTATTCATGCCAGTACACTATCTTGGCTATGCCGGCATTGATGAGCAGTTTGGAGCAAATAAGGCATGGGCGATCGGTACAGTACAGGGTAGCACTATCGACAGACACTCCGTGCAGGGCAGCCTGCGCGATGGCATTCATTTCTGCATGGGAAGCACGTACGCAGTGACCATCACGCATCAAACAACCCTCTTCGCTGCAGTGAGGTAGACCGCGGGGTGCGCCGTTGTAGCCGGTGCTCAGGATCTGCCGGTCCCTCACCAGCACCGCTCCTACAGAACGCCGCGGACAGGTAGAGCGGGTCGAGACCACTTTAGCCACCCGGAGGAAGTATTCGTCCCAGGATGGACGGTCATCCGGATCAGTTTTGCTCACAATAACACTCTCCTTTCGATTCAGGGCATCAACCAGGGGCTGAACTCAAATATCACCGTCAGGGTGGCCAGAAGGTTAAAAAGCACGTGCATCATTACCGGAATGGCAGCAGCCCGGGTACGGTGATAGGCCAGGGCGTAAATTATCCCGGCCAAAGCCGCGCGCAGCATCGCCACCGGCTCGCCGTGAGTGAAGGCAAATATCAGCCCGCTTCCCAGCACCGCCAGGGTGGTGCCACCCAGTCCTTCGATGATAATGACATAGAAACTACGCCTGAACAAAAGTTCCTCACCCAGGGGAGCCGCCACCAAGATACCCAAAAGAAGCAGCCCCAGCGGGAGGTACGCCCCGCTGCGGTAGGCGCTCTGCACCATCTGTCCCATGAGTCCTACTTCCCAGGGGTCCACTTCAAGTATTCCTTCGCCGGCAACCAGCAGCGCCCTGACCCCGGCAGTGGCCAGTATCCAGGCACCGATTCCTCCCCACATGACCCAAGTCATCTTTTCGACAAGAGAAGCGCGCGGTGCCTCCTGCTGCAGCACAGACGGGCTCCACCAGCCCATATCATCGCCAGCGTAGTCAGTTATGTAACGGTGACATATAAACCAGACAACTGCCCCCTGCAGCACCACGCCTAAACTGGACGCCACCGCTGAGACTGGATGCTGCATCAGTGATGGGTCAATGCCCCCGGAGACGAAAGCCACCGCCGAATGGGTCAGAACGAAAGCCATATACAGAACAAGGATATCCACGGACAGATAACCGCGAGGCTCTGCTGGTAGGAACACTCTGCGTAGTTCCGACTGGTCGTCGTTTGGCTGTCTGTTTTGTCGACTCACCTGCTTTGGCTCCAATCTACCGGCTCGTTGTCGTCCTGCGTCCCCTACAGTCCCCGCATGCCCGCCGGAACCATCCACAAAAGCCCCATAATCATTACTGCATCACCGGGGCTGTATACCGTAGGACGCCAAAACCAGCTGGGGGTAGTCAGGTGGTCCCCCAAGAAGGCCAGGGCTGTGTCCGGCTGCATGAGCTGGTGAATAACCTGCGTACCTGAGTGGAAGAACTCAATTGCATCCTGCTGTCCGGTTGCGGCGAGGGCTTCAGGGCACACCGGCATCCCTCCGTTCGCAGCTATGACCAGCAGGTTCAGCAGGACCCCAACAGCAAACACATGCATGCCGGGCAGGCGTCGGTTATCCCAAAGCACCCAGACAGCAAGCACGTACGATAGCATGTGAGCGGCGAATCCCCACTGGTCTATCGCGGGCAAACTCCAGCCCGGTGCCAGATGCAGGACAAACTGAATACCGAAGGCGCAGATGAGCACTTCCAGCTTAGTCAGGGGCATCTCTACCAGGTTCTTCACTGACCCGCCAGCCAGCCAACCGAGCGCCACCGAACCAGCCAGGGCAGTCATCATCATGACAGGCGCCCCTCCCTCTCCGATGGAACGTCCCCTGCGGCTGCCGCCTCAGAAACGCTGTCGAAGCTGCCGGGAATGAGGTCAGGATCCTCCATCAATTCCAAAAGAACCTCGACCACCTCGGGGTCAAACTGCGTCCCGCTGCACCGCTTCAGCTCAGCGCGCGCCTCCTCGAGCGTCAACGCCGCCTTGTACGGACGCTGCGAGAGCATTGCATCAAAAGAATCAGCCACCGCCAGTATGCGGGCCTCCGGTGGTATTTCTTCCCCCTTCAATCCCTGGGGATACCCGTCGCCATCATAACGCTCATGGTGGTACAGCACCCAGGATGCTCCCTCGCGCAGAGCTTTTATGTTTCCTAAGATATCGGCTCCGATACGGGAATGCTTCTGCATACGAGCCCTTTCTTCCTCAGTAAATTTACCCGGTTTTCTCAGCACCTCATCCGGGATACCTATCTTACCGATGTCGTGCAGTATGGATACGTACTGCAAAAGCTCCTGGCGTTCCTCACTAAACTCCATCTTCTCTGCTATTTTGACCGCAAAATGAGAAACTCTCTCCGCGTGGCCGGAGGTATGGGGATCACGGGCCTCCAACGCGGCCGCCAGCGCGCTGATCGTGCTGACGAATACGTCACGAAGCTCGCTGTACATACGGAAGGCGTAGCGTCCGACCATCAGCGGAAGTAAGAAGAACAACACTCCCACCTTACCCACCGCCCCGTAGACGGCGACGTTCAGGTAGGCAATGGGCAAAAGACCCAGATAGCTGGGTACCAGCCAGCGAATATCCGCCTGCAGCAGATACCAAAATGACATTTTGTTTTTCAATGCCATGTAGTAGACGCATGAACCTACATTAACTGCGAAGTAACCCAGCCCACCCACCATGGTGGCTCCAGCAGCCAGCACCGGAGTTCCGGAGGGAAGCGCATCGATCAGGGAAAAGTACAACACCCCACCGCTGGCTCCGGCTAAAAACAGCTGCGACCGGTTGAAAACGACCTCCAAGACCGGAACCTCTCCAGTGAGTTCGCGCTTGCGGAGTGAGCCCAGGGCGGTGAGCAACCCCCCCATGAAAGGACCAAACAGAAGTACAGATGAGTAGCACATGGCAAAACTGACAGAAACAGTGCCCCGAAACCGGGGCAGTTCGATGGGCAGCGCCTCCGTCAGGATTATCACCAGAAGAAAGAAGAACACTCCCGCCCAGTCATCCGTTGGTGGAATACCGGGCCGCAGGATCCATCCTACAACACATGCCGCCGCAAACAAGACCAGTGCAAATACTCCGGCTGAGGAAAATCCCGGAGAATCGCTGTCTGGCATTCTCTCCTCCTCAGAACCCCCAGATGCCATGGGCATACCTCCAGCATACTTGGATAGGTATCCGGGCCGGCCAGGCTAGGAAATCAGAGTGATGTTACCCTACCTGCAAATTGGCACCGCCGATCATAAGCAGCATAGCCAATGCCATAAGCACCTTCACCAGCTTAGCCATCATCCTCTACCCCCTCGATACCTTTATACCTGCCTTCGCTATTAGCAGGTCGGGGGCTCCGCTCCCGGCCCGGACACCAAAAGCAAAATATCCTCAGCAAAACATAATACTCAAAACTTCTCGGCCAAACAGTTCAGCTCATCAATAGGTAAATGTCCTATTGATAGCGTCCAGCGCCGCCCGGGCTGCCGCATCGACTGCTCCCTGGCGGATCCGCACAGAACCCAAAAGCAGTCCGGTGCCCATTTCAGGATGCACCGACACCGCTACCAGGGCGACCTGCTGGCCAGCCAGGTGGGTGTGCTGTGCGTCCTGCAGGGTAAACTGGCAACGGTCATCAAGCAGCCGCTGGGCTGCCTGCAGGGCAGCCCTCGCTCCCACACTTATGAGGCCGCGCATGTCAGCCTGCGGCCTGTTCAGGGTGGCAGATCCTTCCACCTCCCGTCCTCCCAGCTGCAGATTAACGCTGCAAACAAGCTCCCGTTCCGAATAGCTGGTCGATAGCCCCACCAGGCGGGGACGGTTCTCGCCAGATACCATCTCCGAATTGGAGACAAAAATGGTATCCACATCGTCCGGAGTCAACTGGCAGCCGTCCTGCACAGCAACCAAGGATACTACATCCCGCGCAAGCTGCAAACGCGAGCGCTCGTCGGCGTCAGCCACCACATTTACCCGACTGATGCCGCCGGATTCGTCACGTACCACCGACGCATTCAGCACATCGGGTATCTGCAGTATTCTGTTCCGCAGCCCCCTGGCCTCTTGCACCGGTTCGCTCCTCTGACCCTCAGGATTGGTCTTGCTTTCCTCTTTTGCCATGCCTATCCGTCCCGGTGAACAAACTTCGACTCCCACCCCCAAAAATCCTGCCAATACTCACGAAGTCGGCATAGAGGGAATGCCGTGACGCAAAAGCCCCCACTCCTCTAGTATGGTCCACAGTCCGCCGTAAATCAGGCTGTGTCCTCCCAGGACAACTGGAAAGGGTGCGGAAAAGGCTGCTTCGGTGAAACGGGCCACGTAGGGGTCCTCGATCTTGGATACCATACCCAGATCGGAGTAAAAGCGGTCACCGGCGGACGGGGACAGCTGCAGGTGCGCAAACAGCACCCTGGTATCGAGCAGGGCCACGTCGGCGATCTGGGCCAGGTACTCGAAAAACTCCTCGGGGCCGACGTTTTGCAGAAAATAGCCAAGCAGCGATACCGCTTTGCCCTCTT
>PUMD01000017.1 GCA_003551215.1 Clostridia bacterium | reverse complement strand
GAATCTGGATGTTGATCTTCGCTACCACGTTCTTCGCCATCCGACCTCCCTACACCTTGTCGATCCCGTCGAAACCGATTCGGACAGGTGTCTCACGGCCAAAGATCTTGACGGTGACGACCACTTCCTCGGCGTCCTTATCGATCTCCTTGATTTCCCCAGTGAAGTCGGCGAACGGCCCCTCGACAATCTGCACCACCTCGCCAACCTCGAACTCCACTTCCACCTTCGGCCGCTTGGCTTCCGCCACCGGGATCTCGGCCATGCCGGCCTTGCGCTGGATGAAGTGCATCTCCTTACCCTCGATTGGTAGCGGATGGAACCGCGATCCGACGTAGCGGATCACGCCATCCAAACCCTCAATCAACGCACGCATCTGATCTTCATCCAACCCCATCTTGGCGAACACATAACCAGGGATGAGGCGTCGGCGCTCAATCCGCTGGACCGTTACCAGTCGCTTCTCTTTGTATTCCTTTACCTTGATCAGCCCTGTGGCACGCGAATAGAGCTTGTGCTCACGTTCCATTTCCGCCCCGGCCTCCAGGGTTGCACCCTCCTTCAGCCGAGTCGGCACATACGCCTCAGGGATGATCCGCACTTCATTATGCCCGTTCTCATCAACCAACGTCACGCGACGCACACGGTCTCGCACGACGATCTGCCCTCGGACATCCACCATGTACCGGTCCGAGGTGTCGCGGGTCAGCGGAAGCCCCGGCCGAACGCGCTCCCCAATGCGCACATCCCTGCGTAGGCCCTTCCCTTGGGGAATCAGGTACTCGACCTCACCCCGGTTCACCAGCTCAACCACTACCCGCCACAGGGAATCCACCTTCGTAACCTCGACGCTGTGCTCCAGGTGACGCGGGGCACGACGGGCGATCAGATCTCCCCGCTGGACGCGTTCGTTCGTCTTGACCATCAGGTCGTACTCGTACGGAACACGGTATTCGGTCGCCCTGCCCCTCCGCGAGCGCGAGGTGATAACCTCCTCCACCGGAACGAAAAACAACTCTTGGCTTCCGTTTCCGGGTATCGGGGAGAAGAAGCGTTCAAGCTCCAGCTCACGAACCCGCTCTTCCAGCTGACGCTTCACGCGAAGTTCAGACCCCGCATACGTCTGGATGGCATACCACTTCTTGCGCTGCATAGCCCCCGGCCTAGCTGACTTTTCCTGAGAGACGCAGGAGGAAACGCACGCCTTGCTGGAAGATCAAGTCCAGAAGGCCAAGATACACCGCCAGGATCACCGTCATCAACACGATCAGCACGGTGAACGTGATCACTTCCTTGCGGTTTGGCCAGCTCACGCGCTGCGCCTCGCCTCGCACAGACAGTGCGTATTTCCGAATTCGCTCTACCATGGTGCCACGCCTCCCTGGCAGGCCCGGGAGGATTTGAACCCCCAGCCTGCGGATTTGGAGTCCGCCGCTCTGCCAATTGAGCTACGGGCCTGCGTTGTGCTCACACCTCTTTGTGCTGCGTGTGCGCTCTACACCATCGACAATACTTGCGCATTGACAGCTTCTCTCGCTGGTTGTTGCGGTTGCGGCGCGTATGGTAATTGCGTCGCGCGCAACCCGAACAGGCGAGTTCCACATGCAGCACGATCTCCTTCTTCGCCATTCTACTTCAGGATCTTCGTGACCACACCGGCACCCACGGTGCGGCCGCCCTCACGCACGGCGAACCGTAGTCCTTCCTCCATGGCGATGTGCTTGAGGAGCCGGCACTGTAGATTGTCCACATTGTCCCCGGGCATAACCATCTCCACACCCTCAGGAAGGTGTGCTTCACCCGTGACGTCGGTGGTCCGGAAGTAGAATTGCGGTTTGTAACCCGCGAAGAAAGGCGTATGGCGCCCACCCTCCTCCTTGGAGAGCACGTAGACCTGGGCGAGGAACTCGGTGTGCGGGGTGATCGAACCGGGCTTGGCCAACACCTGCCCGCGTTCAACCTCATCCTTCTCCACCCCTCGCAACAACACACCGGCGTTGTCACCGGCGATGCTCTCGTCGAGGATCCTGTTGAACATCTCCAGGCTGGTGGCCACCGTCTTGTGCACCTTCTCCGAGAGACCAACGATCTCCACCTCTTCGCCCGGCCGAAGGCGCCCGCGCTCCACACGACCGGTAACCACTGTACCCCGTCCCTTGATGGAGAAGATGTCCTCGATTGGCATAAGGAACGGCCTGTCTTCCTCGCGCTCCGGCTGGGGCACATGCGCATCGATGGCTTCCATGAGTTCGAGGATCGGCTGCGCATCTTCCTGCTCGGCCGACTCAGCGTTCAGCGCCTTGAGCGCAGACCCGCGGACCACAGGGATGTCATCCCCGGGAAAATCGTAGGCAGAGAGAAGTTCCCGCACTTCCATCTCCACCAGATCTACGAGCTCGGGATCGTCCACCATGTCGACCTTGTTGAGGAAGACGACGATAGCCGGAACGTTCACCTGCCGCGCCAGCAAAACGTGCTCACGCGTCTGAGGCATCGGACCATCCGCTGCCGAAACCACCAAGATCGCGCCGTCCATCTGGGCCGCACCGGTGATCATGTTCTTGATGTAGTCCGCGTGGCCCGGACAGTCGATGTGCGCGTAGTGTCGTCCTTCGGTCTCGTATTCCACG
>PUMD01000190.1 GCA_003551215.1 Clostridia bacterium | reverse complement strand
GCCTATAACGAAAGGTTATCTGTTGATCGGGCAGTGGAGTCGCTGCTGGCGGTGCCCGAGATAGACCTTATCCTGGTTGTGGATGATGGTTCCCGCGACAGGACAGCCCAGGCGGCCGCATCTGTCGGGAGTCCGCGGGTAAAACTCAGTCGGCTTTCGCGCAACCGCGGAAAAGGAGCCGCCCTCAATCACGGTATGCGGGTGCTCGCGCAGGAAGGTATTGATGTTTTTGTCTTTTGTGATGCCGACGTGGGGGATACCGCCTGCGAGGTTCGACGCCTGCTGCTGCCGGTGCTGTCCGGTCGGGCTGACATGGCCACTGCCATCCTGCCGGCGGCGAAGAATGCAGGTGGCTTCGGGGTGGTTGTCGGATTCGCCCGCATGAGCATTCGCCTGTTGACCGGAGAGAATATGCAGGCGCCGCTTTCAGGTCAGCGGGCTTTCACAGCTGAGGTCTGGCGTGCTGCTGGGCCCTGTGCGGGGGGTTATGCAGCAGAGACGGTCCTGACTGCACGGGCCCTTCGGGCTGGTTTTTCGGTGATCGAAGTGCCGACCCGCATGACCCACCGAGTCACGGATAATTCTCCCGGCGGCGTGTGGCACCGGATGAAGCAGCTTATGCATGTAGTACGGGGGATAATTTACCTGCTGGTGGAGATCTGCTGCCGGGCCCCGGCGGCAGTGGGGAGATCTGATGAAGGGCAGGTCCCCCGGTGAGCGGTTTTGCTCTGAGGCTTCTTTTGATCACCGTGCCCCTGGGAGCACTGTGGTTTGTCAGCTGGGTCTGGCTGTCGGGATATCTGGTCAGGCGGGGTGCAGCCTTGATGCGCAGCTGGGGGATGCTGCGGCACAGCGCCCGCGGCCCGTTGATCCCCACTGCGGCCGCAGCCGGCGTCATATCAGCGCAGGTGGTGGCAATAACGGCGGTCTTCTGGCTGTTCAGAACGCCTTTTTTGTATTTCCTTCTGCCTTTTGTTACCTTTGGTTTTATGGTGCTGGGGTTTTATGATGATTTCAGGGCAGCAAGAGAGTACGACCAGTCTGCCATCAAGGGGTGGAGGGGTCACCTGACTGCTTTCGTCGGCGGCAATATCACCTCAGGTGTGGTAAAGGCAGTCTGCGGAGGACTTATGGCCCCGCTGGCGGTGGCGGTTTTTTCGGCGGTACCTGCCGGAGCACCTGCTGCCCGCGGGCTTGCGGGTTGCCTCCGCGACGGAGTGCTTATAGCCCTGTCAGCCAATGCAGCAAACTGTCTGGATGTGAAACCCGGCAGGGCCTGCAAGGGCCTGGTGCTCGGGTGGCTTTTTCTGCTGCCCCTTTTGGGGTACCGTGCGGTTCCTCGCCTGGTCATGGCTTCTGTGACCGTTGCTCCGATCCTGGGGTTTTTGCCCTGGGATCTCAGCGCGAAGGTGATGATGGGGGACAGCGGCGCCAACGCCTGGGGTGCCCTGTGGGGTGCTGCTTTCGTGGTGGCCGCTCCTCCGGATGCACGGTTTGCAACGGCTGTTTTTCTGCTGGGGGCAACTGTGGTTGCGGAGACTGTGACTTTCAGCAGTATCATTGACAGTTGTGCTTTGCTGCGGCGGATCGATGACTGGGGATGTCATTAGCTGCGATTGTGAGTAGGATAAAGAGTAGACTCAGGGAGGCCTGACTTTTGTCAATGGAAGGCTGCGCCGGTTACCCGGGATGGGGGCACGAATGAATATCGAACTGCCGCTGCCCGGATTCAGACGATACCTGCTCGTTTTGGCTGTGATTCTGGGCGTGGCTTCGGCTCTGTTTTTCGCCAGCGGACGACAGGTGGATATTGTGGGTTTTCGCGTGGGACTGCGGGCTGTGCCCTCCCTGCGGGGATTCACCCGCCTGCAGGTTCCGCCTCTGGGGGAGCTTTCCGCGCGGACGCATTCGGCTCCAGTCAGCCTGGAGCTTTCCCTGAGGCATCTGGATTTTTCTGCCATGAGCCACCTGTTGGAAGGCGGGAGGGTTCTGGATGACATGCTGCGTGAGGTGGAAGCCCGGGCAGTGGCAAAGATGCGTGCCTACGTTGTGGGGATGATGCTCACTGCCGGCGCAGTCAGCGTGCTATCAGCGCTTATTTTTGATCTGCGCAGCCTGCAGTCTATGGCACTGGCTTTTTCCGGGGGCGTGGTAGTAATAGCCCTGCTGGCCGGAATGACGTACGCTACATATGACATGGGCGCCTTTGACCGACCCCGGCTGCAGGGGGCAGTGGCTGCCTACCCCCAGCTTCTGCCTCAGGTGCAGGGAGGAATGCAGCGTTTGGAGGAACTGCGGGGACAGATGCGCTCGCTCGGGGAAGGACTGATGGACATTTACGGTGGCCCTGACCTGCCGCAGCTGGCGGGCGCTGGGGCCGATTTCACCTTCCTGGTGATATCGGACGTCCACAACAATGTTGCCGGCCTGGATTTTGTCGGCGGCCTGGTGGACAGCTATCCTGTCCGGGCCATAATCGACGCCGGTGACCTGACCGACTGGGGCACCCCGCTGGAGGCTCAGATCGCCGGTCAGATCGGAGAAATGGACGTTCCGTATATCTTCGTTGCGGGTAACCACGAATCCCCCGAGGTGGTAGCCACCATGCACAAGACTCCAAACGTCACCGTGCTGGACGGCCTGACGACGGCAGCCGGAGTGAAGATCCTCGGATTTCCCGATCCGGCCTCCGAGCGCACGAGTCCCGCACCCGCCACAGAAGAGGAGATCGATGCCCTGCGTGAGCGGTATGAGGGGGCCCTGTCTGAAATGGGTGAATCTGGTGGGGATCTGCGCATCGTGGTAAGTCACGATCCCCGTGCGGTACGTGACCTGACTGCGCATCCTGCGGTGGACCTGGTTATAGCCGGTCACATGCACCGGCTGACGGTCGAACAGGAAGATCATCAGGCGCTGTACGTCAACCCGGGTACGACTGGTGCAGCCGGTCTGCGGGGGCTGCAGCACAAAAGCGGGGCGACTGTTCCCTACACGGCCGTACTTCTGCATTTTTCAGCCGGCGAGAAGCGGGTGCAGCTTACCGGAATAGACAGCGTGACCATCGACCTGCAGAAGGGCAATATATCGGTGCAAAGAGAAGTCAGCATTCCGCGGAGGGATGAGTCGCCCCGGGAGTAAGGGGAGAAGAAGGGGCCGGGGAAAACCACCCGACCCGCAAGATTACTGGCGCTTCACCAGCTGCAGCTTTTCGAGACTCTCGTAGAAAAAGTCTATGACCTCGGTCAGGTCCACTCCGCATTCCCACCTGACCAGGTCGCGGATTTCTGCCAGGCTGCGTTGCCCGTCCGTCCAGTAAATCGCCAGGGTGAAAGCTACCGACCTGAATCTGTCCTCTTTCTGAATCTCGGCCCACTTCTTCTGCTTCTGTTCGGGCAGTTCGCTGAGCCTTCTACGCAGCGATATGGGTCCTGGGTGAACGCGCGAAAAAACAGTGTTTCGCAGTTTGCCTTCATCCGTCTCCTTTTCCTCCCCCTCCGCATCCTCCTCGGAGGATGCGGCATCGCTGCCGGGAGGTACTGCATCTGCCTCGGACAGTCGGCGTATCACCCGTATCTGCTGTTGCAGCTGTCTGTCTATTTCTTCTTCCCACTGGGGGACGGAGTCCTCCGGCAGGCCCAGCCCCACCAGGCTCTGCACATCGCAGATGCGTCGTTGGGCGAGGAATTTCAGGTAGCAGATTGCCTCATCGGTATCCCGTTTCCGGATATACTCCCATACTCTGTCTCTGACCTGCGCCAGAGTATTCGCGAAACGGAAGGTCATCTCGCCGGCCAGCCACAGGGCTTCGCTGCGGTCGGCCGCCGCCGCGAAGTGCGCGTATGTGGCTGTAATGGTGGCCACCCTGGCGAGCATCGTGGGATCAATTTTGTCTACTGTATCCTGGCTTGTGTGGTAGAATCGGTCAGGCCACTGAATGAGCATCGGAGACGGTATTCCAACGGTGGGGTCCGAGAGGATGTAATGATCCGAACCGCCGGAGAAGGGCGTGACTGCGTGGCGGAACGAGGCGTACTTTGCAGTTTTGGCCAGATTGCTGCTGTCGTTGGCGGCGTGCTGCAGTATGAGTGCTGCCAGCTCGCCGGAAAAACCGGCGGCGGCCAGGGGCGGCTGTTCAGCAGACAGAGATCCTCCGCAGATATCCTGTCTGGAACCTACCATATCAAGGTTGATACCGGCGGTGTAGCGGTCCAGTGAATCTTCATTTTCCGCCAGGAAGGCGTAAGTGCCGGCCATCTCAGGTATGAACAGAAAGCGGATGCCCCTGCGTGGGGCCGGCAGCTGGCCATCATCGATAAGATGACGCAGGGCACGGGCTGCCTCCATGGCTGCTGATACTCCTGAGGCGTTGTCGTTGGCACTGGGCTGCGGATGGCAAAGGTGTGCGGCCACCAGCACTTCTTCCGTATCTTCAGTGCCGGGTATGAAGGCGCTGACTACCTCCATTGTGCCCTCTGTTAGGCCCGCCTCGACTTCGGCCCGTACTTCTACCGGCTCATCGGACTTTTCCAGCAATTTGCGGAGCTGTGCGCCCTCACGAGGGCTGAGCACGAAACCCGGGCACGGTTCATCATCAGACTGATACCAAAAGGACCGGTATGCGAGGGCGTCGGGCAGGTCCATCTCCTGCCGCACCGGGGGGAATGTTGGCATCTGATCTGTTATAATACCGGCCGCGTTCCGCTGCACCACAGCGAGTCGGTAGACGCGGTCGGGCGAGGTATCTATCAGTACGAACTTGCCCTCGACATCGATCTCTTCGTAGCTTTCCTTTCTGTTGGCCTGGGGCACGGCAACCACCTCGGCGGTGATTCCACCGGCGGGTGTTGCTCCGCAGCGCTGTATCACGCTCAGTTTGCTTTCCTGATAATCCGCCAGTTTCTTCTCCTCGCCGGAGGGGGACACCAGCTTCAGGGTGGCTCTTTTGATCCACCACTCCTTTTGCAGGGGAGGCTGCCCCCAGGTAGTACTTTTCCCGTCTGCTGGGTAGGTGAGTATCTCGCTCTGGAGACCGAATTCTTCGCACGCCTGATGAACGTATTCTGCCGCCTGGCGGAATCCCTCTGAAACCTGGATTCGGTGAAAGCGGGTTACCTCACGCAGGTAGTGCATGGCCCGGTCTGAAGAAGTCTCAGTCTGAAGTTTATCAAAGGTTTTTTGAAACATGATGTCGGCAGGTAATAGATTTGTTTTTGTACCTACCTGTGCACCTCCTTGGTTGTGATAGTTGCCGGCTGCATGGGCAGCCGTGCAGTTCAGCCGTCGTACTCAGCCCGGAAGGTTTCCAGTCCACTGCGCGCCTGCTGCACCAGCTGCTCATCTTGCAGGGGGGGTCCATAGCGGACGCGCTCGTAAGCACCTATCAGCGCGTGCAGACCGTCCCGTCCGGCTTCGGACAGACGGGGGACGCAGTTGAGTAATTCCTCGGCCCATCGCCTGGGAGTCTGGCTGGCGGTGGAAGCGCAGGTGGACTTGAGCTGTTGCTGCAATCCGCGGTACATCGCGCGGATCTTACGTTCGGTATCGGTCCGATAAGTGTAGTCTGTTGTACTGGTCGACGTCCGGAAAACCTGTAGCAATTTTTTCCTGAGGTTGTCGGGATTCCAAAGTGATTCCCGTTCTTCCGTCCAGGGCGTCTCCTCGAGGTGTCTTTCTCTGTTGCGCATGCTGCGGATGATATAAACCAAAATACCGGCCATTGCCGCGAGAGCGATCAGCCTGAGTATTATCGACAGGGCACTCCCGTCAACAGGAGGTGAAGTAACGTGATCGTCTGGCTGAAGGGGCTCATCGGGGAGTTGCAGATCGGGGGGTTCTCCTTCCGCCGGCATATATCTGGTTATCAACCCGTACACCCAGAAGGCAGCGTAGGCGAGTGGGTACATAAGGTAGGTTATTATGTTGGCTATCACCAGCCATGCCTGCAGTAGTAAGTGCCCCACCGCCGTCCAGAAATCAGGACTGCTGAGTGCGGTTATGAAAAGACCAAAAAGAACCGCAGCTGTCAGCAGGGCGGCCACCGTGACGGTACGTCCGGCCCACGAAAGCCGGCTTGCGCTTGGAGAGGGCGCTATAAGTGAGGCCCGCGAGAAAACTGCCGAAGCTACCGTGGCGGGGAGCAGCCACAGAACCGGCCACAACGGAAAGGAACCAGCGCTATATTTCAAAAGCAGCAGCATCGTTACAGTCAGCACGGCCGAACGAATAATGTCCCAGTAATAGATGTGTTGAGGGTTGCTGCCGGCAGTCATCCCGCGCCACATAACCAGGATCAGATAACCCAGCGAAATCAAAAGCACCGGAAATTGATCCGACAACAGGAGGCTGTCTACCGGCAAATCCACGAATATCCAGCGGTGCTGCAAAAACCAAAATCCCACCAACTGTACAGCTGAAGCAGCAGGTATCAAACGACGGGAAACCAGGGGATGTCCCGCCGGTAATCCTCCGACTACGGCCCCTCCGCCGGCAGTAAAGAAAATCAGCCAGATCACCACCAGCGGATGAACCACCGCCACCGGGGGCCCGGAAGCGGTGATTCCCAGCACGTGCGCCAGCGGCAGAAGCCAGCAAAGATCAATGCTGGCCCGCAGCACTGTGGCCAAAATGCGGTTAATCGGTGTCCCGGATGTGCTGGCGGGCAATCTGCTGCCACCTCCTCCGTCCCCCGATAACCTTGACGGGGATTTCTTCAGTCTGCGGGGCGGGAGGGTCTCCGGTATACATGAAAGTTATCTGATGTCCGCTTCTTCGCAGCTGGATCATCGATGAGTGCAGAGCCCTGTCTGCGATGGCGCTTATAACCACGCACGTAGTGGGTGTAACAGTACCGGACAGCTGCCTGGTTATGGTCTCTGACAGCGGCTCACGACGGTATCCCGAACAGCGGGCCAGTGCCTCGAGGATGCGCCTCAGCTGTCCTGGGTCTTCTGACGGATGTACGTCCATGAGCGGGGCTGCATCTTCCTGAGACTCTTTCGCCATGTTCCCGTTGCTGTACAGCCCGACACGATAGCCCGCTTCTGCCGCCCATTTGGCCACAGAGGCGGCGGTTGTGATGGACAGCTCGACCAGTTCGCTCACCGTGCCCTGCCAGGCCTCCGGCATGGTCTGCAGGTTCAGAAAAATGAGAACTTCGGGGCTGCGGGTGCCTTCCAGATTGCGGGTCATCAGTTTTCCCTGGGCGGCGGTGGCGGGCCAGTGGATCCAGCGAAGCGGGTCGTCGGGTCGGTGAGGACGGGCCCCGGCCACCGACATGGGGTCCAAAAACAGCCACCTGCCCTGTTGAGGGTCACCCAGCGGATGATCAGTGGCCAGATTCAGCTCATCGAGGGGTATGGTGAGAGGATAGACCACCAGAGATGCCCTGCCCGGGCTGTGTTGGTGCTCGAAAGTCAGCCCAAGGGGATCCCATACCCGAACCGAGGCCGGGCCGATTTGATAGTAACCTCGCTTCTGGCAGACCACCCGGTAGGTTCTGCGCATTCTCTGAAACCACGACAGCCCAGTGCGGATCTGCAGAAGGCCCCGCGGGCCATCATCTCCCCTGACGTTCAGCGAGTCGATCGGAACTTCAGAGTTGATTTCGACCCAGGGAAGAGGTAGTACCGCAGGGTTGTCCAGCTGAACCTGCAGGTCAACCTCGTCACCCACCATGCTGCGGTCCTGCTGGATGCTGTGGTTCACCGTCAGGTGGGCAAAGCCAGATTGAGCCCAGTATCTGCCGGCTACCAGGGCGGCCATGAGGCTTAGGGTCAGGAAGGTAACCGGGGGCGTGCGGGTGAAGACTCCGATACCAAGCAGGATGCTCAGAACCACCCAGGAGATCTTCTCTGCCTGCATTATCATTCCTCCGGGACAGATACTTCTTGGCTTACCTGCTGCAGGATGGAGGCAGCATCGCGGTGACGCAGGACGCTCTCCTCGCTGGCCAGCAGCCGGTGACTCAGCACTGGCACGGTAAGATCCTGTACATCATCGGGAATTACGTACTCTCGTCCCCGCACGAAAGCCAGCGCCTGGCTTGCACGGGCAAGCATGACGGCAGCTCTGGGACTCGCGCCCAGGCGCAGCTGTACGTGGTCGCGGGTAGCGCGGATGAGTGAAACCACGTAGTGCTGCAGCTCCTCGGATAGAAACGTGCCCTCCGCCAGGTCCGACATCTTCTGCAGCGTGCGCGGATCACACACCGGGTCGGGCAGCTGTACGCTCTGCCCCGATCTGGGAGACCTTTTCACTATCTCAAGTTCATCCTCCCGGCTTGGATATCCCAGTGACAGCTGCATCAGGAATCTGTCCAGCTGAGCTGCCGGAAGGGGAAAGGTGCCGGCCATTTCCACCGGGTTCTGCGTGGCCAGGGTCAGAAACGGCCTGGGCAACTGGCGGGTCTCTCCGCCGACGGTAACCTGCCCTTCCTGCATGCACTCCAGTAGGGCCGACTGCGTACGGGGAGTGGCGCGGTTTATCTCGTCGGCAAGGAGTATGTTGGTGAAAACTGGACCCCGTTGGAAGCTGAACTCGCCTGAATCGGGCAGGTAGACATTAACCCCTGTAACATCAGAAGGCAGCAAGTCAGGAGTGAACTGGATTCTCTCGAAATCGAGCCCGCTGACAGCAGCCACCGTCTGCGCCAGGGTGGTTTTGCCCACTCCCGGGACATCCTGCATCAGTACGTGGCCCCCGCTGAAAAGTGCACAGAGAAGAAGTTCCACCGGTTTGTCGTAACCCACGATCACCTCGGCTATGGCTGTCTTGATTTCTGTTATCACTCGCTGAGCATCTGGCACATCAGCTTTTCCGGTGAGGGACATAATTATGATGCGAACCTCCGCTCAATAGGAGTTTGACGAGAGTCTGCCGCAGAGTAACCTGTAGTATCCTCAGGATAACAGCTTCGGGAGGCGAAAAGAACCCCGGCTCAGACCGCCGCCACTTTCTCAACCGCACAGATCCTCAGGCCGAACCAGCCGGAGCGCATCTACCCGACTGACTGCGGCGGGTAAGGCTGATGCCAGGCTTACTGCCCACCCCTGCAGCTCAACTCGTCCGTCCCTGATGCATTTCATACATGAACCTCCGCCTGGATCGGGGTCCGGGTCACCTCAGATCCAGTTCGTTAAGCAGTGAAATGACGTATCCTTCGATTTGCTCTCTTGCGTGCCGGAAGTTTTCCACCTTCGCAGGCTCAGAGGCGGGATCAGGCAGCGGCCAGTGTCGATGGCTGACCTGCGGTGGTAGAGCCGGGCAGCTGTCCCGGGCATCTGCACACAGCGTTACGACCAGGTCGCTTTTTTGCAGCAGGTCTGGGTCAAGCAGATCGGAGCTTGCCCGGGACAGGTCAATGTCTAACTCTGACATCACTTCTGCAGTTAGGGGGTGAACTCCCTGCGGATCAGTACCCCCGCTTGCAGCTTGGACAGTACCCGCAGGAGCGTGGTGCAGGGTGAAATACTCTGCCATCTGACTCCGCGCGGAGTTTCCCGTGCACAGGTAGTAGATTCTCACAGGTAGCTCTGATGTACAGGACGGCATGCAGTTCCTCCAATCCGGTGGCGAGTTGTGTAGTTCATACAATAACATAATAGTTTACTTATATTCCTGGATCAATTCTGATAGATTCTTCGGACGAACCTAGCAGGCGGGTGACGATATTTTCTCCGATGTCTGCCGGCAGGAAGGAAAACTGACCCCGCAGAGCAAAATAATAAATGTTGATGCTTTACCATAGAGAGGGGTTTGGGATGCTGCAGCTGGAAGATTTTCAAAGTGCGCGTGATGTAATTGCTCCCGTGCTGGAGCCGACAGATCTTCAGTTTTCTGCCAGTCTGAGCGAGATGTGCGGGCACCGCCTGTGGCTGAAGCCGGAGAATCTCCAAAAGACCGGTGCGTTCAAGATTCGCGGTGCATATTGCTGCCTATCTCAGCTGAGCGAGCAGGATGCCAAGCAGGGTGTCGTTACCGCTTCTTCTGGGAACCACGGTGCTGCTTTGGCACACGCCGCCGCACTGCTGAATATCGAGTCGCTGGTGGTAATGCCCGAGGATGCTCCCGAAAGCAAAATATCTGCCGTGCTCGGCTATGGAGGTGAGGTGCGTTTGCACGGACGGTATGCCGATGAGCGCAAGGCCCGTGCCAGGGAAATCGCCCGGCAGGAGGATATGATGTATATAGACTCCACCGGCGACGAAGGAGTGATAGCAGGACACGGAACGATTGCCCTGGATATCCTGCGGGAGAAGCCGGACGTGGATTTTATCGTTGGGCCGGTGGGCGGCGGTGGTCTCATGGCCGGAGTATCCCGTGCAGCCGGATTGATTTGCCCTGAGGTCCGGACCGTTGCCGTCGAACCGGAGGGTTCCAGCTGTATGTACGCTTCAGTACAGGCAGGACATCCGGTCGAGGTGCAGGTGGATACGGTTGCGGACGGCCTGCGAACCATGAAGCCCGGTGGGGTCCCTTTTGAGTACATAGATGCTTGTGTTGATGCCTTTCATCAGGTGAGCGAAGCACTCATAATCGATGCGGTGCTTCTGCTTTTGCAGCGGGCAAAGCTGCTGGTGGAACCTTCTGGCGCGGTTTCGCTGGCCGGCGTGCTCGACGGGGCCGTACCTGGAGAGGGCAGGGATGTGGCAGTTGTACTGACCGGCGGTAATGCGGATCTCAGTCAGGTTGCAGACTACATCGGACGGGGTCTGCAGTGCTTCAACTCTGACATGATAGGTCTCTGAATTAACGGATGGGGTGGCTGAAATGAAGGACAGTCGTCCGACCTTGCGAGTTGCCTTCACCGCACATATGCTTGCAGATTTTGATTTGTGCGGCAAGGGTGTGGTGGTGATCGACATTCTGCGGGCCTCCACCACCATAACCCATGCGGTGGCAGAGGGGGCCCGTGGTGTGATTCCCGTGCGCACGGTGCAGAAGGCCCGTATCCTGGGCGAGCGATGGGATGCTCTGGTCGGTGGCGAGCGTAAGGGGGTGCCTCCCGAAGGTTTTGATCTGGGGAACTCGCCGGCAGATTACTCCCGGCCGCGAGTACAGAACCGCCTCGTGGTGCTGACTACCAGCAACGGAACCGTTGCCGTCCATAACGCTGCATCGGCGGCGGAGATGGTGGTGGGATGCTTTAATAACCTGGATGCTGTGGTAGGGAGGCTGAGGAGCTCGCAGCGAAGCTGGGTACTGGTCTGCGCCGGTACCGATGGTGGTCGTAGAGTTGCCCTGGAGGACGTTCTGTTCGCCGGCGAGGTGGTCCGGCGGCTGCAGGCCCACCAAAAGACAACCGAAAGCCCCGAAGCCCGATGGCAGCTGAGCGGTTCTGCGGTGTTAGCACGGGATTTCTCCGTCTTTCGCGGGGGAGATGTTACACAGCAGCTGACCGATATGCCCCACGGTCGGGCACTGTCAGCGTTGGGACACTGCTCCGATGTGCTGCGGGCAGCCCGCACCGGGATAACTACAGTTGTGCCCCGGGTTTGCAGCTGCTGCGGGGTATGTCGGGGCTGTCCCGCTTCAGACAACAGCGGCCGACTTCTGTGCATCAGGGCAGAGGGCGACAGCCACCACCCTGCAGCACAGGCATTGCCGAAGGAGAGGTAGATTTCTTGCCCAGGTCATCTGGATACCTGCGTCGCCTGCTTTACTCGGGTCTTTTTGCCGCTCTTACCGCTGTTTTGTCTTTTGTGCGTATACCACTGCCCTTTTCTGCTGTCCCCGTTACCGGACAGAGCCTGGGCACCATGATGGCTGGCCTGCTTCTGGGGCCGTGGCCGGGTGCGCTGAGTCAGCTTATCTACGTTCTGGTAGGGGCGGCGGGCATGCCGGTTTTCGGGGGGATGGGCGGTCCGGCCATGCTGATTGGACCAACCGGAGGATACCTTTTGGGAATGATTCCCGGTGCCTTCGTCACCGGGTGGCTTGCTCGCAGCAGCCGGCCGGTGCGGATGACTGCGGCCTGCCTGATCGGGGGGGTTGTTGTGGTTCACCTTCTGGGTGTCTGGTGGTTGAGTCGCGTGGCTTCACTTGACGCAGCGGCTGCGCTGATGACCGGCTCTATTCCCTTTTGGCCGGGAGATGTACTGAAGACCGCGGCTGCCGTAGGTCTGGCGCTGCGCCTTCGCCGAGTGGGTCTGGGAACTGATTGACGACAGGAGTGATGAGACGAATGCCAGTCAGATACTGCGCCCGACATCTGGTTGTCCTTGGGGTGATCCTGGTCTTTTTGATTATACCTGCGGCTGCATCGGGCTGCCGCCTGGC
>PUMD01000135.1 GCA_003551215.1 Clostridia bacterium | reverse complement strand
CTCGTACAAGAACTCCTCCACGATGAGAAAAAGACCGAAACATTCCAAAAAGAGCTCCAAGAGGCCGCCGACCTTCTCGCCCGGAGGGGTGAGCGCTTCATGGAAAGAGCGAAAGAAGAGAACATCCCGCATCACCCCTACACCGGCGGCTTTTTCGTGACCGTTCCCCTGGATGACCCGCAAAAGAAGGCGGACGAGTTGAAGAAAAAGGACATCTTCGTCGTGGCGAGAAAGGATCTCGTCCGCATCGCCTTGAGCGCCATAAGCCCCGAAGACATCGATGTCTTAATTGATGAACTGAGTTGGTGATTTCTCTTTCGGGTTGTGCGATTCTAGAGAGGACAAAGACCCATGTGAATATTGCAATATGAAATCAATGCTTACCAAGGCCCAAATCGGGCCTTTTTCTTTAAGTGTACTACTTGATAAGTTCTAAAATAGAACAAATATGTTCTAAAATAAGACAAATGTGTTATGATATACGTAGAAGACAGGAGGGAGATCTATGAAAATTAGAGAAACCGAAGAGATCGGTAAGCGATTGAAAGAACTACGAGACAATCTCCATTTGTCACAGGCATATGTTGCTGAACAGATTGGTGTGAGTAGAAGCGCACTGGTAAAAATGGAGAATAATCAAAGGAAGGTGAGTAGTGAAGAACTTCTACTATTGGCAAGAATCTATGGTGTAACGACGGATTACATCTTGGAAGGGGATGCCAATCTCCAAAACGAGGCGAAACACCTCGCCCGTTCTTATCAGGAATTGACTGAAGCGGACAGGGAAGAAATCAGGAATATCATCAAGTTCAAAAAGAGGTTGCGCAAGAGACTTGATGAAAAAGACAATCAATGACGCCATCCATGACCCGGTTCAGTTAGCGGAAGTGATCCGTCCGTTTCAAGGTACACAAACCGTCTTCCCCGTTGATGTTTTCCAAATTGCCGAATCATTGAACCTTTTCATCAAATTTGCTCGTTTCGAGTCGAACCAAGCCGGAAGATATATGCAACCTTTTGACCAGGATGATCACATTCATCTGGTTGTTCTTTCCGCGACGGATGATATCCAACGGCAAAGGTTCACTCTCGCCCATGAGATTGCCCATTATTTGCGCTATGTCTATGCTGGTATATCTGTGGAGATAATCGAGGCGGGCAAGGTGGATCGTAAGGAGGAAGAGAAGTTTGTTAATACATTCGCTTCACATCTACTCGCTCCTAATGAGAAAGTGGAAGATGTTCTGCCTACATTCAAAGTAGGAGATTATGTCCCGCTTGAAAATATCGGAGAGATGTCTTGGATTTTTGGTTTGAGTCCTTTGGCGATGGCTAGTATTCTTGCTTATCGATTTGACCTCATCGACGGGGAAACGGATCCCAAGATACTCAAACATAGAGTTACGACCTATCTTAATGACAATACGGATTATGATGTCAACAAGTTTCTGGAAACGAAATCGGCTTTGTACTGCCAAGTCATTGATGCCTATCGGTTTGATCTATTTACGATTGATGAACATCAAGAACGAAGAAAGGTCATTCGTTATATCTATAATGAAATGGCCGGTGAAGGAATCGACATCAGCATTGAAGAAGTAGCAGAAATCTTCACGGACTTGGACTTGCATGAGACCAAAAGTCAATTCATGAAAACCGGAAAGCAAAGAGTCATAGAAGCCCTGGGGCAATGTGAAATCTATCGGATGTTGGCTCAAAACAATTTGACTTTCCCTTCACTTCACGATATCAGGAATCTACATCGGCGACTATATCAGTATGCGCCCCATCCGGAAGCGGGAGGAACATTTCGTACCGCAAATGCCTCGGTTGTTGGAAGTGGGCTTTCCGTTGTCGGTTTTCAGGATTTGCCCGTCCAATGGCACTCTTTGTCAAAGGAATTTGATGATTTTGCTGATGTCGCTTCGGATTTGTCCAACTCCGAGTATTTGAAAAGGGCATTGGAATTCCATTACTCTCTCACCGTTTTACACCCGTTCCCGGATGGAAACGGCAGAGTGGCACGCGCCTTTCTCAATTGGCTATTGAAACTCCGAGACATCCCATTCGTATTCTTTGAGAAAGAAGAAATGAAAAAACAATATCTCGGAAGCTTGTCCAGTATCGATGCTTTTAACGACTACAAAATATTGCAGCTACTTTACATGCGTGCCATCATTTCCGCCCTGGCAGACTAACCAAAAGTTTTACAGATTCACTAAACTATGCCTCACAACCCTATCACAATGCAGCGCTTATCTCGAACAATTGCATCGGGAGGTGGTAAAACATAAACATCAGTAGGTGATAATATGGATAAAATAGCGATTATCATGTTGGTTATCATTGTAGTTGAACAGTTCAAAAGAGGAGATCCCACCAAGATTGTCAGCAGTGCAATCTATTTTTTCATAGTTTATGAGCTGTATGAATTTCAAAACAACGCCGTGACCGTTCCCGTGATTGGTACAATCATGATTTTCCTGTTTTACGAGTGTTTAGAGTTGTTGGACAGGAAAGTCATATCCAAAATTGCTTATACTATTGTTGGTGTGCTTTGTGCTGATTCGGATGTAGGAAGAACAGCCTATACGATAATGCATTGGCTTGTTGTCCGCATGATTGTCTTGTACGTTGTGCTGTTGCCATTATTTGACAGAACG
>PUMD01000157.1 GCA_003551215.1 Clostridia bacterium | reverse complement strand
TACTCACGAGTATAGCCAATGCGTCTCTGTCGACTTCCACTGTGTCGTCGGTCATGGTTAGTGCCCTCTCGGGCGAGACCGCCGCGTGGCGGTGGTTAGGAGAAGTTGACGTAACCCAACTCCCCATCGCCGCAGAGGTGGATCACCGCACCCTCTACGCCGTCTCTGTCCTGTGCTTTGTCCAGTACGTATTCAAACGCCTCGTCGTAGTAGTCGTAGTCGGCCTCGTCCAGGGCGTCTTCGAGTGCGAACCCGTCCGCGCTGGTGAGGTACAGTAGCTCGTCTGAGACGTACAGACACGACTCGGCGTTGTCCCAGCCGCACTCCTCGCAGTGGAACCACAGTTCGTGTGGCAACGGACATTCGCCGCTGTAGACACGCGGGGCGGTGTACCCGCCGCGGATGTCACAGCCACCGTGAACCTGAATCATGGTGTATTCGGCGTATGGACCGCCGAAGCTCGTACCCTGTAGACACTGGCTGAGGCCGTGCATTTCCTGGTTGTACGTGTTGAACGTGAAGCCTGGGTCGCTGCCTATATCAACTGCGTAGGCGGCTTGCTCGGCTAACTCACGCGGAAGACCCGCCTCCATGAGACCGTCCATAGCGAGGGACGGCTCTTGAAGGTACTCGGCGTAGCCTTCCATACACGACAGCCACGAATCGTTCTGACCGGGGCCGTGGTAGGCGTAGGTATAGAGACCGATCTCCAGAGCTACAGCCGTCGAGTCCCGGTCGAGTACACGATTCATGTAGTCGTACACGTTGTGAGTGACGAAACCGTCGTTTACGACCCACGCTGGGTCGTCCCACGGTGGGTTGTCCTGGTTGTCCTCCCAGTGTCGACCGTATGCACCGCCGCTGTCCAAGAAGTGGCGTCCGGTGTTTTCCGTTAGCTGCGACTTGATAACCTCGGTGGCGTCAGTCGTCGCCATCGGAATACTGTTGGAGCCGTCCTCGGCCAGGGCGTCTACGTACTGGTCTACGTGGTCTTTGACTTGTGTAGTCATGGTAATGCCCTCTCGGGCGACAGACCGCCGCAGTGGCGGTGTTAGCTGTATTGCTCGTCCAACCAGTCCTGCATACGACCGACAGCAGCGTCTCTGTCGAGCGGTTCGCCGTCGTCGTCAGACACGCTGAACCCTTCGCTCTCGTGTATATTACCGTTGTGTGTGTGGTAGACGTTGAAGTACGTACCACCGTGCCACGCCACGAATGTCGGGGTGAACGCGTGGTGGGACTCGTCGTCGGTGAAAACGACCGCTCTGACACCGTCAATAGCGTCTTTGAGTGATGTCTGTGTCATAAGTAGTGCCCTCTCGGGCGAAAACCGGCGGGCCGGGGTCACCGCTCGGAGTAGACTCTCCGATCTCGGATGGTCACCCTGTCGTACTCCTCCTCGGCGTCGTGGTCCTCGTAGAGGATTATCATACCCGTACCCATCTTGGTGATACAGGGGTCCGAATCGAACAACCCCACAGCTATCAGCATAGCCGTCGACAGGTCGGTCACAAACGACGTGTCGTTGGTGTACGGCTTGCCGCTGTTCATACTGGTGTTGCACTCTTGGAATTTGACCTGATAGATCGTGTCGACACGATCCACCGGGTACTTGCGGTTGAGTGGTGGCATGGTAATGCCCTCTCGGGCGACGACCCGCGCAGAATTGGCAGTTTTCGCACCGATCCACTCACCACCCAGAGTGACAAGACAGCATCAGCTTTTCACTACCTCTGGGCGGGAGGATGGAGTACGCCTACGCGGGTATGCCCCTTTCGGGGCGTCGACCGCTTACGGCGGTTAGTCGTCTATCTCCGGGCACGTATCCGGGTAGCACACGCCGTCGTAGTGTGCTACGTACACGTCGAGTGAGATACCGCAGTGCCCGCAGTTCGCACCAGGGCAATCCCACTCCTCGGTCGACAGAACGGCAGCGACGTTGCCTAACTCGTCACCCTTTGGGTGGTCGCACCCGAGGTCGTCGTCTTTCAGTTGCTCGAATAGCTCCTCGCCGAGTATATCCTCGGCGCACGTCGGACAGAACACGTCGGCTTTGTGTTCCATATACACGCCAGCGACACCGGGCCAGAGGCCGAAGGTGTCGGCTGTGTAGTCAACGTCCGCACGCTCGAAGCGTTCGTATGTGTCTGTGGTCATAGGTAGTGTCCTCTCGGACGAAAAGGGGGGCGGCGAGCCGCCTATCTGTGTGTGGCTTTGGCCTTCTTGAGGTGTGTCTCACAGCCCGGACACTCGAAGTGGCCGACGCGGTTAATGTGATCTGCGGTGAGTGTTCGGAAGGCCCGGCACACCCGGCAGTACTCACGCGGCATTAGCTAATCTCCACAGGGTGGTCCGTGGTCGCCAACTCGCGTAGCTCAGAGAGCAGGATAAAGCGGTTATCCCCGCGGTGTTTGACGAATATACCATCCTCTGTGTCGTCGGTGTAGACTTGAACGTCTCCAACGTGTATCATTGGTTGTTCGGTCATAGGTAGTGCCCTCTCGGGCGTGGCCACCGCCGCGGTGGCTATTCTATCGGTTCGATACCGTGGGCGGCGAGTACGTCGGCGTAGCTGTCTTTCTGGAGGCGTCCCTCCGGGTCGGACCGTTGGCTGACCCAGTGGGCGATGTGTGCCTCCAGATCGCCGTCCACGACCGCACCTATCGGTCTGTCGT
>PUMD01000087.1 GCA_003551215.1 Clostridia bacterium | reverse complement strand
GGACGTCAGTTCTGTCTTAGAAATCCTCGAAAATCTCGATGAGCTGGATAGTCCAGCAGACGCAGTTCACATGCTCATCGCGACCTCGATGATCAGTCACGGAGTGGACGTCGATGCGTTGGACTTCATCGGCTTCTTCGGGCTTCCACGTAACACGGCCGAATACATTCAGTCGTATTCGCGCGTGGGTCGCAAGTGGCCAGGGACTGTGTTCCTACTCTTTGACCCGATGCGGACCCGCGATCGATCCTACTACCGCCACTTCCAGTATCATCAGGAGTATCAGGACCTCTTAGTCGAAGCGACGCCCCTAGAGAGATGGGCAGAGTACGCAATCAAGTGTACGATGCCCGGGATCGTCTGCTCAATGTTGATCCAATACTACGACGAAATCCTCGCCGGCAAAACTAGCATCCGGTTGTACGACGGGGAGGGAGTTCAACAAGCCGTCACTAACGGCCATCTCAAATACGACGAAGTGCTTTCGATGGTTCGCTCTGCCTATGGCGTGGATGGGCAGCCTTCGGAGGACTCGGAAAGCTCGCGGACCGGCGTCGAACTCTACCGCCGACAGATCAACGCTAGATTCGACGATATATGGGACGCATTGATCGACCCAAACAACCTCATCGAGCGACAACGCGCGAGAAATCCGGACACGGACGAATCGAACTTCCTGACTGACGTCCTCAAACGGGGCGACCAACGGACCCCGATGCGTAACCTTCGCGACATTGACGATCAACTATCTATCGGTCCAGATACAGACACGTCACTCATCATCAACGGGTACCGCGGATGAATACACGCAACCGAACGCAGACAGCGCTAACGCAGCATAAGACGACTCGACAAATTATGATCCAGATTCGACCACGACACCGAGGTGAACGGCGATGACAGACGACGAACTCGTCATGGAACGAGGGCGGGCGCAAGTGATGTATTCCTACGGAGAGGGAAACGTCGTCGACATGGGGGATTTGGGGGTTACTGCTGAAGTGCGACCTTGGCGCAACTCTTACGAGATCGACGACATCGACAAAGAACGGATAGTAACCGAAGTACAGAACCGCGCAAGAAGACATTTGAACCGAACCACAGGGAAAGTTTGGGAGAAACTCACTGTCGACAATGTCGATATTTATCAGCCATTCAGAGGCATAGAAACCCGTCTCTTTCCGACGGTGTTCTACTGTGAAGACTGTAAGAAGGTACACAGTAGCGACCGGGCTAACCCACAAATGCTCCCAGACGATGGGAAGTGTACGGCCTGTGACGGACAGTTGGCCCAATTGGCGTTCGTCAACGTCTGTCGGTGCGGTGAACTTAAAGATCCGAGTCCAGCACGTGGGTGTCATAAGGATGGTCACGGTTACTCGAACTACCGCTTGCAAAAAACATCGAGTGGCCCAGCAACGTGGCGGTTCAGGTGTCAAGTCAACGGATGCGGGGAATCGATGGGGGGAATGGCGAAATCGTGCCCTGTATGTAACGAAATGAGTGGTCCGCTGCCAACAGCATCCTCACAAATTTACTATGCGCAGCGGTTCGTTCGTGCCAACATTCCATTTGTGGACGTAGAACCCGGTGAAATCCCCCCAGATAAGCAATGGGCGCGTGTGCTCGCTGCGGTGTACCTTGGCTATCAGGATCTGGAGGATATGACGATCGAGGAACTGGCGACAGAAGAAGGAAAAATGAGCCAGTTTGACGAGATGGTAGAGTCTGGCGAAGATCCGGAAACGGTTAAACGAATTTTGGAGGGAATGGGTATTTCGCTCGAGGGTAGAGAATTGGCGCTACAGGAAACTCAGCATCTTACCCCCGTCGATGCCGACCCCGGTGTGGAACCAGATGAGGCGGTCCGTCAGCTCGCTTGGTCGAATACCGCTCATGCGCTATTTACATTAATGCGTTCGACGGAGGGTTATGATGGCGACCAAGATAAAATCCAGGATCTCGATTACCCAATCCCAACTCAATTAGATGATCTTCTCTCGCGACCTGACTTCCGACAAGATCATCCGCAGAGTTCACGGTATCGCGATCAACTTAATGCGACCCACATCCGTCGGAGCTGGGTCGTCGATCAATTCCCGTTGTTGAACGTTCTGTACGGGTACAGTCGAGGCGATCCAGAGCCAAAAAAGACCGATCTGAACCGATTTACCCATCCCCGAGGGAAGAGCGCCATCCCCGTATTCGCAGATCGATCGCCATCCGAGGCGATCGTGCTAGAGGTGGATCGCAAAGCGATCGTCAACTGGCTGGTGGCAAATGGAATTCTTCACGAAGATGCAGACGACGAGAGCCGGCGAGCGGTTCCAGATGTCGACGACGAACAGGCGCTGCAAGAGTGGTTCCTTACGAACGTCGCGACCACAGAAATCGAGAATCCGTTCGACGACATCGAAGACGAAATCACTGACGCGATCTACACCCTTCTTCACTCGATGAGCCACTGCCTGCTCGCCCGAGCAGGCGAACAGTGTGGCCTCGCGACCGACACGCTCGGTGAACGAATCTTCCCGAACGTCCCGGCCATCGTCATCTACGCTGCGACGACTGAATCGTTCTCGCTCGGAAGCATGTCGACGCTGTTCAAGACGCGACTTCACCCCTGGCTATCGCAAGCTCGCGAACTAGCGAGCGACTGCCTTCTCGATCCGGCGT
>PUMD01000100.1 GCA_003551215.1 Clostridia bacterium | reverse complement strand
TTTGGCTGCTCACATCCACCTGGCCTGGGAGCTGCCGTTTTTGCGGCCCTATATGATTGACAGGTTGACCGCATTTATCGATCCGCTTGCTGATCCCACCGGGGCCGGTTATCAGCTGAAGCAGTCCATAATTGCCATCGGTTCAGGAAGGGTCACCGGAAGTGGCCTGTTCAGGGGGGCCGGCACTCAGCTGCATTTCCTTCCGGAGCAGCATACGGACTTCATATTTTCTGCCCTCGGTGAGCAAATGGGCCTCATCGGTACCGGGCTTTTGCTCCTGGCCTTTTTGTGTCTGTTTATTCGAATGATGACGGTCTGTGCTGGTGCGGCGGATTACTATGGGGCGATCTTGACCGGCGGTATCACCACCATGCTGTTTTTCCGCATGGTGGTGAACGTGGGCATGGCTGTGGGAGTCATGCCTATCACCGGATTACCTTTACCTTTTGTGAGCTACGGTGGGAGCGCTTTCCTCGCTGACATGATTGCAGTCGGTTTGGTGTTGGGAGTGGGAATGCGCCGTCACAAGATAAAGTTTCACTCAGGCTGATGACCGGCTGCTAAGTCCGGCAGGCACAGGACGGGTTCAGAGGCGTAGGCATATTATGCCGCCTCCAGCTATACAATTATAGCGCAGTGCCGTCCGTGCAGTGCCGGGAGGCGACCATGGATAGTTCCCCCAGAAGACGCACATCTCGCGGTGAGACAACGCTGAGGCAGCTGGCCCGCCGCAGCCCTGATCCCAATATGGGCGAAAGTGGTTTGTTGTCGTTTTTCCGCAGCAGACTTGTCCGGCAGCTGAGCCTATCCTGCGTACTGTTGCTGGTAGTTCTGCTTCTGCATTTGATCCCCTCTCCAACTGCTGATACCCCGCGTCAGCTGATGTACTGGGTGGTAACCAACGACACCGACTGGGCTGCCCTGATGACAGCAGCCGGCGAGCAGCTGCAGGATATGGGTGTACTGGAGGAGGCCGCCCTGCCCTCATGGGCAGAGCATTTTTCTCAAAGCGAGCAGTTGACTGAGCAAATCGATGCGACAGGGGCCAAAAGACCAGTGGAAGGCGACATAACATCCGCTTTCGGCTGGCGGGAGGATAAAGAAAGCGGTGAGCCCGTATTTCACTCGGGGGTGGACATCTCCTGCGAGCCGCAGACGCCGGTCAGGGCGTACCTGGGAGGTGAAGTTGAGCGGGTATGGAGCGACGACTCCTACGGATTGGCTATCCGCGTTGAACACGATAACAGAATCAGCACACTGTATGCTCACCTGTCGGAGGTCACGGTAAAGGAAGGGCAGCAGGTTGAAGCCGGCGAGAAAATTGCCCTGTCTGGTCAGTCAGGCAGGGCCACTGGTCCGCATTTGCATTTTGAACTGCTGGTAGATGGAAAGGCCGTCGACCCGGAGCCTCTTTTGCCGGAGGAGGATGGTCGATAGCGTTGCGCAGGCTGCAGCTGGCTTTTTACCTCAGGGGCACTGAGATAGTTGTCCATTATTCGCTGCTGCTTCCGGTAATCTGGGCGGTGGCGGGTGACAGGTTGTGGGAGCTTGCGCTGCTTTGTGGGGCCTTGCTGACTCATGAGCTGGCTCACCTTTTGGTTATCAACGGTTACGGGCTTAAACTCCACCGGGTGATTATCCTGCCAATTGGCGCGCGAATGGAAATAAGCGGATTGAGCGATCGGATGGACCTGGAAGCTCCGGTCGCCCTGGCCGGTCCCCTCAATAATTTCTTCCTCCTTGGTCTCGGACTCCTGGTTGGTTCGACGGGTGTTGTTGATGGCTACCTGTGGGAGTTCTTCCTCAGTGCTAACCTTGTGCTTGCCATGTTCAACCTCATCCCGGTACTGCCGCTTGATGGTGGAAGGTTGCTGCGCAGCTACCTCGGAGAGACGGTTGGGCTGGTGCAGGCGGAGAGGATGATGGCCCACTGGGGGACATACTGGGGGCTGGGCTTCGTCGCCCTTGCCGCTTACCTGGCCATTCGTTATGACCTTTTTTTGTGGGTGCTGTGTGCTATGGGGGTGCTTTTGATGATTCATTCTCGCAGCCAGCTGAGTCAGCTTTCGGTCCGTTCGCTGCAGAACCTGTACCATCGGAAGAGAAATGCTGAAAAACGGGTACACCCTCCCCATATTGAGCATATTCCTGCCTACAGCAGCGAAACGGTGGTTTCCGTCAGCAAGCGGTTCGGCAGGCATGGCTATGCCATCATCTGGGTACTGGATGAAAGCCTCATTCTTGTTGGTACGCTGACAGAACAGCAGCTGCGTGCTGCAGTTAACGAAGGGAAAGCCAGGCGGTCGCTAGGTGAGCTGTTGGACAAACAGTGACGAATGCACTGCTGTACCCAGCGGCGGGTGCTCCTCGAGGGTGTCAGCTGCGGATGTGTGAACGCGGTCGCCTCAATGGTGGTCTATCGCAGAAAGGGGTGCTGGTGACGCCCGAACTGGACAGAAAACAGTCTGGTAAGAGGTAAAGCGGCCCAATCTCATTTTTGTTTGCCGTCCTCATTCAGTATAATAAGTTAGGGTGTCTAAATGCAGGCTTAATCAGTAGGGAGCGATGTTTTGGATTGTGTCAGTGAGCTTGGTGCGCAAGTCGACGAAATATTGCCTGAGGTGCAGAAGCCCAGCCAGTACATGGGGCGGGAGTATGGAGCGGTACAGGGTCGGTGGGAGGACTCAGAGACACGCGTTGCTTTGGCCTATCCGGACAGCTACGGGGTGGGTATGTCTCACTTGGGCCTGCAGATTCTCTATAGAGTAATCAACGGCCATGAAGAGTTCAGGGCGGAAAGGGTGTTTGCCCCGCTGACTGATATGGCCGAGAAGCTGCGGTCGCGGAACCTGCCGCTTTTTTCGCTGGAATCGCGAAAACCGGTGAGTGAATTTGATTTTTTGGGAATTACGCTGCAGAGCGAGCTTACCTACACAAACGTGCTGCAGTTGCTTTCTCTTTCCCACATTCCCCTGCGCCGACAGTCCCGCGCCCTGTCTGACCCGTTTGTGGTGGTAGGTGGACCCTGCGCCTTCAATGCAGAACCACTGGCACCGTTTGCTGATCTGGTGGCACTGGGAGACGGCGAGGAACTGATCATGGAGCTTCTGAATTGCTTCCGCCGCTGGATAAAGGAGCGAAGACCCGGAGGAAAAGAAGAGTTTTACTGCAGGGCTGCGCAGATTGAGGGAATTTACGCACCGGCCCTTTATGACCCGGAGTACGATGAGTCAGGAAATTTTTCGTCGATCAGCTGTGAGAAAGGTGTCCCGAGCCGGGTAAAAAAGAGAGTGTTGGAAGATCTGAACAGGGGAGAATTTCCAGTTCGTCCGGTAATACCTTACGCTGATACCGTCCACGACAGGGGAGTTGTCGAGCTGTTCCGGGGCTGTACGCGTGGCTGTCGGTTTTGTCTTCCGGGTATGGTATACCGACCTGTACGCGAGCGGTCAGCCGATAATGTCTGTGATATTACCCGTCAGCTTGTGTTGGAGACTGGCTATGAGGAAGTTTCCCTGAGCTCTCTTTCCAGTACCGACTACTCGAGCATAGGATCTGTTGTCGACCAATTGGTTGATACGATGCCGCTTCGAGCGACCAGTCTCTCACTGCCTTCGCTCAGGGTCGATGCAGTATCCGTTGATGTTGCCGACAAAGTGCGGGAGGTGCGAAATACCGGCCTTACCGTCGCCCCGGAAGCGGGCAGCCAAAGGCTGCGGGATGTTATCAACAAGGGGGTAACGCAGGAGGACTTTGAGGATGCGCTGCAGAGGGCGTTTTCCGCTGGATGCGACAATCTTAAACTCTATTTTATGATGGGCCTTCCGACTGAAACAGATGCAGATATTATTGCGCAGGCTGAGATGGTCGACATGGCCCGCCGGCTGTATTCGCATCACCGGAAATCCCAAAGAGGTCTGAGGATCAGCGTCAGCGTGGCTCTTTTTGTCCCCAAGCCGCACACTCCTTTTCAATGGGAACCACAGCTTGGCGCAGAGGAATTTCAGCGGAGGGTTGAGTTGCTCCGTGGGCATTTACCTTCAGGCAACGTTAAAGTTACCTGGTCGGATCCACAGTCTGCCCTGATAGAGGCGGCGTTGGCTCGCGGTGACCGGCGATTGGCAGATGTAATACAGTCAGCGTGGGAAAAAGGAGCTGTGTTCGACGGCTGGTCTGAGCATTTTTCCTTTCAGGCCTGGAGAGAGGCCTTTGATGAAGAAGATCTAGATCCTTGGTACTACGCTAGTCGCACCCGGGGCGAAAACGAACCCTTCCCCTGGGAGCACCTCGATCCTGGTGTTACCCGGGAATTTTTGCTTTCTGAGAGGCGGAGAGCCTTCAAGGGCATACCGACTCCGGATTGTCGCTGGGCTGACTGCTCAGGATGTGGAATGAGCTGTGGTGTAACAGGTGAACACGGACGGGTCCAGAGTTCAGGTGATGAACATGTGCCCTGAGTCAAGGGTTGTCCGGCAGTGTGGCAAACGGCTGCGCTGCCGATTGTCGGTAGCACGGCCGGTCAGGTGGGTTTCCCACCTGGAGTTTATGGGCATGCTGACCCGGGCGGTGCGAAGGACCGCTGCACCGGTTCAGTACAGTCGGGGGTTCAATCCCAGACCGCAGATGTCCTTTGCCACTGCCCGTCCCGTGGGGCTGTCCAGCGAGGCTGAATTTGTCGATTTTACCATGCAAAGACCGTACTGCCCCGACGAATTTGGTGAGGCCCTGGATGGGTCTATGCCAAAAGGGTTTTCTGTGTCGGGCTGCAAAGCGGTATCGGAGGATGGTCCGAGTCTGATGGCTGCGCTGAATGCTGCCAGGTATGAGCTGCTTTATGAGGGAAGGGTCCCGCAGCTGTCCGAATGGCAGGCTGCCTTGTGCGAATTTCTGCAGCGCAGCAGCATTGTAATTACCAGAGAGAGACACAACAAGCCAGATCGCAGGCTGGACATCCGGCCAAACATATACCGGTTGAGGGTGAGCAGCGAATCATGTGGCATTCGGGTGCTGGCGGACCTGGGGCTGGGAGGCGAAAACAACGTCCGACCGTCTGAACTTGTGTCTGCGCTGCAGGCGGTTGTGCAGGAGTGTTTGCAGGCTACGCAGGAGGTCAGGCGCCCGGCAGTTCACCGTCTGGAAGTTTATCGCAGGGAAGATAATCAGAAGATTTCTGCGTGGTGCGTTTAGACAATTACGCTCAATTACGCTGTATTTTTTCTTTGAATGTGGGGGATGGCATCATGAAAAAAGAGATCCTGGTCAGTGTTGACCAGGACGATATCCGTGTGGCTATAACCGAGGATGATGAAGTTGCAGAACTGTACATCGAAAGGCCGGGTAGTCAGCGTCTCGTAGGCAATATCTATAAGGGAAAAGTGGAGAATGTACTCCCAGGAATGGAAGCGTGTTTTGTTGATGTTGGGCTCGAGCGGAACACCTTCCTTTACGTCGATGACGCATATCCGGTGAGGTCCGAGGAAGAGGACGACCTGCCTGATGATGTACGAAACGCCGCGATCAACAGGCTGGTACATTCGGGACAGGAAGTAATGGTGCAGATAGTCAAGGAACCCATAGGGAGCAAGGGAGCGCGAGTTACGCGCAATGTCACGCTTCCAGGAAGATATCTGGTCTTGATGCCGGCGGTAGATTATGTTGGGGTGTCCCGCCGGATAAACGATGACGACGAGCGCAAGCGTTTGAGGAGCATAGCCGACTCACTCCGGCCCTCGGGATGTGGCTTGATTGTGCGCACCGTGGCCGGGGGCCGCAGCAAGAACGATTTGAAAGAGGATCTGGACTTTTTGCTGAAGAAATGGCAGAAAATTGTGCGCAAGAGCCAGCATTCCTCGGCGCCTGCCCTGCTGTATCAGGACCAGGGGTTGAGTTACCGCGTGCTCCGGGATTACCTTGATGGCTCGGTTGATCGGGTAGTTGTGGACGACAAAAAGGAGTACGATAGAATACTCAACCTGCTTGATGCTATGGCGCCGTCCTACCGGAATCTTGTTCAGCTCAGACGCGGTACCAAGACTCTTTTCGAGGAACGCAATATAGACCAGGAAATAGAGAACATCATGGACCGCCGAGTATGGCTGGATTGCGGCGGGTATATCATCATCGATCACACCGAAGCGCTTACATCCATTGACGTAAACACGGGAAGGTATGTCGGCGCTGATGACCTTCAGGAGACTGTGCTCAAGACCAACCTTGAGGCAGCAGAGGAAATAGTCAGGCAGCTCCGATTGCGGGATATAGGCGGAATCATAATTATTGACTTCATCGATATGGAAACACACCGCAACCGACAGAAGGTGGTCAGCGCCCTGGAAAACGCCCTTGAGAAGGACAAGACCAGAGCAACAGTTCTGGGAATCACGAAGCTGGGACTGGTTGAGATGACCAGGAAAAAGGGGCAGCAGAGCCTTGATGAGATGCTCATGAAGCCCTGTCCTTACTGCGAGGGCGAAGGAAGAGTGATGTCTGAGTACACAGTAACTCAGAAAGTGCGGGGAGAAATACGTAAAGCCCTGAGTGCCTCCTCTGCTGAGGCTATCCTGGTAGAGGTGCATCCTTCAGTGGCATCGCTTCTCATCGGTTCGGGAGGCAGCAACCTGCGACGGCTGGAGGAGTCCACCGGACGTAGCATCTACATCAGAGGAGCCGAATCCTGTCACCTGGAGGAGATGAAGATCGTGGCTATGGGCAGACAGGGCCAGGTGGAACGACAGGCCCTGCCGGTGCAGGAGAGTGAAGTGCTCGACATAAAAATTGAGGAGCCGCACGTTTCTAATCCGCGGGATGGCATTGCGCGAGTTGAGGGATACGTTATTGACGTAGAGGGAGGCGGTAAGCGGGTCGGTGAGCACGTCAAGGTCGAAATAGTGAAGGCCTACAGAACCTACGCCAAGGCCCGTATTTTGTGATTTGGGGGCTTTTACGGTGATGGATTTGTTGATCTGTCCTCAGGCCTGTGCTAAAATTAAGTTTGCCTTGTGTTCGATGTGCTGAATATTCTGCATTTGCCTCTTTCTGTGGCAGAAATTACTCATACAGGTCACCTATTAGAACCTGTTGTTGAGATGAGAGGTGTTTTCAGTGAGGAAGTATGCGATTATTAAGACGGGCGGAAAACAGTATCGGGTTGGGCCGGGCGATGTCGTCAGGGTGGAGAAGCTTTCTGCCGAAGAAGACGATGTAGTGGAATTCGACCGGGTGCTTTTGACCCGCAGCGGAGATGAAGTCAGGTTGGGGAAGCCTTTTTTGGATAATGCGAAAGTCACCGCCCGGGTTCTGGCTCAGGACAGGGCTGATAAGATAACTGTATTCAAGTACAAGCCAAGTAATAACTATCGGAGAAAGAGGGGCCACAGGCAGCCGTTCACAGAAGTCGAGATAGAAGATATACAGGTATCCGGTGCTTGACTTGCTGTTCTTAAGGCGGTAGACTGCGTTGATCGAGGTGTCGTTTTTCGCTCATTTGCCGGAATGTGCCCGGGTATGGCGAGGATTCGTTGTGTCCGGTCATGCTGGTTATGATGAACCCGGCAGAGATATCGTCTGCGCAGCCGTTTCTGCTGTTGCGCAGGCGGCAGTTCTGGGAATACAGGAGGTAGTCGGATATCCTGCTGATGTGGATGTAGATGATGATGGGTATCTCCACATCACGCTGAGTAAGTATCAACCGGACGGCTTCTCTGAGGTCCAGGTTCTGTTTCAGACCGCCTATGCGGCCTTGCTGGAGATCGCCAGGGAGTATCCCGATAGAGTAAGCATAAATGTCGAATGAATGATTGAAGAAAAGAGAAAGGGAGGTGGATGAAATGAGGATGAATCTGCAGCTGTTCGCCACGAAAAAGGCTGGCGGTAGTTCGAGAAACGGTAGAGATAGCAACCCCAAGTATCTGGGGGTCAAGCACTATGAAGGAGAAGAAGTGACAGCCGGCAGCATACTGGTGAGACAGCGAGGAACTCGCATTCACCCCGGCTGGAATGTGGGACTGGGCAGCGATGATACGCTGTTTGCCAAGGTCGACGGTGTTGTCTATTTCCGCAGGAAAGGGAGAGACCGAAAAGTAGTCGATGTCTGGCCGCTGGACGAGATGGATCAGATGCCGGTCATGGTGGCTGACAACGACTGACACAGCCAGGTTTCCCCGGATGCGGAGTGATCTGTTTTGTTTGTTGACCGCGCCGAAATAGAAGTCCGCGGGGGAGATGGTGGCAACGGTGCCGTTTCCTTCATGCGGCAGAAATACGTCCCCAAAGGAGGCCCCGATGGTGGTGACGGCGGCGCCGGCGGGGATGTCATCTTATTGGTAAAAGACGGAATGACCACACTGTCTTCTTTCCGCAATCAACGCTACTTCAAGGCCCAGGATGGTTCAGATGGTTCAAGTAGGAAACGCACCGGCGGTGACGGTGATGATCTGGTAATAGAGGTCCCCCCAGGAACGGTTGTATACGACGAACAGGGAAGTCTGTTAGCTGATATGGTGCAAGATGGTCAGCGTGAAGTGGTTGCGCGGGGAGGACGCGGTGGACGGGGAAATCGGCGCTTCACCTCATCAAGGCACCGGACTCCACGTTTCGCAGAGCAAGGAGAACCTGGCGAGAAACGGAACATCCGGCTGGAGCTCAAACTTCTTGCTGATGTTGGCCTTGTGGGTCTACCCAATGCCGGGAAATCAACTTTGCTATCAGCAGTTTCATCCGCCCGCCCCCAGGTGGCCAGCTATCCGTTTACCACTTTGCAGCCGAATCTTGGAGTGGTCGAAATAGACTATGAACGCTCGATGGTCATAGCTGATCTGCCTGGCCTTATAGAAGGAGCCCATGAGGGTGTGGGACTCGGTGACGAGTTTCTGCGGCATATAGAGAGGACAGGCGTACTTCTGCATGTGGTTGATCTGGCCGATCCGTCGGGGAAAAAGCCAAAGGAAGCAGTGTGCGAAATCGAGGAAGAGCTGAAGAGTTACGATAAGCGCTTGATGGAAAAACCGCGGCTTATAGCCGGCAACAAGATGGATCTGCCCAGGGCGCGGGAAAACTGGCCCGAATTCTGTGATTGGGTCAAGGGAAGGGGACAGACGCCCGTTGCTATCTCGGCAGCTACAGGCGAAGGTATTGAGGAGCTTCTGCATCAGGTGTGGAATATGCTGCAGCAGCACGAGGAGGACGAGGATGCCGGTGAGCCGGAAGGCTTCAGGGTATTTCGTGCCCGAGAGGAGGATAAGCCAACCCGCATATACCGCAGCGGAGAGGAGTGGGTTGTTGAGGATTCTCGCTTCGAGCGGTGGGTGGCTATGACTGACCTGGAAAATGATGAGGCGGTTGAATATCTCAACAACCGCCTGCAAAGGGCAGGATTATACTCACAACTCGAGGAATATGGAGTTCAGCCGGGTGATACCGTCAGGATTGGAGAAGTGGAATTTGAATATGAACCATGGTAATGGTGGCGCTGACAAGAAGATAGGGCTTATGGGGGGAACTTTTGACCCGATCCATCACGGGCATCTGGTTACAGCCGAGTCTGTGTACGAGAATCTTGCCCTGGACCGGATAGTTTTCGTGCCGGCGGGCGATCCGCCCCACAAGCAGGATTCTTCGGTGACGGCCGCCCAACACCGCCTGAGAATGGTGGAGATTGCGACGGCCAGCAATTCGCATTTTTTCATCTCTGATATTGAAGTGCAGAGAGAGGGACCATCGTACACTATAGATACGGTCGAGTATTATCGCTGCTGTTACACTGATGATACCGATATTTACTTCATCACTGGAGTAGATGCAGTAGTGCAGATTCCGCAGTGGAAGAATTCTGATGGTCTTTTTGAACTTTGTGAGATCGTGGCCGCCACCCGTCCGGGTTATCCCACCAAGAACTTCTTCCGGTTTCGCGATCAGCTGCCCGCCCATCAGCGCCAGTCGCTGCGTATGCTAGCGGTTCCGGCTCTATCGATCTCTTCTGCCGACCTGCGTCAGAGGGTGAGTGAGGACAGAAGCATCAAGTACCTGGTCCCAGAAGGTGTCGAGCAGTACATTGAGGAACACGGATTGTACAAATCCAGCAGGAGCAATGCCATAAGAGTTTCCTTTTTTGAGTAACCAGTTGGCCTGCAGTAGTCTCGAGATTTATGGTAAACTATTAGCAAATAACTGGTCAGGATCAATTTGGTGATTACTGTTATGATAGCATCGCCCGCAAGTGATCTTCTGGCTGTCACTGACAATAGATTGAGTGATGTAATGTGAGAGAATCTGGCCGTCGCAAAAAAAGGGAACGTGCCTCACGTTGGAAGAGAGCTATGCTGGGCGTGGGACTGGGCCTTTTAATGTTTGCCGGCGTAGCACTTGTTGCGGTCAATTTTTTCTTGCTGGGGTTGAATCCAGATGACGGAGGTACAATTGCCCAGCAGGTGCCCACTCCGGAACCAGGCGAGCGAATAAACGTGCTAATCTTGGGAGTTGATGCTGCCCAATCACCCCAACCCGGCGTCTATGTCCCATCTCGCTCGGATACCATAATGGTGGCTACTATTGACCCTGTAACCTCCGAGGTAGCTATGGTGTTTGTGCCCAGGGATACACGTGTACCCATTGCAGGGCGGCCAACTGAAGAGAAAATAGCTCATGCCCACGCGCACGGGGGGATTGAGCGGGCAATAGACACCGTATCGAAGTTTCTGGATATACCGATCCATTACTACGTGAGATTGGATTTTTCCGGGTTTGCGGAGATAATTGACTCCATTGGCGGAGTGCAGCTGGACGTAGAAGAACACATGTATTATGAAGACCCTGCCCAGGACTTGGTGATCAACATACCAGCCGGACAACAGCATATGGATGGCAATACGGCGCTGCATTATGTACGCTACAGGAACGGCTCAGACATAGATAGGATAGAGCGCCAGAAGAAATTTCTAAGGCAGCTTGTTCAGCAAGTGCTGAGCCTACGGACGGTCAAACATCTGGGCGACCTGGCGACCAGCGTAACTGCACATGTTGATACTAATCTGTCGCCAACCAGAATAGTGTCTTTGAGTCGTGTTGGTCTCGGGATATCACCCGATGATGTTGAGATGGAGATGATTCCTGGAAGCCCGGGTTACCGGGATGGGATAAGCTACTGGTTTCCTGATTATCAGGAGACCGAGGATTTGATCGAGAGGGTGATACTGGGCATTCGCAGGCCGGAGAATAGCTCTGTCTCCGTAGAGGTTCTCAACGGTGGTGGTGTCAGGGGAGCAGCAACCGAGGTAGCTGATTATCTCGAGCGGCTGGGCTATGAGGTTCTCCGGGTCGAAAATGCTGCTGATATGGGCGGTGAGAAGTATGAGGTTACACGGGTGGTCAGTCGGTGCGATGACGAACTCGAAGGAAAGTTGATGGTTCGAGCCCTTCGCAACCACTTTTCGGATGATCAGGAGATCAACCTCTACCGTGATGTCTCCGACCATGAGACCGAAGAAGATGAAGTTACTGCAGACATATCAGTATTCGTTGGTGCAGATTATCGGAGTACAACCAGCGAAGGTGAATAATAATCAAGGGGGGCGAAAATAGTTTGAACTCAAGAGATAAAGTTATGCGTCTTGCAGAGGCCTGTGAAGACCGCAAGGCGAAGAATGTCATTATTCTCGATCTCACTGGGCTGACACTGATAGCAGATTATTTTCTGGTGTGCCACGGAAGCTCAGATGTTCATATTGACGCCATCACAGAGGGCATTGAAGAGAGCCTGAAAGAACTCGATGATGGCGAGCACAGGGTGGAGGGCACCCGGGGAGAAGGATGGATACTGGTTGATTGCGGAGATGTTATTGCCCACATATTTTCTGCAGACGATCGAGAATACTATGCTCTGGAGCGATTGTGGGGAGACGCCGAAGTCGTGTCTGACAGTATCATGGCCTCCAAGTAGGAAGCGCGGAGACTTGACTCGCCAACGCCAACTTTTTATAATAGCAGCTGCTAGGGATATAAATGAATCTTAACAGGGGCGGTAGCTCAGCTGGGAGAGCGCATGAATGGCATTCATGAGGTCGTGGGTTCGATCCCCATCCGCTCCACACCCTTAGAGCCCCGCATAGAGCCGAGTAGCGGGGCCTTTACTTTGCCTTCCGGGTATGTTTCAGCCTGTTCTGCAAACATTCTGCAAACATCGGCCCGGTTTTCGGGCTACTTTTCCTGTTTGGTCGGACTTGGTATGAAAGCATCCAGCTGTTCTGCCAACTCGTCCTGCAGCGAGGGGATTACATGCGAGTACGTGTCCAGGGTCTCCGTGATGGACGAATGCCCCAGTCGCTCTTGGACCACCTTGGGATGAACACCGTTGCGCAGCAGGAGAGTGGCATGTGTGTGCCTGAGTGCATGGAATCCCATCTGGGGTAGTTCAGCTCTC
>PUMD01000055.1 GCA_003551215.1 Clostridia bacterium | reverse complement strand
GCACAATTTCTCCGCAAAAACCCGCTCTATGACCTCATTTCTGGGGTAAAGACATTTCACACAACTCTTTGCAGCACCGCCTAAAGGGGCTTCATTCACTGCGAAAATGGCTCTGCAAGCAAAAGATTTGTGTGCGGTCCTCCGACAATTCCCTAAATACCCAAGGTCATATCACCCGGCCAGGTAATACCGGACTGCATCCGTAGGCGGTGTGTGGTCTATCTAGTCGGGCCGGGGCGTCAACGCAGTCTGCGTGAATGAAACGAGTTTGCCCGCACTTCACCTGTATTGCAAAGGGAGCGTATCTTCAAGGGCAAGCCGCCTGAGTCATTCCGGCCCCTTGCTGAACGGAGTCTACGGCCGAGCATCTGCTGTTCCGGTATAATCATCTAACTGCACGGAGGGGGAAGGAAATGCCCCCCCTCCGACCCCATTGCACCGACCGACTCAGCTGCTGGGTTCTTCCGCGGAGACGACCCGGTTGGACAGGGAGCCAAAACCCTCAATGGTGACCTCCACAACGTCACCTGGCTGCATGGGCCCGACTCCGGCAGGAGTTCCAGTAAGAATGACGTCGCCGGGATACAGGGTCATCACCTGGGCGCAAAAATGAACAAGTCTCTCCGCATCAAACAACATCTGCCCCACAGTCGACTTCTGCCTGAGCTCCCCGTTGAGGCGGGCCTCAATGCTCCGGTCCCCCAGATCGACATCGTAGTTGATTGCCGGGCCCAGCGGGCAGAAGCTGTCGAAGCTTTTCGCTCGCGTCCACTGTCCATCCTTACTTTGCAGATCTCGGGCAGTTACATCATTGGCGCAGGTGTAGCCGAAAATGGCCCTCCGTGCATCGACAGGGTCGGGGCAGAAGGTCTCCCGACCTATCACCACCGCCAGCTCAGCCTCGTAATCGATCCTGCTGCTTTGGGGGGGATAACGTATGGGATGCTGCGGACCTACTACGGAAGTATCGGGTTTGAGGAAGATGATGGGCTCCTCGGGCACATCAGCGCCGGATTCTTCCGCATGATCGCGGTAGTTCAGCCCAACGCAGATGACCTTGCCCGGCCGAATCGGGGGTCCGAGGTCCAGCTCATCCAGCTGCCCCACCTTCTCACCCGGCTGATAGTCGAAAAACGGCGGGCCGCTGATGCGGTACACGCCCTGCGGTGTGACCTGACCGAAGACCATCTGACCGTCGTGGAGGAATCTTACGAATTGCTTCATGAAGGTCAGCAACTCCTTTCCAGGGTTACCTACAGTACTGCTGCTGTCTGATCACTCAATTCTCCTCCCCGACGGAAAGCTCCTCCCCGACGGCCAACATGACAGCAGCAACGGGTCCCATCATCAGCAAAGCCGCGGTGACCACGCCCGAATCATTCAAAAACAGCGCCCCTACACTCACAGTCGCGGCGGTGCGGCTGAGCAGGCCCAGGCGCGGGCGCCGGGCGAAAAGACGGCTCACCGCGGCTGGCGGGCGGTAAGATACCAGGGCGCTGATCCCCAGGGCAAAAAGCCAGATGCGGGTCCAGATGGTTGAGCGAAATACCCGGACTCCGGTCTCAACTTTGCGCAGTGCTATACGCAGCACTGCAGAGAAGTCGCCGGCGTAAAGGCTCTGAGAAGTCTGACCTATGTGGGATACTGCCGGTGCGGAAGCCACGGAGTGCCACATCAACATTGCTGCCGCTGTTGCCAAAGCACCGGCGACGATGCCGGCTGCGACAAGCAGGCTGCCTAGCTTTGAGTCGGTCTCTGTGCGCAGAGTACAGCCGGCAGCGGCTGTAAGCCAGCAGGCAACTACCAGTCCACCGCCAAAATTGTTTCCCCACTGAGGACCGCATATGACCGCGCCTGCGCTGAGCAGCACTACCCACTGCCACGGCAACATACTTCCGCAGTGCGGTTGCATTTTCAACTTCCGGGAGGGCCCGCCCCATAGCACAATCAGCAGAACTGAACCGAGGAAGACTCCAAGGAATTCATTGCCCAGACCGTAGTATCTGGCTCCGGCTGCCGGACAGTATCCCATCGGTGAAAGCAGCGCCAACCGTGCGCCGGTTAGCTGATCGGCTGCTATAGCCACAGCTGTAATCCAGGCTGCGGTCAAAAGAGCTCCCCGCCGACCGGCCAGCAGGTATGCTCCCCCCGAGACGGCAAGCAGGGCTCCCCAGGCCAGCAGGAGTCCAGCCCAGGTGGGGACATCGCTATGCAGGGCAGGCCGGCTGAGGCCCGGAGCCAGCAGAGCTGCCGCAGGGAGCAGGGCGGCTGCAGCCATGTTGGCCGCTGCCAGCGGGTACCACCTGGGCCACCAGTAAAGGGTCATTGCCATGCACAATACGCAGATGATTACGTATATGCCCAGACCCTGTGCCAGAGGATACCGAAGGCTGCGGGCCTGAGCTATTGCTCTGTTCAACGTCGACAGCGTGTCTGAAAGCGACGCAGCAGGCAGAGCAGAAGAGAAGCCGATGGTCTGTCCAGAAGGCCCGCTGCGGGATCCTTGCAGCAGCGTGTTGCCCAGGTCGCCGAGCGTCACGATGCCCGGTCGCCTGGTGGCTGCGCTTACCGCTAGCTGTCCGGATTCACTGGCGATCAGGACAAAACCCATCCCGGATTGCGGATGGGGTATCGGGTCGACCACCAGCAGGGGCCCCCAGCCCTGCAGCAGCAGAAAATCGGCCAG
>PUMD01000084.1 GCA_003551215.1 Clostridia bacterium | reverse complement strand
GTTTATCATGATCCAACCACCAAAGAGGCCCAAGGGATAAAAGGAAAGGCAAAAGTGTATGTAAAGACGAATAATAAAGTATATAAAAGTCTACTTTTAGCCATAAGAAATATAGAATGGCTAAATATAAAAAATAAGGAAGAAAAATTCATAGAAGAGCAAATTCCAAATTCTTCCCACCAAGTGGGAGATGAAATATACCTGCCCCAGTATGCAACACATGTCTCCAACAAAGTGGTCTATAAACCCATACCCCTTAACTCTGAAGAATTTAGAATTTACTTAAATAAAGATAATGAACAGTCAAAAAATGAAAAAAAGAAACTTAAAAATCTGCTAGGTGAAAGTAGAAATTCTAAATCATTTGAATTCATTCAGCAGGATCTAGAACAAGAAATTGATTACCGAAACTTAAACCCGGTTGAGATGGCCATTTTAAGTGAACTGGCCACTTTTAGAAAACATAGTATAGGGTCATTGGTGGAAGAAATCCGGCCAGAGTATCCAGAAGAGGAGATATATCATGCTCTGGAAGATATGAAGAGCAGGGGGTGGATTAAATGAAGTCCCAGAGGAAATTATTTAATCAAATCCCTAAAAAACAATCCCCCAAAATAAAAGGAGATATAAATCGGTTAGAATGGGACAGGTTACCGCTTAATTTGCAGAGATTTCTTCTACTGCATCTTATTAGGGCCTTAGAAGAATATCGTGTGCCTACCTTAAAATATAGTAAAAACTTGCTTATAGCAGCCCTTAGTAAAAATATGGGCTATATTGTCCAGGCCCAGGTCATTATCTGCGTGGATACCATGATTTTCCAGGCTTATATCCTAGATAGTTCAGACCAAGGCCTAAAATTATCTGATAAAGTCTTTAAAGATTTAGAAGAACTGGATATGAAGATAAAACTTGGGAGGTCTAATTTATGAGAGGCCTTCAATCGTTTTACAGGGCCTTTTATGGGCATAGGTTTTATAGACACTTTAGACGGCCCCCTGACTATAGTCATAAACATTTCCAGATCCAATATACAGTTACTTGTTCCAAAAACTTATATGTACATGTTCACCGGAATAGTGGCCACCACCACTGTTTCACCCATGTCTATGATTATGGTAGCCGAGCTAATTTAAAAATAAGAAATACTAAGAAAATGCTATTTGATAGGGCCTTTTTTGATTTTGATGTAAGTCACCCCGAAGTTAAAATAATAAAAGAACAACTCCTTAATCTCAGGTCCCAAGGCCTGGGCCATGGAAAGGTCCAGCAGGAAAAGTTGGTTGAAGAGCTAAATAGACTTATAATTAAGGAAAAAGTATCTAAAGAGGCTATTGATGAGGCTAAAGATTTTGCAATAAAATTTAAAGAGACCTTCGGCCAGTACCCCGCATTATTTTTTAGTGGTTGTAAAGGCTGCCATGCCTATACCTTTTTTAGAGCAACGAACTTTAAAGATATAAACCTGGCCCTTTCCTGGTTTGCACAGCATGTTAAAGATACCTACAATTATCAAACACTTGATTTATCCGTTAATAAAGATGCTATGGCCCGTTTATCACGGGTCCCATATAATAAACACCAACTAACAGGCCTAAGTGTAGTCCCATTCACGATTGATGATAGTTACGCAGATATTATGAGGAGCTCTCGCAATCCTCGCGTCCATGATTTCCAAAGAGAGGATTATTCAACGAATTTTCATGAACACCTTCAGAAAATAGATCTAGTGGAATCGCATAATTCTCAGATTAAGTCTAAGTTGATGAAAAAACCAGTTTTAACTTGGAAAGATAAAAAATCAAGCAAGTTAATAGACCATCAGGAATTTTTTAAGTCATTATTAGGCATGCCTGAAAGAGAATATCCTGCAAAGAAATATGTAATGTATCACTGCCCTTTCAAAGATCATGAAGACAAGAAACCATCTTTCATGGTCCATGCAAAAGGTTATAAGTGTTATGGATGTGGGAAAAAAGGTAATTACTGGCAGTTCTTTAAAGATTTTCATGGATGGAACAATGAAATGATAAGAGAGTTTTTAATGAAAAAAAGAGAATAAAATCTTATTTAATTTTTTAAAATTATGCCCTATATTTTGGAATCATCTTCAAAATCTAAAACTGAAATATTTCATTTTAATAGATTTTTTTTAATCAAATTTTTCATTATTTTCAGGGAGTTCTTAAATTGGCTATTTAATAAAGTATTATAATTTAATACTTGATTTACAATCAATGTGTCGGAGCTTTATCCTTATCAGATTGAGGATTATAAAACCAAAAATTAATCCTATTATTTGGATCAAATGTTCTGAAACCTTTAGAACTTTTTAAACTGACTCCTAACTTCTTGGATTTACACATTAAATCAAAATTATTTATTATAAAACATTTGTGTTTATCAGCGTTACTTAGTTTGATATTAGTGGGAACTAATTGACTTTGTTTGCTTTTTTTAATAGACCACTCAACATAAGTATCATACTTCGCCCTAGAATACCTTGCCATCCCTGCAAATAAATCTGCAGCTTGTATTAATACACTGTCAGAAGAATCAGTTTCTTTTATATATAAAATACATTTATTTTTCAATTGAATACTTAAAACAGGATATTTATTTGATCTTTTTATTTCAGTGACTAAAGATTTATATTCTAAGAAAAAAGCCATATCCTCCCAATCAAGAGCGCAATTTTGATCAGGACAAACCTTCCACTT
>PUMD01000120.1 GCA_003551215.1 Clostridia bacterium | reverse complement strand
TCACGAATATCTATCACAGGACCTCATCCCTTCTCTGGAGATTCAGCTGTCTTTATGACAGCCGGGTGAGGTCCTACTTCTATGTCTAACCTCACTCTACCTACCAAGACTTTACGCTAACACTGCAATTGGAAACATCATCACCTGGGGGGCGCACCCCGGGATGCCGATTCCTCCCTTCAACCTGGCTTCGGTGGTGAAGCACCCTGTACATTGCAGGTTCCAAAGTCAACGGTAATACTGCGACATGTTGGTTGACGACATCATCAGGGGTCTTTGCGGTGCAGGACAAATTATTTTTGTTACACAGCGGACGCCGGAGGATGGCATGCCATAACCGGGCAGGAATCCGGAGCCCGGTCAAGAAAGTACTCTTGTGAGAGGTGACTTTGATGCGATGCTGCTGGCCTCTCGCCGTCTTTGGCAACCAAACATTCTCCGAGTCGTACTCCCTAAGGTCGCCTGACGCGGCTATGGGGTGCAGACCGGTAGGGTCCTTTCGGGAAACCCGGGGGCCTCCCGCACTTGGAAAGGAGAATTGATGAGACACCACGCGCTTTTGGGCGCCGAAAACCGCCATCTCCTTTTCGAGGTGGCGGTTTTGTTTAGTTTAGATGCGGTGCGCAGTGCGGGAATATGTGAGAAAAAACAACCATACAACGAGGAGGGAGATTGACTTGCGAAAGGTAGCCGTAATTTCCGCTTTGTTGATAGCATTTATGCTCGTGTTTGCCGGCTGCGCTGACGAGGCAGCCGAGCCAACTGAACCTGCTCGGGAATACACCGGTGAGGATGACTTCTTCACACTCAGCTGTGAGGTGACGGGCGAAACTGAATTTTCCGTCAAGCAGCTGATGACGGAGTATCCAGCTGAGACGCGGGAGATAGTCAGGGAAACCGATGATGGTGAGGACCGGTACGATATCAAGGGGGTGCTGCTGGAGGAGCTGCTTTCTGAAGCCGGCGCTGAGATAGGTGATCTGGACGGAGTCCGCTTTATCGCCGGAGATGGTTATGCGGTGGACGTCCCGCAGGAGATACTCGAAGAACATGAAGTCATCCTTGCCTACGAGATCGCCGGCGAACCCCTGTGGGAGGACACCAGACCCCTGCGCGCCTTCATTCCGGGCGAGGAAGCCATGTATTGGGTCAAAAACCTGGTGGAAGTCGAGCTGGGTCACCCCGAGGAAACAGCAGCCGAAATAAAGCAGCTGGTGTTTATCGAGACAGCAGCTGAGGTGATCGACAGCGTCCCTTACCACGACGGCTACGATGAGGAACAAAAGGCAGTCAAGACTGTTGACCTGCTGGCCGACGTTACGCTTTCCGATTCAGTTTGCATGATGGCCACAGACGGGTTCGAAAAGACAGAAGACTACGACGTCTTTGTTGATGCCTTCATCGTGATGAGCAGCGATGATGCTCCGGCTTTCAGGTCGCCAGAGATGCCGCGCGGCATGCACGTGCGCGACCTCGCCTGGTTTACCGTCGGCGACACCGCCTTCATCTCCGTCAGCAGGAGTCCTGAGCTGCTGGGTGAGGCCTCGGTCGACGAGGATGTGGGCGTTTCTCTGTCCGCGCTGGCAGAGGAGCTTGGGCTGCTCGATGCCGATGAATACGTACTGGAGGCATCCGATGGATATACAGCGGAAGTCTCTTCCGAAGATCTTGAAGCGGGCATTGTGTTCTTCAGGGACAGCGGTGAGGTTGCATCCGTCTTCGAAGACCTGCCGCGCAGTACGGCGGTCAAGGACCTGCTGATGCTTAAAGTGGCAGATTGACGTCCGTTGATCAAAAGAAAACCTGTGAGTCGGGATGTTGTCACTATACAGGCGTCAGGACTGAGTGGCTGATGCATCCGATGACTCAGGGTCTGCTGATAAACAGGGGGTGCCCCGGGCCCCCTCTCCTGCAGCAGCCTCGGAGCCGGTTTTCGGTCTGCGGGCCTCCTGCCTGACGGCAGGACGTAAACTTAATAAGACATCCCAGAAGACGGGGAGGATTATATGAACAAAAGGACGGTTGGAGCCTGCATGGCAATCATTTTGGTGATCGCCGCTGGCGGATATTATATGTTTTACACTCAGAGTCAGAACGATAAAGCAGTTCTTCCCCTGCACGTGATGGGTGATGTACAAGCCCCTCTCCGGGTCGACAGCCTGGATGACATTGACATAGACTCAGAGACCCTGGAGGTGGGGGACCGTGTGGTGCATGCTGTACCCCTGCAGGAGGTGGTCGCTGAGGTCAAGCCAACCGGTTTCGACCCGAGCCTACTTCTGGTCGGCCATGATGGAAGGGCCGCCTTGATGTGCAGCACAGACCTTTCAGGAAGCTACATTGGGGTAAGCGAACAGTACGGATGGGAAGCAGTCAACTTCAACCATCCGCGTTCGTCGAATATCAAGCAGCTGTCCGAGGTGGTGATCGTAGCAGAGAGGTCCCACAAATACGCCGGCTTCGGTGTTATTGACACGGCATCTGCTCTGCTTGAGACTTCCGCAGGTGATCTGTACAGACAGGGATACTTGCACGCCTTTGAAGAGGTTGGAAGCTCGACTCAACACCATGAGGGAAACGAGCTGCAGGTAACCGCCTTCAACAGGCAGACGATACCCGACATTGAAGGCCTGCTGGGAGGCCAGTTGGACTTTGATGGGGCTGTAGTGGTCGGAAGGAGGGGCGAAATAGAGCAGTTTGGCCGACTGGACGAGTTTCGCCTGGGTCCAAACAGCGTATCGTACCACGCAGATGGAGAAGTGCTCATTGAAGATGTTGCCGGAGTGGTGCTGGACCCACCGGAGAGAAGAATCACCGATGTCTATCATGATTCGCTGAAGCTGATGCAAGAGGGCGAGCAGGTGCTGGCCATCCTGGTTGACGGTCTTGGATATCACCAGTATCTGTACGCCATCGAGCACGGTCACGCACCTTTCCTCAGCACACTTCCGGAGGCGGAGAAGGCCATGGTGGCATACCCCCCCATTACTCCGGTAAATATGGCCGCATCACTCACCGGAGAAACACCAGACGTAAGTGGAATGTACCGTCGTGAGCACCGCTCTCCCCAGGTGCCGACCATATTTGGGGAGGCTGAGGAACGAGGATACAAGTCCACAATTATAATCGGACCGATTCAGACAATAGACTTCGAGATCGATCCGGTGATGTGCGTCGACAGGAATGCTGATGGAAGCACCGATGATGAAATACTCGAGGCAGCGCTGAAGCGGTCCCAACAGGATTACGATCTCCTGGTTGTGCACTTCAAAGACGTCGACAAAGCCGGCCACACCCACGGTGACCTCGCGGCGGAAACGATGCAGCAGATCGCCGAGACCGACGGATATCTTGAGCAGCTGCTGGCTGCATGGGATGGACACGTCATCATATTCTCCGACCACGGCATGCATCCAACCGAAGAGGGCGGAGATCACGGCCGGCTGGTGCCGGAGGACATGTTTGTCCCGTACTGGCTGCTTGACGGGGAGGATAGTGATGAATAGCAGACTACTTGGTGCAATTGCTGTTTTGGCACTCATGGCCGCCGTATTCTCCGGCTGCAGCCTGCCTGGTGGCCAGGACGAGCTGGCGTATCAACGAGAAGCGGAAGTCCGCATTATCTCCGACGATGAACGAACAGAGACGGTGGATTTCGATGCGATCCTCGAGCTGCAGGAACATTCTTTTACGGTGGACCGCAGCGACAGGGATGACAACAACTCCTACACGGGAGTCCTTTTGAAAGAGCTGCTGGCGTCAATCGGCGTCGATGTCGATGACGCCGAACAGTTCATAGGGAAGGCGGCTGATGGGTACACTGTTGCTTTGCCTGCGGGTGAAGTCCTTGACGATGACCTGGTATTCATCGTGTACAAGATAAACGATGAGCCCCTGTCCCCCGCGGCGGAGGGCGGCTCGGGACCGTACCGTCTGGTGGTCAAGGACGATGAGTTCGGACAGCGGTGGGTCAAGCACCTTGAGGAGATCGTTGTCCGTTGAGCGCCTCCTCTCTCCCACCCTCCGGCTTTGCGCATCAATGGATCCTGCAGGGCCCTGCATGCGGGTCGGCCAATCATGCCGCAAAACTGCCTGCATATTCGGATGAAGCAGTCGTGAAGATAGGATCGGGGGCGGCTCACCCTCCGATCCTATCGCTCCTCACCTCAAATCCAACCAGTCTGGTCCCTCAACTTGGGGTGTCCTCCGGCGCGCACAGCCGATCGATCACCGAGGCGCAAAAGACTGAGTGGGACGCGCCTGTCATCTGGTGTGCAGATCACCGGTCTGCAAATCTGAAGAGAAGATAGACGGCACCGATAACGCCGCAGGCCCAAAGGAGTATGCTTGTCATTCCAGAGAGGATAAACAGCAGCGAGTATATTATCAGACCACCGCACGAGCCGAACCGCAGAACCTGCTCGAAAGTTTCACTTATCTCCACTGGTCCATCGTACTGCCACCGGCGAAACAGCAGAAACGACTCTCTGGGTTCGATGATGGTGAAAATGGCAAACCCCACAAAAAGCAGACTGATAAAAAAAAAGCAGAAACCTGAGACCGAAATCTCCCCTGCGGGGGCCCGGTGCCGGCTCCTCTATGTCACCCGGGGAGATGGCATCAGCAGCCTGCATTGACGGCCAAGAAGAAAGAACAAGGATCACGATCAGAAAAAGTGCAGCTGGCAGCCTTCGTCGCATTTTCATCCCTTTCCTGTCAACTCTGCGGGCAATGTGTCAGAAACAGCCACGCCCTCCGGTTGCTCACTCTCGCTGAAGCGCGCAGCCCCCCATCGTACTGCAGTGAAGCTGGGCAGCAAATCTGACTGCATTGTAAGATTCGCCTGCTGATAGCATCAAACCCCGATCGCTGTTTGCCTTTCATCCCAAAATTGCCCCGTCGCAGCACTACAGATCCGCTGCAGTGCTTGCCCACCGGGCGGAATCGTCACCGGCGGCCAACCGACGTATCAGTCCAACAACAGGCCTGGGAAGCAGCATGTGCTCCTGCAGCCGCCCGAGGGGAACCCAGAAAAATTCAAGATGCCGCTCGCGGGACTCAACTGCATCAGGCGGTTTGCGGTCGACAAAACTGGTAAGGAATACGTGGGCTATCTCGTGGTGTTGTTCAGTATCGTCCTTCCAGCGGGCTTCCACAACCCCCAGGTACCGCCCGACATCTACGTCGAGGCCGGTCTCCTCGCGAAGCTCCCGGTGCAGCGCATGTACAGCTGGTTCTCCTGCCTCCACGTGGCCCCCGGGCAAAAAGGTGTTATCCGCCCCTACCTGATGAGCCAGCAGCACTCGCCGATCGTTGAAAATGACAGCTCTGACCAGCAGATGCATTCGCCACAACTCACATCACCACCTTTGGGCATCTGTATGCCTTTGTCAAACCCGAACACCTCACTGAGTCTGGATCCGATGTCAATTTGCGCTGACAGTCTCTTGCTTCTGTCCTGCGCTGCAACCTCGGGGGCAGTATCCCCATCCCCGAATCGATGATCGTGGCCCAACCGGCCGTTTCTCGATCACGCCCTGTCCTACCTTCTTTTGTCAACTCCACCAGCTGCACAGCCCACCCGGTGGTTGGATTCAGCAGCGGTCATCACCGCTGCGGCATTGTCTAAGCTTTTCTCTACGAAACACGCGCCATGCCGCTGCTATTTGGGCATGTGTAGCAATCCAGCAATGTCAAACCTCGCGCCGGCCTCTGTATTCCTGCAGGGCGCAGGAGCAATTGTGGACAGGGCGGTATACCTTGAGCGAACGCGTGCATTGACTGTTGGTTTCTGCAGTCGGGAAGTGTAAATAATGACCCACCGGGGGGTCAAAACAAGCAGCGAGAGTCCTCAGCAGGACCCGCCTCTTGTAACTCTGATCCATCCATGTTGACTCACCAGCTACCCTCACACACGAACATCCGCGATACAATCGCAGCATAAAACTGCCCAACAGACCGCCTTACAACCGGACCGACACCCCCCAATGCAGCAGGTGTTTTTTCACCTGCGTAACCGACATATCCTGATAGTGAAATATGGAGGCGGCCAGGACAGCGTCGGCGCCTGCACGGAAAGCATCGACCATGTGACGGGGCTCGCCGGCCCCACCGGAAGCAATGATTGGCACTCCCACGCGCTCGTTTACCTCGGCCAGCATCTGCAGGTCATAGCCCTCGCGGGTTCCGTCGCGGTCCATGCTGGTCAACAGCAGCTCGCCTGCTCCCAGCCGCACCACCTCCTTGGCCCAATGCAGCAAATCGAGGCCGGTAGGCTGCCTTCCCCCGTGGGTGTGTACTTCCCAGCTCAGTGTACCATCCACGCTCCGCCGTCTGGCGTCGATGGCCACGACAATACACTGGCGGCCGAAGCGGCGAGCAGCACGGGCCACCAGTTGCGGATTGCTCACCGCCGCCGAGTTGATGGATACTTTGTCCGCGCCTGCGCGCAGCGTATCCGCTATATCATCTATGCTGGTGATTCCGCCTCCCACAGTCAGGGGTATGAAGATCTGTTCGGAAACGGCTTCTACCACCTCAAGGGTGGTGTCTCTGTTCTCCACGGTTGCAGAGATGTCAAGAAAGGTCAGCTCGTCGGCGCCTACCTGGTAGTAGGCGCGGGCCAGCTCTACCGGGTCACCAGCATCACGCAGGTTCTCAAAATGAATGCCCTTCACTACACGGCCGTCAGCTATATCCAGACAGGGGATGATTCTTTTGGCTAACAAGGGCCTCCTCCTTTCACATATGACCGGGCAGACTCAGGTGCAAAGGCGTGCAAAATTGTCCAAAAGCCTCAGGCCGGCCGGCCCACTTTTTTCCGGGTGAAATTGAGTACCCATGACATGACCCTGCTGCACTGCGCTGATCATGGGGACGCCGTAGTCGGTCACAGAAACCGCCCAGTCTCCTGCAGGCCCGTCGGCAGGTAGGTAATAGGAATGCACAAAATACATGTAAGTACCGCCGCCTATCCTCTCCGTCAGCGGCGAGGAACAGGTGAGCTGCAGCTGATTCCACCCCATGTGAGGTACCTTGCGGTCCACTTCCAGCAGCACAGACCGCCCCTCTATGAGTCTTAGGCCCGGCACCTGTGCTGCAGGTGCGGTCCTGTCGGCTTCAGCACTGCTGTCAAACAGCAGCTGCATTCCCAAACATATCCCCAAAAGGGGGATATCTCGCGCCACTGCATCGCGGAGGGCTCCGGCCAGTCCGCTCTCCAGCAGCGTCTGGGCTGCGGGCGCAAAGGAACCGACACCCGGAAGAATCACGCCATCTGCACTGCGGATGTCTTCGGGTTTAGAGATGACCCCATAAGGTCGCTCCAGGTGCTCGAGAGCGTTTGCCACACTGCGGATGTTGTTGAGCCCGTAGTCCACTACTGCGATCAAATACTCATCACCTCACCCTCTGAGTTTGCCAGCTTGCGTTTTTGGCGACAAGCTGCAGCTGGCAAAAGGCAGCATCACTGCAACCACACCTTGCGACCAGCGCTTTGTGCGCACTCGGCATGGTTGTTAGGCGCCGGGAAGAATGCCAGGGACTTCTTCCAAAAAAGACTGATGATATACTGGCCTTTGCCCGGCACGTTCGTCTCTCTCCGGGTTAATCAGCCAAACCAAAATGATCATACATCTGCAGCTCACCAGTGGTGCTTGCCTCACCTGGTCAGCCTGCGGGCCGATGCAACGATCGACAAAGAGAAACTATAGATCGCTCAAGACTGCGAGGTCTGAACAATAGATGGCGCGTATGGGGTGAGCATGACGTCAGCATTAATTATATATATCCGCAGTCTCTGAATGCTGGCTGCTGGTGTCCACCTCCGGACTCACTTATCCTTTGGGTGCTACATTGATCCACATGCATCACTAGAGGTCTGCCAGCAGCATCCCTTCCTCACCGGCCGGCTTTTTGGCTGCGATGGTGCCGTCGCCCAAAATGACCATTGCTCCGCCGTAGGCTCCACCAGAACACCAACCGCACATTCCCCGACAGATCTCTCCTGGAGCCAGGTAGTTTGCCATGAGGGTAGTGACCCCCAGTTCGCGCACCCGCGCCGAATAGTGCGGCTCTTCTTCCGATTCCCAGCGGTTCTGATCATAACCGGGTTCATCGCTGCAGCGGGCATAGGGAACCAGCAGCCAGTCAAAGGACATCCCACCGGCGGTTGAGGCTTCATCTGAAAACAGATCGCCGCAGATGAGAAAAGCCACCCGACCCAATTGAGTATCAACAGCCCTGACGGCGTCGCCATGACCATAAACTTCTGGGTCCGCTGCCAGCCCGTGCCAGCCTGACGATATGCGCCGGTACCTCAAAACCAGCTCACCACAGGGGTCAAACAACAGTGCCGTATCGAACAGGCGGTCGCCATCTCGTTCCAGAAGTCCTAAAGCCAGATGCACGCCCAACTCCCGAGCCTTCTGTGACAATCTGTCGGTTATCGGACCCGGCACCGAGACTCCCAGCGGCAGATCTTCGGCAGGTTCGTCACGATTTATCAACCCGGTCAGAGATGCCTCAGGAAAGAGCAGCAGGTCTGCCCCCTTCGCGGCCGCCGACTCTGCCATGGCCAGCATTGACCCGAGGTTCTGGGCTCGCTCTTTGCCGATGTCTATCACTCCAAGAGCTACCCGCACAGCATCAACCACCTCCCCAAACGGCATTCCTGAACACTCCATGGTGGTCCCTTTCACCATACCTTCGGTGTTTCCGCTCAACTTCATCCGGGTTTTCCGCAGCTCAATCAGCTCTTGAGGCTCTCACCAAGAAGGCAACAAGCGACGGCTCTTCCGAACCGCGGCTACAGTTTTCAACGCTTATCGAATTTCTAATCTCCAACATATGATTATTCGACATGAGCCGAGGACTTCCTGTGCGGCGGAAAGAATGAATTTTGGGTGGACTACCGGTCATTTCAGCAGGGGCGCTGTGTGCGTACAGAACAGTTGCGACTTCCGGGTAGGTGGTCTGAAAGCGGCGAAGCATCGGGTTGGGTCAAGCCTGTTTGTGGGAACCTGTCCTCTGCGTTGATCGCCCATTGTCAAAAATGCAACAGTAAAACCTTGTCTTCCAACTGGATAGCCCGCGGAGCGCAATCGTCAGCTTCACCGTGGGAATGACAGCCTCAGCAAAGTCGGTGGGGTCATCATGCTGCTTTCGATGTGAACGTGTGCATCGATGAATCCTGCAAGGAGATACATTCCCTGTCCGTCCAGCGCCTTTGCCCCTGCATCGGAGGCTCATCGTTAGTTCCGCTCCCGTCGGGACCTGATTTAACATGGGTTGTGTAACCGTGATAGATTCCCACCTGTGCTCCGTAGATTTCACCAATAAAGACGTTAACCAACCGGACGTTCTCTATCACTGTGTCCAGCAGACGCTTTCCCAGTGCGCCTCTACCAATTCTGCTCGCTGCTCTTTGCTCTAGTACACAGTGTCCCCACTACACTTTGTTGCAGTCATAACACCACAAACAATCGAAAGGGTGAAAATCCTTACGCTGCACTATCAATTGCGTCCAAGCCCAGGAAAATGATAGAAACCTCGGGCTCTGCTCACCGCAACCTGGTGGGTTGTCAATCCGGCAGGAACTGTGGATCGGTCACACCAGCTCAAACATCGGGAGTTGATTCTTTTCGTGCTTCCTTTTTGGCTTTATCTCTCCTGTTTTTGTCCAGGTATTTCTTGCGCAACCGGATGTTTTTAGGAGTAATTTCCACACGTTCATCATCTCTGATGTACTGGATAGCTTCCTCCAGAGTCAGGATTTTGGGTTCTTGTAACCTGACTGTATCATCGGCACCGTCTGCCCGAAAATTGGTAAGCTGCTTGCGCTTGCAGACATTGATCTCCAGGTCTGTATCCCTGCTGTTGGCACCGATAATCATTCCCTCGTAAACCCGGGTTCCCGGCGTTATAAAAAGGGTACCTCTCTTCTCCGCCTGCAGCAGACCGTATTTGGTGGCGATCCCTTTCTCCCAGGCGATGAGAGAACCGCGCGTGCGCGTTTGAATCTCACCCCGGTACGGCTCATAGCCGTGAAAACTGTAGCTCATGACTCCCTCTCCCCTGGTTTCGGTAAGAAACTGCGAGCGGAATCCGCCCAGACCCCTGGTGGGTATATGATAGTCCATCCGAATATCCTCCCCGCCGGCCGATTCCATTCTGACGAGAGTAGCCTTTCTTTCTCCCAGGTTTTCCATAACTGCTCCCTGAGCTTCTTCCGGTATGATCACCGTCAGGTGTTCCACCGGCTCCATCAATTCTCCATCGACAGTCCTGTATATGACCCGGGGTTTGGAAACCTGCAGTTCATAACCCTCCCGCCGCATATTCTCAATGAAGATGGAAAGGTGCAGTGCTCCGCGACCCGACACCCGGAATCTATCTGGGCTTTCTGTCTCCTCAACCCGCAAACTCACATTGGTGTTGAGTTCCCGGTTCAGCCTCTCCTTGAGCTTGCGTGAGGTAACATACTCGCCCTCCTGCCCTGCAAAGGGGCTGTCATTAATCATGAAAGTCATGCTGAGAGTGGGCTCATCAATTGTTATGACCGGGAGCTGTTCCGGTTTTTCCGGATCTGCAAGGGTTTCGCCGATATTAACCTCTTGCAGGCCGGTTACTGCGGCCACTTCACCAGCGCCAACCTTTTCCGTTTCCACCTTGTCAAGACCATCAAACACAAACAATTTAGATGCCTTGCCTTCTGTCACCGCACCATCATGATGCATGACGGCAACCTTCTCTTCCTGACGGAGGGTTCCGCGCTGAATTCGACCGATAGCGTAGGTTCCCAAGTAGTTGTCGTACTGAAGATTAGAAACCAGCATCTGAAAGGCTCCCTCGGCGTCAACCGGGGGTGGATCGACATAATCCACAATGACCTCAAATAGAGGCTCCACGTTTGAGCGCTTATCTGAAAGATTCTCTGCGGCCCAACCCTCCTTGCCAGAGGCATATATGACCGGAAAATCCAGCTGATCATCATCAGCTTCCAGCTCAATGAAGAGGTCTATGATCTCATCATGTACTTCTTCACAACGGCTGTCCGGGCGGTCGACTTTATTTACCACCACCACCGGCTGTAGCCCTGCTTTCAGTGCTTTTCTCAGCACAAATTTGGTCTGTGACCCGGGACCCTCAACAGAATCCACAATCAGAAGAGCTCCATCGGCCATGCTCAGGGCCCGTTCGACCTCACCCCCGAAATCGGCATGACCGGGCGTGTCCACAATGTTTATCTTGGTATCTTTGTAAATTATAGCGGTATTTTTGGCCAGGATTGTGATCCCGCGTTCCCGCTCCAGGTCAATGGAGTCCATCACCCTCTCTCTGACCTCTGCCTTTTCGTGAAAGGTACCACTTTGCTTAAGCAGGCAATCCACAAGGGTGGTCTTGCCGTGATCCACGTGTGCAATTATGGCCACGTTTCTTATATCTGTTGAGCTGAACTCTGAAACCAACACTGATCCCTCCATATGCCGAATTAAGTTTTTAAATTAGCTCGTGCTATGGTATTAAATCAGATTATCCGACAGAATACAAAGATAGTCTCAAAAGAAACGGTCATTTTTCGTTTATGCTTCTTGGGGCTGACGTGCTGAACAGATGCCGGATGAGTTTCCCCGCCTTCCCCCCGGAATGAAGCTCTAACAGGCTATGGCACAGGTCTGCCGCCTGGCGAAACTTGACCGACATCCCTCGCAGGCAAGCCTTCATTCCCAGGGATATCGCCCGAGAAAGGTCTGGCTCAGTTCCTCTATTCGGGACACCCGCAATCCTTCTTCAATTTCGCGTTTTAAGGGGGCGGAGGAGGGATTGGAATGAAGGCTAGCGAATGGAAAATGGGGATTGGCCTCATTTGCAAACGTGCATTTATCGTCGAGATAGGAGCGGCTAAGACCAGTCCATTAAGTCTGATATCTCCGGGTTGTCACCGACTACACTGATGCTGAAGATAAGTCCTGAGGAGATGACAACATGAAACTGGCAATATTCGATTTTGACGGCACCCTCTATCCTGGGGAAACGTTACCCTTTCTAATGAGATGCTGGTTGCAAATGGGATACCCGAAAACCACTCTGGCGACAGCATTGATGAAGCTCTCGCCCCTCTACCTCGCCTACAAAATGAAAAGAAAGGGCGGGTCCGACAGCCAACAGATGAGAATGAGAGCAGTCAGTGCATTCAATGTTTTGTTTGCCGGCATGACGCGACAGCAGATGCGCGAATTTTTCGGAGAGACGGCCGCGTTGATGGCCGACCTGTTTAACATGGCTGTGGTGCAAGAAATAGATGAATTGCAGAAGAAGGGTCATCATATGGTCCTTCTCTCAGGAGCCTACCACATGCTGCTTGAGGAAGTAGCCCAACAGCTGAATATAGATACTGCTATCGGAACCCCTCAGAGATTTGAAGATGAAATCCTGAAAGGCACTAGTACTTCCGAAGTCTTAATGGGGGAACTGAAGGCACAGAGGCTCCTGTGTTGGGTCGGAGAAAGAGAAGTCGACTGGTCCGCCAGCTGGGCCTACGCAGACAGCTTCTATGACGTGGCTCTCCTGCGGCTCGTGGGGAATCCCGTGGCAGTAAGCCCGGACGAAAAACGCGAAGAGCTGGCAAAGAAAAGCGGATGGAGGATCAT
>PUMD01000187.1 GCA_003551215.1 Clostridia bacterium | reverse complement strand
CCCAGCCGTGGCGCTTTTTTGCCGTGTTCGGCCGGCAAAAGCGCGAGGCTCTTGTACAGCACACCTATCGCGGCACCCCGCAGGGCCCTCATCAGGACTGGCTCAGTCAGGCCCCCGTACTTGTCCTGGTCTGCAAGGACGTCAGGCCAAGCACAGAAACCTACGACCGCTGGGGGAGAGACTTTCTCTCCACTCAGGACTGCGCCGCAGCCGTACAGAACATGCTCCTTGCTGCCGCAGCCCAGGGTCTGGGAACCTGCTGGGTAGGCGGGATAAAACTGGCGGCGATCCGCAAAGAGCTTGATCTGCCCTACTATCTGGATCCGTTCTGCATCGTGGCGGTTGGTTATCCCGCGGACTCGGGTTCGCAGGCCAGCAGGCTGGATATCGAGGATATCTATACGATAATCGAGTGATCAAGCCCCACACAAGAATCCCAAAGACCATCTACCCCCATTTCACCACCCGAAAACGGCAGGGGATAGATCTTTTGGCACGGCCGACCTCCGTAGTCGCCGCGCTTCGCAGTGCTGATACAGTCTCCCGCGACACAGAACTGAGGAGCTTTTGGTGCAAGGCCCGCAGTCAGCAGCAGCTTCAACCCTCATTACCGTACTTATCGTAAGTCATGGGGGCCAGCAGCGGCCCTACGACCGCCCCCGCCGCCACTGCGGACAGGCCCACCAGAGGGTACCACAGGGAGACCACCAGGGCCACCGCCAAAAGGACCATTCCCCCAATGAAGTTGAAAAGCAGCCAGTAAAAGTGTCCGCTGGATACTGGATGGCGCCAGGCATCCACGCTGTTGGCTCTCAAGGTGAGAAACACGCACAGACAGTTCAGTATGACGAAAAGGCTGATAAAAAACAGTACAGCCGCCTGCGAGTGGGGAGCGCTGCCGATCAGTCCGCTGCTGAAGGGCACCAGCACCACCACCGCCAGCAGCATGAAATACAGCGCTGCCATGACCGGTTCAAGTTTTCTGAACATGCTGGTCAGTTTGTGATGCTGCCACCAGACGTTAGCCACCACGGCAAAACTGAGAATGAACGCAGCAAACTGAGGCACCTGTCCGGCCAGTGCACCCGCCAGCCTGTCTGCCGGAACATCGGGTGTGGCCAGGTTGTAGACCAGAAGCGTCATGGCAAAGGCAAACACCTTGTCCCCAAGCCCCTTTATGCTGGAAAACTCCAGGTGATCGAGCTGCCCGACTTCCTCATCGGCAGAACCCGTTGTGGGTCGACTCTTTGATGATGCCATCGAACCTCTTCCTTTCAGATAAATGCTGTTACCAGCCAGCTCCGCTGCTGCCCTTATACAGCGATTCTATTCCCACTCCCCTCAAAACCGCAAGGTTCAGACCGCCGGAGGACCGGTCTCCCCCAAAAGCCGATGGGCCTGTGAGAATGCATCTGAAAATCATCGGGCAAAAGCCTTGACAAGTAACCTGTGTTACTTAATAATGATTACTGGAAACGGTGGTGAGGATGATGAACGGCGCAGAACACATCGAAAGCATGCTGAGAAGACGCGGACTGAGGGTAACTCCGCAGCGTCTGGCCATAATGCAGTTTCTGCACGGAAACACCGATCATCCCACCGCCGATGACATATATCAGGCGGCGAAACAAAAGCATCCGTCAATCAGTCTGAATACCGTGTACAAGACGCTCGAGGCCTTCGAAGAAGCAGATCTGGTGTGGCGGTTCGCAGTGGGTCAGAAGCAGAAATTCCACTACGACCCCAATACCACCCCACATCCACACGTAACGTGCATACGATGCGGTAATGTTGACGACGTCACCGGGAAAGCAGGCGATCTGAAAGATGCCGCCAGGAGCCTGGCGAAAGATGACGGTTATGAGGTGCTGAGAGTAGAGGTCAACATCATAGCACTTTGTCCCGATTGTCGGAGTGGATAGGGTCGATATTTTTTTACCGAATAGCAGTAATTATTATCACCTAGTATCACTTATAAGAAAGGGGTCTGAGAAGACTATGGACGGATACCAGATGGGCAGCGCAGAAGAGACAGAACTGGCAGAAAAGGTGGAGGCAAACTTCCGGGGAGAGACTTCTGAAGTTGGTGAGTATCTGGCCATGGCGCGTCAGGCGCAGCGGGAAGGTCTCCCGGAAGTGGCAGAAACCCTGATAACCATAGCCCAAGAGGAGGCCGAACACGCCGCCCGTTTCGCCGAACTCAACGGCATAATTTCCGACAGCACCGAGGAGAACCTGCGAAAAATGCTCAATGGCGAGAAGATGGCTCAGAAGGGCAAACGACAGGCGGCGAAGAAGGCGAAGGCTCTGAACATGGACGAGGCTCATGACGTTTTCGACGAGTCCTCCCGCGATGAGGGTCGCCATGCGGCCATGTTGCAGGGATTGCTCGATCGCTACTTCTCAAAAAGTTGCTGACATCATCTGACCGGACGGAAAATCGTCCACCCGGCAACCAGCATCACCCAACACCCATCAACCCGAGTACACAGAGAGGAATGATGAGCAGTGGGAGAAAAGACGCAGGGCGGCATACCACTTTTGGGAGACCAGTTTCCGAAAATGCAGGTAAAGACAACCCAGGGCGCCATAAACCTGCCGGATGACTACCAGGGGAAATGGTTTGTGCTGTTCAGCCACCCGGGTGACTTTACTCCGGTGTGCACCACCGAATTCATGGCTTTCGAACGCAGAAGAAAGCAGTTTGAACAGCTGGGAGCCGAACTTGTCGGACTGTCGGTGGATCAGGTGTTTTCTCACCTG
>PUMD01000080.1 GCA_003551215.1 Clostridia bacterium | reverse complement strand
GATATGATCTTGGATATTGGGTTGAATCGCCTGAGCTGCTCGCGTTAACCGATTCTTTTCGGCCACCTGAGCCTCGACGAGCTGTCGACGACGGGTGACGAGATCGGCTAACCGCCGAGTGTGAAATGTCAACTACCCTGGGCTCTTCCGAGCTTTTGGTGAAGCCGAGAGATAGTGAGGAAACTGTAGATCACCCCTTTCAGTGATCTGCCGATGGAATTCCTTCAAGCTCTGTTGCCCAGTACCCGTCTGCTCCGTTTGGAAAGCTACACCATTGAGTCAGGTGATTGCCTGTTGCTGAATCTTTCCTCTACGCAAACGACAGTCCCCTGTCCGCTATGCGGTGGTCTGACTCGTCGTATCCATAGCCGCTATGAGCGAACACTAGCTGACTTACCCTGCGTCCATTTCAGGCTTAGACTTATTCTTCAAGTGTGTAAGTTTTTCTGCCCAAACGCTGAGTGTCGCCGCCGCATTTTTACAGAGCGTCTGCCGGAAGTGGCCGCCCCTTGGGCGCGAAAGACCGTGCGATTGATACAGCGGTTACAGTCAATTAGCTTAGCGCTAGGGGGTGCCGCATGGGCTCGATTAGGCGCTTGCTTGGGTTATGTTGCCTGCGGCAGTACCTTGCTGAACCAGCTTCAGCGATTGCCACTGCCGGATTTTACGACCCCAAAGGTAGTGGGCGTCGATGACTTTGCTTTCCGCAAAGGCCACAACTACGGCACTATCTTGGTTAATCTGGAAACGCATCAACCGATTGCCCTGCTGGCAGACCGTAAGGCAGAAACCCTGGTCGAATGGCTCCAGGCCCACCCTGGTATAGAAGTGCTCTCCCGCGACCGCTCCAGAGCCTACAAACGTGCGATGACTGAAGGCGCACCTGAGGCCATCCAAGTCGCAGATCGCTTTCACTGGGTCAAGAACTTAAGTGACACCTTAGAGCAGGCGTTTGGTAGCTACCGCAGTGAACTAAAAGCGGTTGAACAATCGCAGCATCAAGCCACCGTTGCAAACGCTCCTGAAGAGACCGTCTTGGCTGTTCCAAAGCCAATTGCTACGGAGACGTCGCAGCAACAAATCCGACAGAACCAACAGCGGAAAATAGACCAGCAAAAGACTATTAAATCCTTGCAAGCACAGGGATGGCTTCAAACCGCGATTGCTCAGACGGTAGGCGTTAGCCTCAAGACCGTTGAACGCTACAGCACCTTGCCAGACTTTCCAGAAATACCCCCTCGCCGGCCTACGTTTGGGCGCAGTCTACTCGATCCCTACAAACCACAGCTTCTAGACTGGTGGAACTCGGGTCTTAGGGAGCCTAGCCTCCTGATGAAATTGCTCAAACCCTGTGGTTTTGAAGGCTCTCTTCGGACCCTACAGCGCTACCTTAGCGGGCTGCGCGAAGCACAGGGGTTACCGCCGGTGAGGATTAAAGTCGACCAAGCGTTGCCAAAAGTCGTTGACCCGCAGTCGCCACCCTTCACCCCGCGTCAAGCCGCCTACTTGGTCGTGCTCAAGCCAGACAATCGTCAGGCGGAAGAGACTGATCTACTCGAGCGGGTCGTCCAGCAGCATCCGGACTTGTCGCAGCTGGTTGAGTTGGCCGAAGGAAGCGTTCTTGCAACTGTTAAGACAACGGCAGGCAGACGACTTTGATGACTGGCTACTAAAGGCAGCACGCTGCGCTCTCAAACCTTTGCAAATGTTTGCCAAAGGGCTATTCGATGACTATGCTGCGGTCAAAGCTAGCCTGATGACAGAGGTCAGCAACGGCCCTGTCGAAGGCTTAAACAACAAGTTGAAGATGCTGAAAAGACAAATGTATGGCAGGGCTAACTTAGAGTTACTCGCCAAGCGATTTATTATGGCTGCATAACGGCAAGCTCAACCCAGGGCAGCAACCGTTTCCTCGGCTTCACCAAAAGCTCGGAAGAGCCCGATCGAGCCCTAGCCGATCAGTTTTTGCAGCCCATGGCCCACCACCTGCAAACTGCTGGCCTGGGCACCATCAGCGAAATTTTTGACGGCGATGCCCCCTTTCAACCGAGGGGCTGTGTGGCCCAGGCCTGGTCAGTGGGCGAAATTCTCCGCGCCTGGACGACCCTTCACGGGGTGACTCTTGCCGCCCCTCCCGCCCGATAGCAAGAGGGGCTACAGCTCACGGGCGGCGGGTCAACGGCTGGGGAGCAGGCCAAACTCGGTGAGCAACAGGCCGACCTGGTTGTCGTCAAGCTTATTGAGGAGCCAGTTCCGCAAGGGTGACGGGCCGGGAAGATGTACCTCTTCGCCGTCGCGTAACCGGCTCGTTGCTTTGAGCAGGGAGCGGATGTCGTAGGTCGAGTTAAACACTTCCGGCACACCGCGCTCGATGTCGAGCAGCTGGTACACGGATTCCATCGCGGTGCGCACGGAGTACTCGGTCGTAAAGATGCAGTCCCGACCGGACTCGGCGAACTGTCCGATGAAGGCGAAGTTGACGGCACCCGCTGGCACAACGTCGGGGCGATCGCCCGCCTTGCGGGGCATGAAGAACGACGTGACGTAGGGCATCATCACCGGCACTGTCTTGGCCGCTGTTGCGGCCAGCTCCGGAATCTCCTCAACCGGGACGCCCATGTGGTACAGCCACTCCTGGGTGATCTCCTCGCCCGTGCAGTCCTGCATCGGCTTAGTGATGTAGTCGCCAGGGCGCTCGACAAACAGCGAGTAGACCCACACGACAATCTCGTTGGGGCGCTGGGCCTTGAAGTGTGGCTGGCGGTTGACCGTCCAGCTCATCAGCCAATTGGAGTCTTTTACGGTGACGATGCCG
>PUMD01000164.1 GCA_003551215.1 Clostridia bacterium | reverse complement strand
GTCCAGCCCTAACATCTGCCTGCGTCATCCGCAGCACCTTGAATCGGGTGCGGCCCTCACCGCCACGGTAGCAGCGCGCTTCCATAGCAAGGGCCAGGTCATCCGCCCGCCTGAAGGCGCTGACAAACAGGGGAACCAGCAAGGGTATCATGCTACGGGCCCGTTTGATCAGTCCTCCGCTTTCGAAGTCCGCTCCGCGTGCCATCTGGGCCTTCATGATTCGCTCCGTCTCCTGCAGAAGCGTTGGAATAAAACGCAGGGCAATGGTCATCATCATGGCCAGCTCATGGGCCGGAACGCCAGCACGGCGAAAGGGTGAAAGCAAATACTCAATGCCATCTGTCAAATCTATAGGCGGCGTAGTGAGCGTCAACATAGAAGTAGTCATGATAAGAAGCAGCAGTCGTAATGCCATGCGGCTTCCGTGTACTATCCCCTCATCGGTAACGGTCAGGGGCCCTGCCTGATAGAGTATCTGTCCCGGTGTCATCACCATATTGAGGATCATGGTCAGGAAAATAATAAAAATCACCGGACGCAGTCCACGTAAAAGTAGCTTCAGCGGCAGCCTGGCCACAAAGGCAACCAGTCCTGTAAGCAGCGCCATAACGCCGTATCCCGCCCAGCTGCCCACGACAAATAAAATTACTACATAGCATAATGTGCCTATAATCTTAGTGCGCGGGTCCAGCTGATGTACAGCAGAACTACCCGGAATGTACTGCCCTATGGTTATGCCGCCCTTGAGCATCTCCATCTCCCCGCAATACCTCTAATATTGCATCCGTGGCCTCCCGAACTGTCAGGACATCCGAGGACACGGGCACACCGCCTTCTCTGATCTTCTCCATTATTTTTGCCACCTCAGGCAGATCCAAAGAAGCCTGTCGCAAAGCTTCGCTTTTGGCGAAAACCTCGCGGGTTTGTCCCTGCAGCATGACACGCCCCTCAAACATGACCACAATTCTGTCAGCCAGCTGCACCAGCTGGTCTATGCTGTGGGAAACCATGATGATGGTCAGGCCCTGCCTGCGCAGAGCATCCAGCAGGTCGAGCATCTCCGACTGACCGCGCGGGTCCAATCCAGCCGTGGGTTCATCTAGTATCAGCACATCACATTCCATTGCCAACACACCCGCTATTGCCGCCCGCCGCATCTGCCCCCCGGACAGCTCAAAAGGAGAGCGGTCAAGAAGTTCCTCCGGCAGACCTACTGCGGAGCACGCCCATTCAACCCTTCGCTGCACCTCCTCGGCATCCAAATCTAGGTTGCGCGGACCGAAAGCGATGTCATCGCGTAAAGTCTCCTCAAACAGCTGATGTTCGGGATACTGAAAGACCAGCCCCACCATGCGCCTCAGCTGCCTCATATCTTTTGAATCGGAACTCACTTCAATACCATTTACCACCACTCGCCCGCTGGTAGGCTTCAGCAGTCCATTCATGTGCTGTATGAGAGTGGACTTGCCTGACCCGGTAGGCCCCACAATACCCACAAAGTCCCCATCTTCGATGCGCAGATCAACATCCAAAAGGGCCTGTTTGCTCCAGGGGGTATCTTCATCATAAGTGTAACTTACCTGTTCAAATATAATCGGCATATTTCCCCCACTAACTGTTCGGAATCAGTCATCCCGGCGGATAACGACAATCCATCTGCCCGTAGATTCTCCGCCAGTCGGGTAACTGCTGGAGCCTGCAGACCGATGGACTCCAGATCGAGGCCGCCGCCGAAAATATCCTCCGGACTGCCGTCTGCAGCGATCTGACCTTCCTTCAGGGCAACTATGCGGTCCGCCTCAGCGGCTTCATCCATGAAATGGGTTATACATACGACCGTCAGTCCCCGGTCCTCAGTAAGAAACCGGGCAGCTTCCATGACATCCGCTCGCCCCTGTGGGTCCAGCATGGAGGTGGCCTCATCAAGAACAAGACAGGCGGGTTCCATGGCCAGCACCGAGGCTATGGCCACCCGCTGTTTTTGCCCCCCGGACAGGTTGTGAGGTTCCTGATCGCGCGAATCCGCCATTCCCACCTCGGTCAGCACCTTATCAACTCTTCGATGCATGTCTTCGGTAGGAATTCCCAGGTTCTCCAGACCGAATGCAACTTCCTGCTCCACGGTGGTACTGACCAGCTGGTTGTCGGGATTCTGAAACACCATACCTACCGTCCTACGCACATCCCAAAGATGTTCTCTGAGGTCGGTCTGCATGCCATCGACGAAAACCTTCCCTTCGGTGGGCAAAAGCAGAGCGTTGGTAAGTTTGGCCAGGGTCGATTTTCCTGACCCGTTAGCTCCCACCACGGCGACAAACTCGCCGCGATGTATCTGCATATCCACATCCCGCACAGCGACAACTTCTTCCGGCTCGCCCTTCCGGTAGACAAAAGAGACCCCCCGCATGTCTATGAGGGGAGTTGTCTTGCGGGCTTTCATGTCCACTGACTTTCATCCCCGCTCCATCATACCAGTTCTATTATGGCCATGAGTGTCCCGTCGCCCCGCCGGTTCTGTGCCTTCAAAACTCGGGTATAGCCTCCGGACCGATCTTCATAGCGAGGAGCGAGCACTTCAAAAATCTTCTCAACTACACGCCTGTCGTCAAGATAACTCAGTGCCTGACGGCGAGCGTGCAAATCGCCCCGTTTACCCAGAGTTATCATCTTGTCCACCAGCGGCCGGGCAGCCTTCGCTTTTGCCTCGGTTGTCTGCACCTGCTCGTGCTCCAGCACCTGGGTAACCAGGTTCCTCAACATAGCCCGGCGGTGAGCAGGATCGCGATTAAGCTTCTTGGGCCGCAATTGGCATCCTCTCCTCTCAGTTTCCTTTGTCTAGAGGATCAATCTTCCTCTTCGCTCAACTCCAGGTCGTGTTCGGCCAGGCGCTCTTCAACTTCCTGCAGTGACTTTTCACCCAGGTTGCGTATGCCCAGCATCTCCTCAGAAGTGTAAGCGACTAGTTCTCCAATAGTGTCAATCCCGGCTCTTTTCAGGCAGTTAAACGAGCGCACTGAAAGACCCAACTCTTCGATGCTTTGATCCAGCAGTTTGTTGCGCTCTTCTTCCTCCGGTTCAACCATGATCTCGGGTTCAGCGAGAGGCTCTTCTGTGAGGCTGACGAAAAGATCCAGGTGCTCGCGGACAATCTTGCCTGCCAGGCTCACCGCCTCCATTGGTTCTATGCTGCCGTCGGTGACCACTTCCAGTACCAGCCGGTCATAGTCGGTCACCTGGCCGATCCTCGTGTCCTCCACCTTGAAGTCCACCCGGCGAATGGGACTGAAGATAGAATCCACAGGTATAACCCCTATCGCCTGGCCCTCTTCTTTGTTCTCGTCCGCCGACACATAGCCCCTGCCCTGTTTCACTGTCATCTCAATATACAGACGGGCGTCAGTATCTAAGGTGGCGATATGGTGTTCGGGGTTAAACAGCTCAACATCAGCAGGTACCCGGATGTCGCCTGCAGTCACCTGTCCTTCGCCTTCTGCCTCCAGTACCAGTCTCTGCGACTCTGCTGAATGGGAACGCAGCACCAGGTCCTTGAGGTTAAGAATTATCTCGGTGACGTCCTCCCTTACACCGGGAATAGTGTCAAACTGATGACGAACCCCGTCAATCTGCACCGCGGTGACGGCAGCACCGGGAATTGACGACAAGAGCACCCGGCGAAGAGAATTGCCCAGGGTGGTACCGTATCCTCGTTCCAGCGGTTCGATGACAAACGTCTGACCTTTACCTTCATCCTCGGACTCTTCGCATCTGATGGCGGGCTTTTCAATTTCTATCATCCACTGTGCCCCCTTCGTTAAATGCGCACAAGGTACCGAGCAAAACACTGCAAAATATCAGCGAGAGTACATCTCCACAATGAGGTGCTCTTCTATCGGCATATCAACATCTTCCCGTTCGGGAAGTCGGAGAACTCTACCTTTTCTTCGTTCCCAATCGACTTCCACCCACTCGGGCGTTCCCTGCGTTGAAGCACGTTCGGCCATCTCCAGTATTCTGGGCATATCCCTGGACCCTGACTTCAGCTCGATCTCATCCCCTTCCCGTACGGAATAGGAAGGAATGTCGGTCTTGCGACCGTTGACCAGGAAGTGTCCGTGATTGACCATCTGGCGGGCCTCCGGACGCGACGCAGCAAACCCCATGCGATAGACAACATTGTCCAACCGACGCTCAAGAATCTGCAGCAGCAGCTCACCGGTTACGCCCTTTCCGCGAGCCGCCTCTTTATAATAACGGTGAAATTGCTTTTCCATGACGCCATACATACGTCTTACCTTCTGCTTCTCCCGCAGCTGCATGCCGTATTCACTCTGGCCTCGACGCTGGTCACGGCCGTGCTGCCCGGGGGGAAACCCGCGTTTTTCCACAGGACATTTCTCCGAAAAGCACTTGTCGCCCTTCAGGAACAGCTTATCTCCTTCCCGGCGACACTGCCGGCAAACCGGACCTGTATATCTTGCCACTTGTTTGTCCTCCTTTCTGATGCAGCAGTTTTACCGTCGCCGCTTCGGGGGGCGACATCCATTGTGAGGAATGGGGGTTACGTCGTTGATTACTGAAATCTCCAGGCCAGCTCCCTGCAGGGAACGAATAGCCGCCTCTCTGCCCGATCCGGGCCCCTTGACGAACACTTCTACTTCCCGGAGTCCGTGAACCATTGCATCCCTGGCGGCCTTCTCTGCTGCCAGACCTGCCGCATACGGCGTACCCTTTCTCGAGCCTTCAAACCCTACTGTTCCTGCACTACCCCATGCCAGGGTGTTGCCAGACTCATCGGTAATGGTCACTACAGTATTGTTGAAAGTGGAACGGATATAGGCCTGACCCTTTTGAACGTTCTTCTTGACTCTACGGCGCCTTGCGCCTCGCGGCCTCCTGCGTGCCATCATGACCTCCCTCCGAATTCACAATATAACTCCATAAACTGACATCCTCTCGGGATCAACCCCTGCGGCGTCCACCTACCCGGGAACTGGGTCCCTTGTGGGTACGGGCGTTTGTGCGCGTACGCTGACCCCTTACCGGCAAACCCCTGCGGTGGCGCATGCCTCGATAGCACCCTATATCAACCAGACGCTTGATATTCTGCTGAACCTCACGGCGAAGCTCACCCTCGACAGCAAAGTTCTCATCGATGATCTGACGCAGCCGGGTTACCTCCGCCTCGGTAAGATCCTTGGTGCGAACATCCGGATCGATGTCGGCTTCCTGCAGGACGTTTTGCGCCCTGGACCTACCGATTCCATAAATCTCGGTTAGAGAAATCTCAATTCTCTTATCTCTGGGAAGGTCAACTCCCGCTATTCGGGCCATATAAATTCACCTCCGTTACCCCTGGCGCTGCTTGTGCTTGGGATCTTCACAGATCACCATCAGCTTGCCGCGCCGTCTAATTATCTTGCACTTGGGACATATTCTCTTTACCGAAGCACGTACTTTCATGACCTCGCCACCTCCCGCGCGGACATTCGAAATCTTAACGCCAATGCCACGGCAGACCCCATCTGGTTCATAAAACTCGCCCCGTCCGGACAGATTAAGAGCGGTGACGCCAGGTAATCCGCCCCCTGGTCAGATCATAAGGAGACAGTTCAACAGTCACTCTGTCGCCCGGCAGAATGCGTATATGACTCATGCGGATCTTGCCGGATATGTGCGCCAGTATCTCGTGACCGTTGTCCAGCTCCACTTTGAACATACCACCCGGTAACGGTTCGATAACGTCACCTTCAACTTCTATTACATCCTTTTTCTTGCCCATTTAGAGTTCCGGCCTCCTCACCGCCGGCGATCCCAGAATAATATTTTCCCTCAAACCTCTGATATCAAGCAACCCCCTCGCTCCTCGTCGCTTGTTCCAACATATCTTTCGATCGCCTCTCGAATGTCGCTGTCGCTCGCCCGCCTGCACTGCAGTCTAGATACGGTTCGACCGCACACTCTTTTGGCCAGAACCTTAAGATGATTTGGGTTTTTCCTTTTGGGCCGGCGGAGGGTCCTGTCCCGTCCATCAGCCACTTTCACCCGGTTTATGTCTTCATCGATACCAACAACCATGTAGATCCTGCCGCTGTCCCTGCCTGCGGTGGGAGAAACCAGGTCCCCTTGATCGAACACAGCTACACCTCCCTAGTATCAACCGGCCGGTGGAATTTTATTCCGAGCACAAACACCGACAGGTCAGCACCTCATAACCATCCTCGACCACCGCCACAGTGTGCTCAAAATGCACAGACAGTTCACCATCGGCAGTATGAACAGTCCAGCCATCCGGGGCCGTCTTGACCTCGTGAGTTCCTCGATTGACCATTGGTTCTATTGCCAGAACCATTCCAGTCTTCAGTCTGGGCCCCTGTCCTGCACGTCCGTAATTGGGAATTTCAGGCGCCTCATGCATGTCTCGACCAATTCCGTGACCCGCGTAAGCCCGTACGACAGAATACCCCTTGTGCTGCACGAAGGCCTGAATCGCGTGCGACACGTCACCAAGATATGCCCCCGGCCTGACTTTCTCGATACCGGCCGAGAGTGCTCCCCGCCCAACTTCGAGCAGATCTTCGGTCTCGTCAGAAACGTCACCAACCTCAACCGTCACGGCGCTGTCGCCGTGGTATCCGTCCACCACTGCACCGACGTCGATGCTTATCACGTCGCCGTCTTTGAGACGACGGGTACCCGGGATTCCGTGAACTACCTCTGAATTCACACTGGTGCACAGAGTTGCCGGAAAGCCCCTGTACCCCTTGAATGAAGGAGTACCGCCTCTGCATCTGATGTACCGTTCAGCGATGCTGTCCAGTTGTCCCGTAGTTATGCCCGGCTCTATGCGTTCGATAACCTGCAGCAGGGTCTCGGCCACCAGGCGTCCTGCCTTCCTCATTTTGTTCAGCTGGCGCTCTGATTTCCTGATAATCACCTGGATATCGCTCCCAACTCCGGCTACCGCTCATCCCAAAATATCTTCGATCTTCTCATGCACCTGTTCAACAGAACCTCGCCCATCTACGTTTATCAGCAGGCCGACATCCTCGTAATAGTCGATAAGGGGCTTGCTGTTTTGCTGATATACCTCCAGGCGCTGTCGGACTACCGATTCCTTGTCGTCCTCACGCTGGATCAAGTCTGAGCCACATTCGTCACATTCGCCCAAAGAACGCGGGGCGTTAAACACCAGATGGTAATTGCGGCCGCAGGTCGGACAGATGCGCCTGCCAGTCATCCTTCTTATAAGCTCCGTTTCGGGAACGTCGAGGTTGATAACCATGTCCAGCGAGCGCCCCATGTCCTGCTCCATGATATCCCCGAGGCTTTCTGCCTGCTCTACTGTCCGGGGAAATCCGTCAAGCACGAAACCGCCGGCTGCATCGTCCGCAGCCAGACGCTGCCGGGTTACGCCGATAACCACTTCATCAGGCACCAGGTCGCCGCGTTCCATGTGCTCACGGGCTTCCTCCCCCAGCTCGGTCTTATCAGATACAGCACTTCTTAACATGTCCCCCGTCGATATGTGCGGTATATCGTGGTCGCGGGACAGAAGATCCGCCTGTGTACCTTTCCCAGCTCCCGGAGGGCCCAGCAACACCAAGTACATGTCAATCCTCCTAACGCAAAAATCCTTCGTACTGTCGCATGGTCAGCTGCGCCTCTATCTGCTTCATGGTCTCCAGCGCAACACCCACCACAATCAACAGAGCAGTCCCTCCGAAGTAGATCCCCGGAACACCGGTAATCTCCTGGAAGAAATTCGGCAGCACGGCTATGGTGGCGAGAAATATCGCCCCCGGCAGGGTGATGCGCACCAGGACACGGTCCAGATACTGTGCAGTGGCACGACCCGGACGCCTACCCGGCACGAAACCTCCGTACTTGCGAATGTTATCCGCCACATCGCGCGGATTGAAGGTTACTGCAGTGTAAAAATAAGTGAAAAACACAATCAGCAAAAAGTACAGCGCGGTGTGCATTATCGTACCGTAATCAAGCGACTGCGCCAGCGACTGTGCCCAACCGGTCTCGATAAACTGCGCTATCGTCGGCGGAAACGCGAGTACCGATGACGCAAAGATAACGGGAATTACTCCGGCCTGGTTAACCCGCATAGGTATGTGAGTGGACTGTCCACCGTACATACGCCGACCGACTACCCTCTTGGAATACTGTACAGGGATACGCCTGCGACCTTCCTGTACGAAGACAACCCCGGCAATAATACCCAGCCCGAGCGCCCCCAGGATAAGCATGTTAGCAACACTCACTGTGCCTTCCCGCAGATACGCAAACATGTTAATCGCACCGCCGGGTACCCGGGAGACGATCCCGCCGAATATCAACAGCGAAATACCGTTACCAATGCCCTGGTCGGTTATCTGCTCACCGAGCCACATGAGGAATATGGTACCGGCGGTCAGGGTGACCACAACGCTCATAAGGCCGAAGGCATCGCCGCGGGCCAGGGCGCCCTGCCCCTGCATGAAAAACGCCATTCCTATGGCCTGGATTAAGCCGAGAAGGACAGTCCCGTACCTTGTCCACTGGCTCATCTTCCTGCGGCCTTCCTCTCCCTCCCGGGACCATTCTTCCAGTTTGGGGATAACCACTGTCAGCAGCTGCATGATAATCGAGGCGTTGATGTAAGGGGTAATGCTCATGGCGAAAACGGAAAACGAACTGAAAGCACCCCCAGCAAACATATCAAGCATCCCGAAAAGGGAGCCCCGGGCAAACAGCTGCTCCAGCGCCGTGGGATCTATGCCGGGAACCGGAACATGCGAGCCCAGACGAAACACCAGCAGCATATAAAAGGTAAACATTATGCGCCTGCGCAGGTCAGGAACCCTGAATGCCTGCCGCAGGGAACGAAGAATCCCCACCTAGATCACCTCAGCCGTACCGCCGGCGTCTTCTATCTTCTGTTTCGCAGAATCACTGAACGCATGTGCCCGGACAGTGAGAGCTACTTGTACATCACCATCACCGAGAATCTTTATCCCATCCCGGATCTTGCTAATCACACCATCTTCCTTGAGCCGTTGGGGGGTGATTTCTTCCCCTTCAGTGTAGCGGTTGAGTGCGGCCACGTTCAGCACCTCGAACTCCGTACTGAACGGGTTTTTGAAACCCCGCTTGGGCATCCTGCGGTGAAGCGGCGTCTGTCCGCCTTCAAACCCGGGGCGCGTTCCACCACCCGACCGGCTGTTCTGTCCATTCATGCCGCGGCCACAGGTCTTCCCTCTACCTGAACCCACGCCACGGCCAACGCGCTTGCGTTTTTTCTTTGACCCCGGTGCAGGCTTGAGCTCGTGTAGTTTGACCACAACACTCACCTCCTCCGATCTAAGTAGTCTTACCCCTTGTCTATTTCTGAGACCGATACTCCACGCAGCCTAGCAACATCGCGGGGGCTTTTGAGGTCAGCAAGTCCCTGCAGCGTCGCCTTGGCCACATTCGTGGGGTTATTAGAACCCAAAGACTTCGTCAGTATATCACGAATGCCCGCCAGCTCCAACACAGCCCGTGCCGGACCACCGGCAATAACTCCAGTACCTTCAGAAGCCGGCTTCAAAAGCACACGACTGGCACTGAACTCACCTACCACTTCGTGCGGTATGGTGGTATCCTGCCTGGGAACCCGAATGAGATTCTTTTTGGCATCATCGATGCCCTTTCCTATAGCATCCGGGATACCCCGGGCTTTGCCCAGCCCCACTCCAACGTGTCCGTCAGAATCGCCTACTACTACTACGGCGGTGAACTTGAACCGGCGACCACCCTTGACCACCTTCGCCACCCTGTTTATTGCCACAACCCGTTCTTCTAAGGCTGCGTCACCTACTTCTTCGGCTAGTGCTCCTTGGCGCATAACACCCTCCCTTCTGAGTAACGATCAAAGGTCCAATCCTCCATCTCTCGCTCCTTCGGCCAGTGACTTGACCTGCCCGTGGAATTTGTATCCGGCCCGGTCGAACACGACCTTGTCTACATTTCTCTGCTGGGCCCGCTCGGCAAGGATCTCGCCGACCCTGTAGGCCTTCTCCCGTCCGGAGAGATCGCTTTCCCGCAGCTTTTTTTCACAGCTTGATGCCGCTGCCAGTGTCTCCCCATGCATGTCATCAATCACCTGAGCGTAGATGTGCTTGTTGCTCCTAAAAACGTTAAGCCGGGGCCGCAGCGGCGTGCCGGTGACCTTCTTTCTTACCCGGCGCTGCCTACGGCGGCGCGCACTGTCTCGGCTCATAATCCAAACCTCCCTCACCTGAGCAACCGGCAATATTATCCGGTAGTAACCACTGCAGACTTACCCTCTTTACGTCGGATGTGCTCTCCTTCATACCTGATGCCGTGCCCGTGATACGGCTCGGGCGGACGCACTTCACGGATCTTGGCTGCAACCTGCCCCACAAGCTGTTTGTCAATACCACTGACTATGATGCGAGTACGGCTGGGAGTCTCGATGTCTATCCCGTCGGGTGGTGATATCTCCACCGGGTGGGAATAGCCAACCGTAAGCTGCAGTTTGTTGCCCGACATAGCGGCACGGTAACCGGTGCCCTCTACTATAAGGACTTTGCTGAATCCCTCGCTTACCCCTTCAACCATGTTCTGCAGCAAGGATCGGGTCAGACCGTGCATCGAACGGCTCTTTTTGTCATCTCCGCTCCGAGCAACAACCAGCTGTGAATCTTCCTGGTCTACGCTGATCCCGCGGGGGATATCGTGGCTGAGCTCGCCTTTCTCACCCGAAACCTGTACTGTTTTTCCGTCAATTGCAACGGATACTCCCTGAGGAATCTCTATGGGCATGCTACCTAGCCGTGACATATTTTCACCTCCCACGTTCTATGCATAGCCGTCAGGTGCTCACCATACGTAAGCCAGCACTTCACCGCCTACGCCCTGTTCTCTGGCCTGCCGGTCAGTCATGATTCCGCGGGAGGTAGATATCACTGCAATCCCCAAACCTCCCAACACCTGCGGAACCTCATCTTTGCCAACGTATATGCGCAAGCCAGGTTTGGATATCCTCTTGATTCCGCTGATAACCCGTTCGTAATCCGGACCATACTTAAGGTATATTCTGACGATGCCCTGCTTGCCGTCCTCAAGCCAGCTGACATCCCTTACATAACCTTCATCCTTCAGCTTTCTTGCGATGGCCCACTTGACCTTCGAACCCGGTATGTCCACCTGCTCTTTTCTCGCCCGACTGGCATTTCTGATTCGGGTTAACATATCCGCAATCGGGTCAGTCATGCTCATAGGCAAACCTCCTTTCCTCTACGCAACACGCAAAGCACGCAGCCACTGGATGTCACCGCAATTACCACGAGGCCTTCTTGAGACCTGGTATTTCCCCCCTATGAGCCAGCTCCCGCATGCAGTGCCGGCAGAGGCCAAACCGACGGATGTACCCGCGAGCCCGCCCGCATATCTTGCAGCGGTTCACCTTGCGGGTCGAGTACTTTGGTTCTTTGTTGGCCTTTTCAATCAGAGCCTTCCTCGCCACGATCTACCTCCTTTCGAGGTATGAGTCAAAATCATTGGTCTCGCAACGGCATACCCAATTCCCGGAGGAGGAACCGCGCTTCCTCGTCCGTTTCTGCGGTGGTAACGATAGAAATATCCATTCCTCGCACCTGATCCACAGTCTCGTAATCCACTTCAGGAAAAACCGTCTGCTCCCTCAATCCCATCGAGTAATTGCCGCGCCCGTCAAAGGAGTTGGGGTTCAGTCCGCGGAAGTCTCTGACACGCGGGAGGGCAACATTGATCAGACGGGTCATAAAGCTCCACATGTGCTCTCCCCGCAGAGTAACGCTGCAACCTATAGGGTCTCCCTGCCTTATTCGGAAGGCTGACACCGACTTCCGTGCTCGGTTTACCACCGGTTGTTGGCCGCAAATCAAGGCCAGTTCTTCCACTGCGGAATCAAGTGCGTTGGGATTATCTCGCGCTTCCCCAACACCCATGTTCACAACTACTTTATCCAGCTTGGGTACTTCCATAACATTTTCGTACCCAAACTCATCGCTCATCCGAGAAACTACTTCCTCGCTGTATAGCTGTTTCATTGCATTCACTGGTTACCCCCCCTCCTTCACCGGTCGACATTATCGCCGCATTTTTTGCAGTAGCGAATCTTCCGACCGTCCGCTAATAACCTTTTTCCAGTACGGCTGGCCTCTCCACAGCTGGGACACTGCAGCAAAACATTAGAGGCAGCTATGGGAGCGGCCTGTTCAACAATACCTCCCTGCATCATCTCCCGCGTTGGGCGCCGGTGCGTCTTGACCACATTGACACCCTCGACTACAACCCGGTTCTCACGCGGCAGAACCTGCAGAATTTCACCGCTTTTGCCTTTATCCTTACCGGCAATAACTCTTACCGTATCACCTTTTTTTACATGAACCTTGGCCGTCACCGCACATACCTCCCTTCTCCGCAACTGTCACCACAGGCGAACCGGAAGGAACCTTCACAATACCTCGGGGGCAAGCGATATGATCCGGGCGAAATTCTTCTGACGCAGCTCCCTGGCTATTGGACCGAAAATGCGGGTCCCTTGCGGTTCATTAGCATCCCTCAAAATGACGGCCGCATTTTCGTCGAACCGAATCATGGACCCATCCCGTCGGCGAATGGGAGACTTGGTGCGGACGATAACCGCGTGAACCACCTCTCCGCGCTTAACCATTCCACCAGGAGTGGCCTCCTTTACCGAAGCCACCACCACATCGCCCACCCGGGCGTATCGACGCTTGGCGCCCCCGAGCACCTTGATTACTCCTATTTCTCTCGCGCCGGTGTTGTCTGCCACCTTCACGCGCGATTCTGACTGAATCATGCCGCATCCTCCTTGCGTTCTACGGTATCACTATCTGCGCTCGAGGATTTCCAGCACCCTCCAACGCTTGTGGCG
>PUMD01000066.1 GCA_003551215.1 Clostridia bacterium | reverse complement strand
TTGCCAGAACGGCCTCTAGGGCTTCGAAGTCCTCAACTTCCACCCAATCACCATTTGGTTCTGGCTTCATAGTGCCGTCCCAGCATACGTCGAATCGCATCACCTGCTCACTCATCACTCATCTCCTCTCCTGCCCAACTCCCGCCGGGCGCTGATCTGCCATCCCTCGTGCCCGTCCAGCGCGGCGATCAGGATTTGCCGCAGGCGAAAAACGTGGTCCCGCTTGGTGGCCTCGGAGCGGTCAAGAGCCTGCGTGAGACGGGCGATTTCGTTGGTCTGTTTGGCGAGCTTGGATTGGGCGGTCATGCCTCGCCCCCTCTGGCCTTGCGGTAAGCGGCGAGGGTAGCGTCAAGCCTCAGCCAATCTCCTCGCGTTAGTCTTCCTTGACTGATCGTCACGTCGCCGTTGTCGTCGAAAACACAGGCGGCAAACCGACGCAGTGCCGTCTCCAAATCATCCGCCGCCGCAAGCTGCACCTCTAGCGCCTCGATACGGTCGGCGGCTTGGCGCGGCGCGCTCTCGGGGTGCATGTCTAGGTGCAGCAACCGCTTCACCAGATCATCACTCATCGTTTTTCTCCTGTGTAGCGAGGGCGGCGCTCGAAATTGGACATGGCAGTGCGCAAGGCGGCATGAATATGCGTAACTTGATATCGTCCTAGGGCGTCAAAAATCCCTTCTCGCAGCGCGTCCCGCTCGGCCTCAAGCGCCTCGATGCGGTCGGCGCGGACGTATTCGACTGTATCCGTGTCTAGCGGATTGTGTGCAGGCTCGGTCTCAAAAAACAGCCTGTCCTTGCCGGACACGACGCCCGCCCAGCCGTATTCGTCAGTCTCGGCCTCATCAGGCGCAAACCATATGCGTTCCGGTGCTTCACTCATCCCGGTCCTCCTATCGTGGGGGTCAGGTGCGCTTGCCGAAGACGGCTTCGCGGATGATGCGTAGGCCGAAGCGCAGCAGATCGCCACGTGTCATGCGCCACTTCGTGGAAACTTCCGGGTTGAGGCCGCTGATGTAGAGCACGCCATTCTCCCCGAATTGGACAAGAGGTCCGGTGCGATGCATGTAAAGTGTGCGTTTGGCGGTCATGTCGTCCCTCCTGTCGTGGGGTGGTCACTCATCACCCTTCCCCCTCTGTCTGGCGGGCGGCGTCCCAAACCCGCTGCATCTCAGCCATATGCTGGCGCTGCGCCTCCATGTATTGATCCCAGCGCTCTGTCGTGACCTCGCCTTCCTCGTAGCAAACCAGGCACGGGGCATCGCCGTGGTTGTCGCAGAAGCACTGATCGCCGCCGCAATGGCAGTCGACAGTCCCGAACCCTGAGCATCGCGGGCAGGTGACGAACTCGGCTTCGTCGTATTCGTCAGCGCACATCCTCTATCCTTTCACTTGCAGCAGCCCGGCCCGCATCAGCCGGTCTTGCGTTTCAATCAGCGCCCGAAGCACGTCATCCCAGCCGATCGCCGCATCGGCCCAGAGAGCGCGATTATCCAAAACGGAGTGGCAGTCACGGCACCCGTGGATCACGTGCAGGTCGCTTTGCTTGCCGCCCATCGCGCCCATACCAGGCGCTTGCACATGGCAGGCAACAGTGGTCTCGGGGTCGCCGGTGCAGACGCCGGGAATGCGCAGCGTGCAGGGCTGGCCGCGTGCGCTACGGCGGATCTTGTCTGACACCGTGGCCGGGGCGCGAAGGCCGAGAGGGGGCTTGTTGGCGAGGTTCATGCTGCCCCCATCTGGTCGATATTGCAGCGGTGAACCGTGAAGCTGATTGCGACGACCCAATCGTTGCGCGCCCATGCGTCGGGGCCGTTAGTTGACACCTCGCCAATCTCGCTTCCCGGCGGCAACGCGGCGAATGGTTGATGGGGCAACCCCGAAAACCTTGGCCGCGTCCACTGCATTCCAAAGCCCAAACGGGATCGACGCCCTGATAATGCGTACCGCTTCTTCGGAAAGCTTGACTTGCCCGTGCTTCTCGCCAGAAGCGATTCTGCCGTGCCGTCTTTTGTCGGCCTCGTTTTGGGCGTAACTTCCCCAAGCAAGGTTTTCCGGCAAATTGTTAGTGCGTGACCCGTCGATATGGCGCACGACACTTTTGTCGCTCGGCTTCGCACCATGGAAGGCTTCGCATATAAGGCGATGCACGGGAGTGGTTCTGCGTCTCCCGTTTTCAATGATTGCAACAAACGGGTAACCGGCGGAGCCGTCCGTCTCGAGCAAACGAAACGGCTGCGGCTTTCGCGAATTAACTCGCGCTGTAGAGTGGCAGTAAATGTGACCATCACTTCCGGCAACATACTTCCCGCCCCCTATTGATTGGATCGGGCGGAGTTCAACTCCGTCCGGAACGTTAACGCCGCAACCCAAGGATCGCTTTGCCATGAGAAACCTCTTTTAGCGTTGAGTTCGTCCCAGAGTTTAGCATATGTTACTAACGGCGAACAATCATCAGTAACGTCAATCCCTTCTGCTATTGCGTCTTCTTCCTTCACCCCGCTCAACCGCTGAACGCGAACGTCCGTCACAACCAGCGTCAGCCTACTCGCCCATCGGGGCATGTGGATCGAGGGGCGGGGCTTTTCCCAATCGCCAAATTCCGGCGATCCATCAGCCCAATACCATATTTCATCGTGGAAAAACGGCACGCCTTCGCCAACGAAACTGCTGCGCTTGGATGGTGGCGTCTCGCGAAAAGCGTGGTTGCCGCTCCACCTTTCGCGAACCCAGAGCCGGTCGCCTTCAATCGGAATCTGTCTCCTTGGCCCGCGCCTGCCGTAGTTCTCTAACCCCATGCCGCTCTCTAAACAGGCAACCCATCGACCGCCGTCTGTTGCGTTTTGTGGAGTCCTAT
>PUMD01000150.1 GCA_003551215.1 Clostridia bacterium | reverse complement strand
TGGCGCAGCGGGCCATGACAGTGATCGGCGCTTTGGGACTTGGGGAAGGTCTCGGGCTGGTAATTTCGTCGTCCACCTTGATGACGCTTTTCAGCCAGACGATGTCCGACGGTCCCGCCGTTGCACTGTTGGGCCCCGTATTCTTGGAAGCTGCCGAAATCTCAGGCACCTCGCAGGCAATGGTTGGTGTGGCAGCGGCTATGGCATCATAGTTTGCCTTCATGTTGATAATAGGAACCCCCTCTAACGCCATCATCTACTCCAGCGGCTACGTTGAGGCAAGGGATTTTCTGCGGGCGGGCTTCTGGATGGCGCTTGTCTCCTTGATTGTTTTGTCCCTGGTTGCTGCCTTTTGGTGGCCCACTTTGGGGATTACATAAACGACACAATCCGAGTATAATAGACCTGACTGGGTTGCGCTGGGTCATCACAGATGTTCGTGAGGAGAGAATAAAATCCCATGAAGATGCTCGTGTGTGTTTCCGGCGGCACCTACCACAAACAGGTGGCTGACTTTGCCTGCCAACTGGCTCAAAGAGCCGCAGCTGAAGTCATACTGCTTCACGTCAACCCCAAGCCCTGGACTCATTCCAAAGGATACCTTGAAGAAAAAGAGCGAGAGCAGCTGGAAGATTCAATGGAGCCCCTACCGGATCAGGAAGAACAGTTTCTCCGGCCGCCGCAGAGGGCAATGGAGCGCTGCGGTGTTCCGGTCCGTTCCATGGTATTGGAGGATGAAGACCCCGTTGATGCCATACTGCAAACTGCTGATGATGAGAAAGTGGACATGATAATATGCGGAACTTCACCGCAACACGTGGTTGAAGAGCTGATTCAGCCGAGCATTGCCCAGCAGCTGGCCCGTCGGAACGAGCGGGCTTTGCTGTTGGTTCCCTCTGCGGATGCGCGCAGACGTAGAAAAAGGAAGTGATCTGACTTCTCCGCAGGTCAATCTTGCCTCGCCTGACATTATCAGCGGCAACTCCGGGGCGTCGTGCCACGTTCGAACCGACTGAGGGCTCCCACAGGTGTCTGGTGTGGCGTCGACAGTTGACATATAATGCCCGTACAAGTCCACATGTTGCTCTCAATGCGTTGATGCCGACCTTAACTGTCGCTTATGAGATCGGATAAGCTGGGGGCAAGAGGCACACAGGGTACGGCGTGTTGTGTGAAGCAAATGTGCCCTGGCAGGGAGGTGTAGCAGATTCGTGAGAAGGCATCTCACAACTGTCCTGGTTATCATCGTCCTGATGGGACTGGCTGCCTACGGAATCAGCCTGCTTCCCGGCAGGCCCATAGATGAACCATGGGATGCTCCGCTGGCCGAAGATGACCGGGACCTCGAAGGTGAAGTGAACTCTATCGGCGAGGATCTTGAGTTGCCCGACCCCACCACCGACGGTATGGATGTGGAAAGGGCGCTGAAAGAGCGGCGGTCGGTGCGTCAGTACACCGACGAACCTCTGCAGCTGCGAGAGGTAGGGCAGCTTCTGTGGGCGGCTGCTGGCATAACTGATGAACGCGGGTTCAGGACTGCTCCGTCGGCTGGAGCCACCTATCCGCTGGAGGTTTACCTGGTGGTCGGCTCGGTTCGTGGCCTTTCCGAGGGAGTCTATCGCTACGATCCCCGGCGACATCGACTCAGCGAAGTGGATGAAGAAGACCGTCGGGATGAACTGTACCAGGCCGGCCTTCGGCAGGACCCAATCAGGGAGGCGCCGGTTGTGCTGGTGATTTCGGGCGTTTATGAACGGACAACCGCGCGATATGGAGACCGCGGGGAGCGGTATGTTCACATGGAAGCCGGGCATGCTGCGCAGAATATTTACCTGCAGGCAACATCACTGAATCTGGGGACAGTGGTGATTGGCGCCTTTGATGATGATAGTATTGCCAGCATAATGCGGATGGGCGAAGGTGAATCCCCTCTTTATCTCATACCGGTGGGTCGGCCCGAGAGCTGACCATCCCGGATGAGGACCGCAGTATTCAAAGGTCGCATGTGGGTTCGGGGTTGAATTTTTGCCGCAGTTGTAACACTATAGTAGACACCCTGCTTTCCGGTTTCGAGATGATTGATGGTCTCTGGCTAAACGGTGGGGTAGATAATCTGAAAAAGCGATGACAGGGAGGAGTATTTCCGTTTCGAGTCCTGCAGCGAGCCGGATACGGTGAGAGCCGGTGGGCAAAGGCGGAAAGAAGATGGCCCTTGAGCTGAGCGCCGAACGGGCTGCCAAGTAGGTGCTCACGGCTGCACCCGTTACAGTGTCGTGGAGTCATGTGCTCCGACGAGGCTTCAGCCGTGAGGTTGAGGCAAAACAGAGTGGTACCGCGGTTACCCCGTCTCTGTGAGGCGGGTTTTTTGTTTTGCACAGACGTACTTCAACGAAAAGGGAGGTCAAAACGATGCCCGGGGAGGGAGACAGGCAAAAATTCTACATTACTACCCCGATCTATTATCCCGACAACCGGCTGCACATAGGCCACACCTACACGACCGTGGCTGCTGATGCGCTGTCCCGCTACCACCGGCTGCGGGGTAGGGATACCTTCTACCTGACGGGAACAGATGAACATGGGCAGAAGATTGAGCAGGCTGCCTGCGAAAAGGGGGTGCCTCCGCAGGAGTTTGTCGACGAAATGGTGGGCTGGATCAAAGATCTGTGGTCGGATCTGGGGATTTCCTATGATCGGTTCATCCGGACCACCGATGAGGAACACTGCACGGCGGTACAGGATATTTTTGCTCAACTGCACAGCCAGGACGATATCTATCTGTCCACCTACGAAGGCTGGTACTGCACCCCCTGCGAGAGCTTCTGGCTGGAGAGCAAACTGCAGGAAGGCAACTGCCCGGACTGCGGGCGGGACGTCTCCTGGGTGGAGGAAGATGCCTATTTTCTGCGTCTGAGCCGGTACGCTGAGCGGCTTTTGCAGCACATTGAGGAAAACCCCGACTTCATCCAGCCAGAGATCCGCCGCAACGAGGTGGTAAGCTTTCTCAAAAGCGGCCTGCAAGACATGTGCGTAAGCAGACAGCGCGAGTCCCTTGACTGGGGCATAACAGTGCCCTTCGACTCTGACTATGTCATCTACGTGTGGTTCGATGCGGTCTGCAACTACATCAGCGCAATAGGTTATGGTTCTGAGGAACAAAGCGACGAGTTCAACCGCTGGTGGCCAGCAGATGTTCACCTCATCGGCAAAGAGATTCTCCGGTTTCACTGCGTCGTGTGGCCGATCATTCTCATGGCCCTCGATCTGCCGCTTCCGCAGACGGTTTTCGGGCACGGGTGGTTGACCCTCGGGGGCGAGAAGATGTCAAAATCGAGGGGCAATGTGGTTGATCCGCTGATCCTGGCCGACAAATACAGTCGCGACGCGGTGCGCTATTTCCTGCTGCGAGAGATTCCCTTTGGTGCTGACGGCAAGTACACTGAGAGGGCTCTTATAGAGCGTACCAATGTTGATCTGGCCAACGATCTGGGCAATCTGCTCAGCCGGGTGACGGCCATGATAGAAAAGTACACCGACGGGAAAATTCCGACTCCGGATCCGCAGCAGAGAAAAGATATCGACGCCGATTTGCAGCGGGTGGCCAAAAAGGCAGTAGATGAGGCCGCCGAAGCCCTGGAGCAAAATCATCTGGATGCCTCGCTGACAGCCATCTGGCAGCTGGTCTCTACTGCAAACAAGTACGTGGATGCCTGTGCTCCCTGGAATCTGGATGGTGATGAGCAGCAGCTTCGGCGTCGCGATACCGTACTTTACAACCTGGCTGAAGTCCTGCGCATCCTGGCCATCGCCATGCGGCCTTACCTGGTTGATGCGCCCGGCGAGGTCTGGCGCCAGCTGGGTTTGCGCGGAACGGACACTGCCATTGAAGATACCAGGTGGGAAGATCTACAGTGGGGCGGACTTCCCTGGGGAATCAGAATTCAGCGGGGAGAGCCGTTGTTTCCCAGAATAGATCCCGAGGAGGTGCTGCAGATGGATACCGAGGAGAAAGCCGGCACCGACGAACAGCCCCAGGAGGTCGAACACCTGCCGGCGATAGACTATGATACTTTTACCGAAATGGAGCTGGTAGTCGGCAGAATAGTGGAAGCCGAGCAAATAGAGGATGCCGACAGACTACTTAAGGTCGTGGTAAATATCGGATTCGGTGAACTACGTCAGGTAGTCGCAGGTATAGCTGAACACTACAGCCCGGAGGAGATCGTCGATCAACAGGTAGTCGTGGTAGCCAACATGGAACCGGTCACTTTGTTTGGGGTGCAGTCCGAGGGTATGATACTGGCGGCAGAAGACGATGAGGGTATGAGCCTGGTTACAGTTGATGAGACCATGCCGCCGGGAAGCAGGGTGAAGTGATGCGGCTTGTCGACAGCCACGCGCATCTGGATGACTCACGCTTCGATGCCGACCGCGCCGCGTGCATAGAGCGTGCCCGGCGCGGCTCGGTCAGGGGCATAATAAACGTGGGCATAGACCGGCAGCGTTCTCATTTAACCGTCGGTCTGGCCTCGGAGTATGAAGGGATGTGGGCCGCAGTCGGCGTCCACCCGCACGCTGCGAAAAGCTACGTAGACGATGACTTCAACTGGCTGAAGCAGCTTCTGCGTCGTCCCGAAGTTGTGGCTGTTGGTGAAATCGGACTGGACTATCACCACAACTTCTCTCCTCCTCAGCAGCAGAGGGAGGTTTTCCGGCGGATTTTGCAGCTGGCGGTATCTGAGCATTATCCAGTGGTTGTGCATAACCGGGAGGCCGACGAAGACTGCTTTGATATTCTCGGGGAGGTGCTGCCTGCTGGACACCCGGTGCTGCTTCACTGCTTCGCCGGCGGACCGATGCTGATGCAGCGGGCTGTCGACAGGGGGTATCATATCGCCCTGGGTGGCGTTGTTACCTTCTCTGGTGCGAATGAGACGCAGAAAGTAGCCCGGCAGGTGCCGCCTGATAGGCTTCTTTTAGAGACTGACTGCCCCTATCTTACTCCGCAGCCCCATCGGGGCAAGCGCAACGAACCGGCCTACGTGCGGCACGTAGCTGAGAAGATAGCCTCACTGAGAAAACAGCCGGTGGACCTGGTTGCCCGGGCGACAGCGGAGAATGCAGAGCGGTTCTTCGGCATAGAGCTGCCCTCCACCGAGGAGGACAGCCGGCCATGAACCATCAGCACTACCTCACCCTCAACAGGTTGCGCGAGCTTATGGACAAATATGGCTGCACCCCGAGCAAGAGCCTGGGTCAGCACTTTCTGGTCGACCCCAACATCGTGGATATAATATTGTCCGCTGGTGGGGCCGGGTTATCTGAAAACGCGCCGCGCTGGGCCTGCGACATTGGCGCGGGTCCGGGCATACTGACGCTGCCGCTTTCTCATAGCTTCTCCCGGGTGCTGGCAGTAGAGATAGACCGCGGTATAAAACCCCTGCTGCAGGAGGTGACCAGCGGTCGTGACAACGTGGATATGGTATTTGCCGATGCCCGGGATATCTGCTGGGAGGAGGTTTTGCCGGAGGGCGAATCGGTGGCAGTGTTCGGCAACCTGCCCTACGGCGCCGCGCCGCCGATCATAAACCATCTGCTGGAGTCGGATGTAAGATGGGAGAGCGCTGTTTTTATGCTGCAAAAGGAGGTGGCTGAGCGTCTGGCAGCTTCTCCGGGGGGCAAAGATTACGGAACCCTGACGCTGGCGGTTTGTTATTTTGCTCAGGTTAGCATTGTTCACCAGGTCAGCCCCAACTGTTTCTGGCCGCCTCCGGAAGTTCACTCTGCCTTGGTGAAGCTGGCTCCGCGTAGTCCCCGGCCGCCGGTTGAGTTTTCTTCCTATATATGGCTGGTCCGCTCGGCATTTAACTGGCGCCGCAAGACGATTCGCAACGCCCTGCGGAATGCAATCAGCCTTCCTGAGGCGCCCGATGTAAGCTCTGACAGAATCGACTGTCTCCTGCACCGCTGCGGCGTAGACCGGAAGGCGCGCGGTGAGACTCTGCCCATGGGAAAATACGTCGACCTGGCAGTCGAATGGGAAGAGATGATAGGCGGGCAGTAAAGTGGCCCGTGCTGTGGGCAGCCTCCATTGGCGGATACACCGAAACTGGCTTGCATTGACATTTAGGTTGTCCTTAAAGGGATGCACTGTTCCGTATATAATTGATTACAGTCCGGCGGCATTCGATATTAGGAGAGGTAAAATCATGAGCGAGACTGCATCCAATTCCTACAATATGCGGCGGCAGGGCAGGGAAGCGGAGCTCAATGAATTCATCAGTCCCACCAAGGGCTCCATGAGCTTCGACCGCATGTTCTCTGAGATCATCGGTTTTATGGGCGATCAGAAAGAGGCCAGCTACAAGATAATAGTGGGTTCTGATTCGCAGATCGGCAACCGTACCTGCTTTGTGACCGCCGTTATCATACACCGGGAGGGTAAGGGTGCTCGCTACTTTTATCACCGTCAGTACCACCGCAAGCTCAGCAGCCTGCGGCAGAAGATCTTTTATGAGACTTCGCTGAGTCTGCATGTGGCCGGACTGCTTGCCGGGCGCCTGGCAGAAAACGGCCATGCATCGCTGAACGTAGAGATACACCTCGATGTTGGACGCCGGGGGCGTACCAGCGAGCTCATCCGGGAAGTGGTGGGGATGGTCACCGGCAGCGGGTTCAATGCCAAGATCAAACCCGAATCTTTCGGTGCCTCCAACGTCGCCGACCGGCATACCAAGTAACCGCTTTCATCAATTCCCCGCCTGCGAGCCGATATTCCCCACGAAATACAGGATCGACATCCAGACTGAAGAATACCCTTATTGTGACCTTTCACCGAATGCGGGCTGCTCGACGCGGGCGGTCGGCAGTAGTTCAGCATACCCCCTTAAGGAGGCAGCAGGCATGCCCCAGGACATTCTACAGGCAAAGATGCGCCGGGACATCGAGAAAGTTGTTGATGAGTTCCGCGGAGTGGTCGGTCTGCACATGATCGATCTCAACCGGGAGCGCAGACTGGACATAAGAGGCAGGCTGCAGCTGGCAGCCGGAAGCAGCATCAAGGTTCCCGTTTTGATGCAGCTTTTTTCTCTGGCCGCCCAAGAAGAGTTGGACCTGGATTCCGAGATCACCGTCAACCCGGAGGATATCGTCTCAGGAAGCGGGGTGCTGCAGCACCTGGAGGGCAGCTTCGGATTGTCCCTGCGCAACCTGGCCATACTGATGATAAACGTAAGTGACAATGTGGCCACTAACATATGTATTCGCAAGGCGGGCATGCAGCAGGTCAACGACCTTATGAAGAGGCTTGACTGCCCCGATACCGAGCTGCAGCGCGAGATGATCGACTGGACGGCGGTAGCCGAAGGCAGGGAGAATCGCTCCACAGCCCGGGACATGGCCCGCTGGCTGCAGATACTGCATCAGGGCAGATTGATCGACAGCGACACCTCTGAGGCAGTCATGCAGGTGCTGGGTAAGCCGAAGTCATCTCCCATCAGCGAGGCAGTACCCCCCGATATCCCCGTAGCAGGCAAAACCGGAGGCCTGGAGGGTGTACGCTGTGAGGTCGCCAGGGTGAGCCTGCCGCGCCGCCCCTATGTCCTGGCGGTTATGAGCGCATACGGAATGGACGGTGACAATTCAGCTGTGATAACCCGGCTGTCGCGGATAGTCTGGGATTATATGAGTACTGTGGACCGTTTCACCGAGGACGGACGCGGGCTGCCGGAAGAATATCTGCCGGGGAGAGGGGACATATAAGCGGCGGCAGGGGGCGTTTTTGCTCACTCCAGCGGACGCCCCCGGCTATCAAATCTCTCTGTATCTACCTCTTTTTTGCTGAGCAGCTGTTCTACCGGCAGCTGTTCCTCTGCCTTATCCACTTCCTTCAATGACGGTTGGGTTTTCGGGTGCTTCGGCACAAAAAGCGTGCAGCAGTCGTCATACGGCAGGGTGGATGTATCGTAGGTTCCTATTGCCTTGGCGGTTTCAACTATTTGCTGTTTGTCCATTCCGACTAAGGGGCGGAGCACCGGGCGCCGCAGAACCGCTGTAGTGGCCTGCAGGTTATGCAGAGTCTGGCTGGCCACTTGCCCCAGGCTTTCCCCGGTCACTAAAGCGAGGATACTCCTTCTGTCTGCCAGGCTTTCGGCGGCTCTCAGCATCATCCTCCGCATTACCGTAAGCCGAAGCCGCTCGGGGCAGTAGTTGTCGATCGCCTGCTGGATTTCGGTGAAGTGATACATGTGCAGGGTAAAACCATTACCCCACCTGGCCAGCTTCTGAGCCAGGTCTCTGACTTTCTGGTGTGAGCGGGGTCCGGTGAAGGGAGGAGTGTAAAAATGGACTGCTTCCATGCGGAGGCCCCGCTTCATCATGTGCCAGCAGGCCACCGGACTGTCTATCCCTCCTGAGAGCAGACCAAGTGCTGTTCCCGACGACCCAGCGGGCAGTCCCCCCGGTCCGTCCAGCACTTCGCCGGTCAGATAAGCGTAGTTGTCCCGTATCTCAACCTGCAGTCTGAGGGTCGGATCATGTACGTCCACCTCAATATCATCGATGCTGCGCAGCACTTCGGCTCCCAGCCAGCGGTTAATCTCCGGTGATGTCAGATGAAAACCTTTATTGGCCCGCCGGGCATCAATTTTGAAGGTAAACGGTGTACGTGGTGATGTTCGCTGGTGCAGACGCCGGGCACGGCGGGCAATATCCACTGCTGCCCGGGCGATATCATCATCGTCCAGCGGCACCCTTGAGGCCGGACTGACTGACACCACACCGAACACGCGGCGCAGCCTCTGCAGTGCCTCGTCAGTGTCAGCGCCCTCTTCAAGCTCAACGAAGATTCTTCCCTGTCTCCGCCTTATATCGGCGCCGAAATCCCCATCCAGCACGTCACCGAGGTTTTCGACCAGCTGTCTTTCGAAATATCCCCGGTTTTGTCCTTTAAGAGCTATCTCTCCGTACCTGATCAGGATTACTCCGCAGCGGTTGGGTTGATGGTCTTTTGGCATTTTGCCACCTCACTTCTACTTTTCAGCCCTTCATAAGCTGTTGGGCAGCGCTTTTTAGTGCCTGCGCTGCTGTTTTCATCTCGTCAACGGTGTTCATGGGCGACATGCTGAGCCGGACAGCCGAATCTATCCGTCCCTGCGGCAAGGGCATGGATGCCAAAGTTGTGCTGTGGATCCTTTTGTTCGTCGAGCAGGCCGCCCCGGTTGAGGCGAACACTCCCCTTTGTTCCAGGGCGTGCACCATTACTTCTCCTCTGATACCCTCAACTGAGACATTCAGTATATGGGGGGCCTGAACATCCTGATGTTTCCGGCCGGGTGGGGCACCGTTGATAACCGCCTGCGGTACTGCCTGCTGTATGAGCTCGGCCAGCCGCCTGCGAAGGTGGCGCAGGTAGTCTCTGTTGTCTTCTTCGTTTTGCATGAGCCATTCGATGGCCTCTGTCATGCCGGCGATCGCTTCGGTGTTTTCCGTGCCCGACCGCAGGCCGCGTTCCTGACCTCCGCCAGTCTGAAGGGGAGGGACGGACAGCCCCCGCCTCAGGTACATCACCCCTATCCCCTTGGGTCCGTGAAATTTATGGGCAGAAAGCGACATTGCGTCGATGCCCGCCTCTTTCAGGGGGAGGTCCACCTTGCCGACTCCCTGCACTGCATCGGTATGAAACAGGGGGCGCGGTCCGGGCTTTTTATCAAGTTCTCGGCCGATTTCAGACAGAGGTTGAATGCTGCCCACCTCGTTGTTGACTGTCATTATACTGCACAGTATGGTATCTTCCCGCAGCGCCTCGCGTAACCTGTCCACCCGTACCCGGCCCCGTTCATCCGCAGGAAGGTAGCTTACAGAAAACCCCCTATCCTGCAGATCCCTGCAGGTCAGCCGCACCGACGGGTGCTCAATTTGTGAGGTTATGATGTGGCTGCCCCGCTGCGCATAGGCCTGGGCTGCTCCTCTGATAATGATATTGTTGGCTTCTGTGGCCCCAGAGGTGAAATATATCTCCTCAGGTTCGGCCTCCAGCAGCCCTGCTGCAGCCCGGCGGCCGGCTTCTATCATCCGCTCCGCCTCCATCCCCAGGCGGTGCAGTGAAGAGGGGTTGGCGTAGTTGTCCCGCATGGCCTGGCACATGGCCCTGCGCACCGATTTCAGTGCAGCAGTAGTTGAGCTGTTGTCCAGATACACAGTTTGCTTTTTTGTCTCCTGCACGTTATCCATCCTCACAAAGAAACTACTCAGTGTTGCCGCAAGTATATACTGCCTGATCGGCAATTGACAAATCAGCATTCAGGTTCACTGCCGGGCGGGCAGGGAATTGACACCGAGTAGAGAAAGTATCATACTCCGAGGAGAGTCAACCCAGCGGGAGAGTTCGAACAGGGTCGAAGCAATCCCGCGAGGTTTTTTGTCTTCGGGGGTGAACCGGCATGACGCATCTGCGTCTCACCAGGCAGCAGATTGAGACTATGGTTGGCTTGTCGTACGAATCTGCTCCCCGCGAGGCCTGCGGTCTGTTGACGGGCCAGGATGAGCAAGTGCAGTGTGTGCTGGTGGCGGAAAATATTGCCGCCGACAGAGGTCGCTACGAGATCAATCCGGAGCAGCTTGGCGGGATGCTGGCCTCCATGAAGCAGGATGGGCGCGATCTGCTGGGGATATGGCATTCGCATCCCGGTGCGGACGCCAGGCCGTCGTCGACCGACAGCAGTCAGGCCTTTTACCCTCAGACGGTGTACGTGATAATATCCGTACCCCGCGAGGGCAATCCGCGCAATTTTGGACCTGTTTTGTCTGGGCTGGGAATTGATTATGCCGGCGACCCCGGTCCGGCTGTGCTTCGCGGGCATCTGTGTACTGAGGCGGGAGGGGGCTGGCGTGAGGTCCCCCTTCTGACATAACCAGGCCGGAGGATGCTCGCCTGGTATCAAGTCTCAAGATGATGACCTTGCAACGAAGACGGCCGCGCGTGCGAAAAGCGCATCCCTGGACAGCAGCATAGTGCATGCACCGAAAGGGTGATAAGACCATGTCGCAGCAGCGCAAAGATGATGAGCAAACAAAGGATACAGATGATCAGCACAGGGCCGATGTAGTGAACATGGCCAAACGCCTTGCCCTTGTGTACCATTACCTGACCAAAACTCTTAAAGAAGAGCTGGGTCGGCAGGAAACGAGACGCCTGCTGGAGCGGGCCATCTGGCGCTACGGAGAGCATGTTGGAAAAAAGACCCGCGAGCGGGCCGAAGAAATGGGGCTAAAGCCCACTCTGAGCAATTTTTCCGCCGCCTCCGATCTGCCGTCGCGCGGCTGGGAATCTACAGTGAAAGAGGCGAGCAGCGATGAACACCGCAGCGTGGTGGAGTACTGTCCTTTCGCGGAGGTGTGGAACGAGATAGGTGATCCAGATCTGGCTCGCGTATACTGCCTGGTGGATCAGGCGAAATACCGTGCCTACGATGCCAGGTTGCAATGTGAGCACGTTCATAACCAGCTGGACGGTGATGATTACTGTGAGATATACGTCCGTAAGATGCAGGACGTCGAAGATCCCCACACACCCGATGAAACACACTCCATGAACTGAGAATCATCGGGGGGGGCAGATCAACGGTTGTCGTAGGAGACCTTGCGGGCAGCTACCAGGTAAAAATCGTCTTCATCTATCAACTTTTCGGGCTGCAGGCCGGCGCCGTCCAGCAGATCTGCTACCTGCCTGACGGGGGGCAGCCGGTCTCCGGCCACCTCTTCTCCGGCATCGCGGTGCTTTGAGTTTATCGTCTCCCGCCCCTCTGTGTGGGCTATTACCATTAGTCCGCCTGGCTTCAACACCCCTGCCAGCTGTGCAACAGCTTGTTTTCTGTTGAAAAAGTGTGGAAACACTGCATAACATATTGACCGATCGAAGAAGTTTTTGTCGAACGGTAGCTGTTCCGCTGGCGCCTGGATAAAACGCACACGGTCAGCCTCAGGCCTGCTACGGGCCTGCTCGAGCATGCCTTCGGAAGGATCTACCGCATATACTGTCCCCCTGCAGCCTGTTGCTTGCAATATCAGGGGCACAAGTCTGCCTGTACCCGTGCCCACATCCAGGATAGTCTGGCCCGGTTTCAGCCGGCAGTAACCTATAACCCGGGACAGTTTCTCGCTGGATACCGGGTTGTCCTGTTCCCATGTCTCGGCCCGCTCATCGAAAAAGGAGTGTTTTTTGCTCATCTTTCGGACCCTTCAGTTCCGACGGAGGAGAAAACCGGCATATTTTCCGCGGCCCGAACTACGGGAGGGATGAGCAGCAGCTGTATAAGCAGGCCCGGCCAGCTGGAGGTGACGGCGGTTGTAAGGGGCATCCACACCGGCACCTGCTCCAGGCCGATCAGTGGCAGCAGAAAGGCCCCCACCAGGCCGTAGATGACGCGGCCGCAGAGCATGGCGGCGACCAAAGAGACAACCAGGGACTGTCCCTGGCGGCGGTAGAGAATACCTGCTACCAGGCCGAATACGCCCAGCTCGATTGCCATCATAGGTGCAGTAGGAGTCAGCACAGGCATTCCGGTCAGAAAGCTGCTCAGAAGCGGTGTCACTATCCCGGTGGTAACCCCCACTGTGGGGCCCGCCAAAAAACCGGCGAGGAATACGGGAATGTGCATGGGCAAAAAGATCCTCCCCGCCCCGGGACCGCCGGTCATATGGAAGGCCATCGGCAGCAGGATACCCATGGCGATAAATAGTGAAGTTGTCGTTATTCTCTGGGTGTCTTTCATTGCTGTGATCACGCTCCCCTGGATTCATCTACTGCTTCAGAACCCATGATAGCACATTAAGGCTGATTTGTGCTACCCATCCGGACCGGCCGAGGAGGCGACCGACAGCTTGGCCAGCTTTACTCCCCGTAGGCACTTGAGGTCATCGGCAAGGGCGCGAACCTGCTGGGATTCTCCCTGAAGCACGAGCACCTCCAGGCAATCATCGCCGCTGAGGTGAACATGCAGACTGGAGATTACCACCGACAGGTGTTTATGCTGGATATCGTTCAGCTTGTGCCCCAGATTTACCCTGCGGTGTTCGTAAACAAGAGTCAGAGTACCGACTACTTGCTCATTTCCGCTTTCGAACTCCCGCTGCACCAGCGCCTGACGCGCCAGCCGGCGGATGAAGTCCGAGCGAGAAGAGTACCCCTGTTCATCGACCAGCTTGTCCAGCTGTTCAAGTAGGTTGCGCGGCATGGTCACACCAAAACGCATCAGATCATCATCGGCCAATTTGATTCCTCCCTTCGGGCTCTGCGCTTTGCCCAAGCTGCGGTGTGTTGTGCCGGTTCAGGTGTCGTCTGTGGACCGATATCTGCGGTGAAGAAGAACCAGCAGGCCGACGGGCACCCCAACTGTGAGGAGGCCAAACCCCAGCAGTATTCCCGACTGCGCAAAAAGGTTGAGGGGATAGGGGGCATCCGAAAGCCAGCCGCGGTACCGGGCAGAATAGCGGAGAACGACGGCCGCGAGGATGGGCCAGAAGGCAAAACCGCAGGCTGCTCCGAAGAGGGCGGCCAGCATCCGCTCGGAGTCCTTTCGCATTTTCAGAATGTAGTCGCTCAGGATGCGGCTGGTGGGAATCGCTGCAGCGGTTATAGCTCCGGCTAGCAGCACCAGACCGACCAGGTTCCATCTGGCGATCACGCTTCACCTTTCCTTTCTGTGTCCGCCTTTGAGGCAGCCTGTCTGCCGTCTTCTGCCTGCGGGTTAAATCCTGAAAAAGGTCCGCACTTCCATCGGGCCATGCCCAGAAGCTGAAAAATTGCGTGATGACACGACCCGGCGTATTCATCGTCCAGCCTGGGCATGATGTCGCGGTAGAATTCTGTCCGGTCCAGTAGCGTTGCTTCTCCGTCAGTCTCCACATAAACGTCGAGCGCGAGGTCAGTGTATCTCAACGTCCAGCCGCTGTCGGGCGACCAGTTCAATCGGGCAGGTGTACATATGTCACAGTACCACCCTTTGGTGTTGAGCTCCCAGTCCAGCAATTCGATTATCGCATACCAGCGTTCTTTAAAGAAATACTCGACGGCTGGTTCACCCTTCTGCATGGAAAAGTGGCCGTAATCTGCGGTTTCACTCCAGCTGGTGCGTACAACCAGCCGCCTGCTGTCGGCGCTCAGGAGACTCCCGGGATAGCTGAGACGCAGCTGTCCATCCGGCGCGTGCTTGCGCACCATGACCTTCTGTCCTTTTCGGGCCTTCGACCAGCGGGTGCCCTGTCGTTCCACGCAGCATTCGGCGTGCATGCTCAATCTTCCATCCGGTCCAGCGGGAATACGGGTCGCTGCACGCGGCGGTATTGCAGCTGCTCGAGGGAGGGATTAGCCGCTCCGAAGGCGGCAACTTCGATAATTCTTGCTGCCATCGGTTCGAAGGCCGCCCTGAAGTGGACGCTGGATTTCAGGGCCAGGATCTTTTTCCGGGAAGGCTCGATCCCCACAGAACGGAATATTTCCGGGTCCCTGGTCTGGACCCTTCTCTCCGATACCATCACCTCAATCCCCTCAACCAGCAGCCCTGCCGTCCTGCCGAGGCTGCCGGCGAGCCCGGTGGATTGTGGTCCCCGGAAAGTAAACCTTCCGTCGGTAAGCGCCCTGACGTAGGCTTGGACCCGCCTTTTGCTTTTTCCGGTGCCCAGCATCAGGTTCAACCGGCAGCCTACGCCTGCCCCAAAGGCTGAGTTCACGGCTTGTGGGTCTGTCAAAAAGACCGCCGCCTCTCTCACCCCCCGGTCAAGGAGGCTCATCAGAATGTCGGCGTGCCGGCTGCAGCCCCCTGCTCCCGGATTGTCGGCAACATCGGCCAAAACCACAGGTCGACCGCTCGTGGCCAGGGCCTGCCCGACTGCCTCATCGGGACGGGGCAGATCGACGCGAAACTCTTGCCGCATTGATACCGCCGTGTCGGTCAGCTGCTCTGCTGCCTGAAGAGCTGGCTGCGCGGCTCCGTCGGCATAAACCAGCGCGGCGGCGCCGGCCTCCGGCACATCGGCGTAGGGGAACCCGCCGAAGATGGTTGCCTCCAGTACATCGGGCTGCTGCCTGAGGCGCCGGGCCAGCTGAACCAGTCGGGCGAAGGGCTCCTCAGCTGTCTTTTGCTGCACAAGGGGAATCAGCAGCGGAATTCTCTTCAGCCTGGCAACCGGCTCGATTTCGCCGTCAACAAGTGCGTCCAGCGATCTGGCTGCCTCTTCACCCCGCTGGTAGCCGTCCACATGCGGGTAAGTCTTGTATCCGAAAAGAATACTGGCTGATTCGATCATGGCTCGGGTGAGGTTAGCGTGAAAGTCCAGGGTGCACACCACGGGAACCTCCGGGCCCGCCTCCTCTCTGATCTGCCGCAGAAGCTGCCCCTCGCCATCGGCGAGGCTCTCGGTTACCATCGCCCCGTGCAGAGCCAGCAGTACGCCGTCGAGGGCCCGGTCTGCCTTTGCCTGACGAATCCCGCGGAGAATCTCGCAGGATATCTGCTGATATGCAGCATCAGTCACCGGGCCGGAAGGATGTGCGCTGGCAGCTGTGGTTAGAAGAGCATTCCAGCCCCTGTCTTCAACGACACGGAGCATGCCACCCAGGGGAGTTTTGGTCTGCCGGTAAGCGTGCATGATGTCTTCTCCCCGGCGGATTCCCCGCTGGCAAAAGGCATTCATATCTGCCGGTATGCTGCTGAAAGTATTGGTTTCGTGGCTGAACTGTCCTATCAATATGTTCCGGCGGCTCACGGTAGGAATCCTCCTCAGGTTTGCTGGGCCGTTTCAACGCAGGGTAAACCCGGCCGGCTGAGCATCGACTCTTTGTAAATCAGCATACCGCAAATGCCGCATCGTTGCATCAGACCAAGGAGTCCTCCTCCTTGACAAAAATGACACAGAGGGTACAATCAGGATGAATTATGAACGTATGTTCACAAAGGGGGAGTGGTATGTGTGCCGCGACCACCAAAGATGCGCACCGTGGAATGCCTTCCGAGAAGCAGGGTTTTCAAACCGGCAGGTATTCCTGCGGCAGACCTGGATGCGGTTGATCTTAAGATCGATGAGCTGGAAGCAGTGCGCCTGAAACACTGTGAGAAGCTGGACCATGAGACCTGTGCCGAACGGATGAATGTCTCGCGAGCGACCTTTCACCGGGTGCTCAATTCAGCCTATGGAAAGATTGCTGACGCGCTCACAACCGGCAAAGCGATAGAGATAGGCGGCGGCCCCTACAGGCTCCGGGGGAGGCATCGCTGCCGCAGCTGCGGACACCTGTGGAAGACGGATGAGAATACGGATGCCTGCCCCGAATGTGGAAGCGACCAGATAGCCCGGGGTGCCCGTCGTCGGCGGGGTAGAGGACGAGGAGGAGGCCGACAGGGCGGAAAACCTCGTTTGGGACGGGGCCCCGGGGAGGCTTGGAGTGATTAATCATGGAAAAGATGCTGGCCAGGGCCAAGGCCAGGTTAAAAGAAGAAGATTACAGGATTACCCGTCAGCGGGAAGAGATACTGCAAAAGCTCATTGAGCAATCGGGTTGTCATCCCACCGCCGAGGAGATCTACGAGAGTGTGAAAAACAGCCACCCGGAACTGGGGCTGGCCACAGTTTATCGTACCCTGCGGGTGCTTGAGGATCTGGACCTGGTGGAAAGACTTTCTGTGGGAAAAGGACCTGCCAAGTACGAATTTTCGGCCAGCAACATCCCACCCCACCTCCACCTGGTCTGTGTAAGCTGCACCAAAGTGCAGGAAGTGCAGTGCCCCCACATTGTACGTATGGAAGAGTTTGTGGGCAGCAGCTGGAAATTCGAAATATCCGAGCGTTCGGTGATATTTTTTGGTCTCTGTGATAAGTGTCTGCAGGGAAAGGGTTCTGATTGAAAGCGCCGACCGGCTGTGGCGTGGACAGCCGGTCGGCGGGACCATTACTCAGTCAAGGTCTTGATGATGCTGTAGTATCCCGAACAGCTGGAATATAGCTCGTCCAACAGAAGATATTCATCAGTTGTATGTGCCACCTCTTCTCTGGACGGGCCAAACCCCACCGTCGGGACGCCCTCTATCCCCGCGTAACGGCTGCCATTGGTGCAAAAGGAGTAATGCGAAACTGATGGCTGCAGCCCCACCTTTCGCAAAGCCCTCTGCGTTTGAACCACTAAAGGATGGTCTGAGTCAAAAAGCCAGGCGGGGAAAAAGCGAACCGCTTCGATCTTATGACCTGTCCAGCAGTCTGAAGCTGCGCGGACGTGGCGTGCCGAAGCGGAAACCCCGGGGCGTTCACTTGCCAGTCTGTCAATAGTTTGCAGCAGGGGAGCCAAAGCTGACTCGGGAGTCTCACCCACCAGAAGCCGGCGGTCAAAGGTTGCCCGACAGGTGTGCGGAATCACCGATGCGCCGGGATACGGGCGGGAGATTATATCGGTCAGCTCGAGGATACCCCGGCCCAGCACTGGATCTTCAGGGCAAGGCAGCTGCCTTATGCGGCCGATCAACTCCGCCATATCGTAGACGGCGTTGTGCCCGGCTTCAGGAGACGAGGAATGAGCCGCTTTTCCTTCGGTCTCGACGACAATCTCTGCCCTTCCTCGCTGACCCCGGCTTACATCCAGTCCGGTTGATTCTCCGATCACCACCCAGTCAGGCTCGATTGCCTGCACAACGCTGCGGGCGGCAACGCCTTCAAAAACCTCCTCCATTACCGTGGCGGCGACGCAGATCTCACCGCAGAACTCACCGTTTGTGTCCCGGCTGAACATAGCACCAGCCAGCAGCATGGCGGCCAGGGCTCCCTTCATATCTGAGCTGCCGCGGCCGTACAGGCGGCCTGATACCACTTCACCACCAAAAGGGCTGTATTCCCATTCATCCTCGTCTGTCACCGGCACCGTGTCCATGTGCGCGTCCAGAAGCAGCGTTCTGCCCGGGCGGTTACCACTGATGCAGGCCACAACATTGCCGAAGGCGTCAATGTCTATCTGTTGGTATCCCAGCTCGGCAGCCAGGTCCCGGACCGTCCGGGCCATTTCCCCTTCCTGGCCGGAGGGGCTGGGGATGCGTACCAGCCGGCGGCACAGCTGTACAAGTTTGCTTTTGCGTTGCTCGTTCAGGGGGGATACTTGCGACATAGCTGCTCTCCTTTCAACAGCGGCTGATGGGTATCCGATGCACAGAAGGCCCGGTGCGGTGCCGACACGTTATTGCCGCGTGATGCGTCAGGTTCGCCGGAGGCCCTGGACCGCACCTGCCATTGTCCCATAGAGGAAAGCCATCGCACAGGACTTTTGGCCTCTACGGAGCTTTCTGTAAAGGCTGGGGATGCTGCACCGGATCTCATCTGGTCACCGGCTTGACCGCATGCTCTGTGTGGATCCGTTCTTTGTCTCAGCCGATGATTTCCCACCTTTGCCGATGTTTGTCCAGCTTCTCGGCTATGTCAGCCGGTAGACTGTGGTCCCGGTCCGGTATATCAACCTCGCTTGTTTTGCCAAACAGTGCAGAGCTGAAGTATTTGTGTCCGTTGTCAAACAGCATGGTCCCTACGGTATCTAAATCCGACCTGTGCTGGGCAAGCTTGCTGATCGCAGCCATGTTGCAGCCGGTCGAGATCCCCACCAACAACCCCTGCTCGCGGCACAACTGCCGGGCGCTGTCGACGGCCTCCTCAGAGCTGACGGTGATCACACCATCGATGAGACTCAGGTCAAGGTTGCCGGGCACAAAACCGTCGCCTATGCCCTGTATTTCGTGGCTGCCCCACTGCTTCTGTGAGAGAATGGGGCATTCCTCCGGTTCCACCGCATAGATAGATATATCGGGATCCTGCTTCGTGAGGTAGCGTCCCAAACCCGTCAGGGTACCGCCTGAACCCACCGCCAGCACCAGTGCGTCGAGTTTGCCGCTGCTTTGCTGCCACAACTCGACAGCTGTGGTCTGGTAGTGAGCCTGCGGATTATCCGGATTGTCAAACTGCGCCGGGTACCAGTAGCGGTCCGGTTGTCGGGCGAGAATTTCTTCTACCCTGCGCAGTGACAGGTCCTGATCGCTTTCTGCACCGGGGGTGGTGATCAGTTCTGCTCCCAGCGCTTCTATAAGCTGCTTTCTTTCCCGCGACATCCCCTCGGGCATGACGACCACGACGCGGTAGCCCATCTGGCTGCCCACCATGGCGCAGGCGGCGCCGGCATTGCCGGTCGAACCCTCAATTATGGTCATGCCCGGGCTGAGTTCTGACCGTTTTTCGGCCTGCTTTATCATGTGCAGGTATATCCTATCTTTGTGGCTTCCGGTGGGGTTGAAAAATTCGGCTTTGGCCATAACCTCCAGGGTTTTGCCGCCCGCATCGACCGGCAGGCTTATCAGGGGGGTATCTCCTATCAGCTGCAAAACACCTCGGGCAGGGCTCTTCATTCTGTCATCTGACACGCGATCACCTCCGCTTTTGGCTCAGCACTCAATACAACACCGATTCTTCTCCGTAATGCCTTGGAATCTGTCAAATAATCTGTTCATCTTTCAGTTCTCTGACAGCGCTCTTTACCGCCAGTTTGACTGCGAAGTACAGCACAAAAGTGGGAACAGCGAGGTACATGAACATCAGGAAAAAGCCCAATCGACTGAATCCCATCATCCGACTCATCCCCTTGCACGAGGCACACGCCAACACATCTGCATTACACCACAGACACAGTTCAGCCACCCGGGTCAGGCCCGGTCAGCTGCGTTTCAGCGCCTCAAAGCTTGAAATTGCGAACCAGTACGATCGGCGTGCCGGCATCAGCGGACCCGGCTGCCAGGTCGGCCAACGTCCCCAGAATGCTGGTGACGCTTCTCGGAGTAGTACCCAGGCTTTCCTGGGTTACGTCCTCATTTTTCTCTCGGACGATCTGGGCGATTTCATCCCGGGAGTAACCCTGCCGGAAAAGAGTCTCCACCTGCAGCTTCAGCTTGGTTCCCTGGCGAAGCGAGCCCTGACGGAGCCCTTCACTGCTGCCGATGGCCGGATGCGGGTCGGCCAGTTCGTAGATTCCGGTGTCGGGGTCCATGTAGGCTCCGTCCCCGAAGATGAGGACTTCAACCTCCTTGCCGGTGGCTTCGGTGATCTTGCCCTTGATGCGGTCGGCTACTCCGTCCGCATTAGCAGGCAGCAGCTTGAGGATGCCTTCCTCCCGGTCGGAGACGTTGGAGCCTATTACCCCCCAGGGTTCGGGTCCTATCTGACCGATCCCTGTAATCGGGGTCTTGGTTCCAAAAGAGCGGAACAGCTCCTTGATCTGTTTTTCCCGGTGGACAGCGCTGACAATAATGCCGTCAATGAACCCCCGCTGAAAGACCTTGAGCGGGTTGTTCGTCAGCAGGACGTCACATTCCACTCCCTCATTTTCCACGATCTGCTGGTACATGCGCGAATAATCTTCTCCCGTTATGGGATGGGCGAAGTGGCGGTTGTGAACTTCGCGGGCGTATATGCAGTCAGATTCGCGGTAGAGACCGAACTCCTGCGAATAGGATACGTTGGCAACCACCGATTCCTGTTTGTCTTCCTGATAGACGTCAGCATCGTATACGGTCATCGACTGCCGCTGCAGATCCACCGTCACCGCAAGCGCACCCTCACCGTCTGTATCGCGCTTGATGCCGAGAACCTTCTGCACCGTTGCTGCCGGATTCTCGAAACTGACTTCCACGCACAGGGTGCGTCCTTGCCTGTCGCGTACAGTCAGGTCGGCAGTTCCCTGTCCGGTTATCTTACGGATACCCAGGACATCATAACCCAGTTCCTGCAGCTTGAAGGCGACCAGGATCTCCCTGATCAGGACATTCAAATGGGGGGTGTTGCCCCTGGCCTCGTGGAGGTTGTTGAATATCTTTTTCAGCCGGAGCCGGGTGGAAGCGAATTCTTTGTCTATTACCTGATTCCCCACTTCATCGTCGGGGACCGACAGCTGGATTATCACCTGCCCTCCCCGGGTGGCTTTCGCTATGGCCTTAAGTATGAGGGCGAACCTGTTTCTGCTGAGGATGGGGCTGATTACCGCCAGTGCAGCGCCGGGCCGCAGATCCAGTTTTTCTGCGATATCATCGGCCAGGTCATCACAGGTTAGATAGCGGTTTTGCGATCGGGCAACCACAGCCTCAGTTATGCAGATGATATCTCCATCTTCCACCACGTCGCGGACGGTTGAGACAGTTACTTCTCCGATATCATCGGTGGGAAGGATGAGATCAGTGGACAGGGCAGCAACCGATACTCCCGAATTGGCAGGCATCTGCATTTTCATTCCACCTCTTACTTTACATCTGGGTGTCAGTCTGTATCTCCTTTAACATTCTAGTACACCGACGATCTCGTGTCATTATCAGCGGGCGGGAGGGAGGGATCTACCACCCGTGGCGATTGGATGCTGCGGTGTAGCAGGGAAATGCCGGTCTTTGATGAATGTAGACACTGCACAGGACTTCGAAAGGAGATTGCTCTATGAGAATAGCGATAGCCCGTTTTTCGCATGAGACCTGCACATTTTCTCCTGAGCCCACCACCTATGAGAAGCTCGAATCGCGGGCTGCCAGGGGAGAGGCAGTACTCGAGGACAGCCGTGGTGTGCCGTCGTACATCAACGGTTACATGCGGGTGCTGCAAAAAGAGGAAGCAGAGATTGTGCCGGTGCTTTCGGTCGGGATGGTTCCCGGCCCCTATACCAGCTGGTGGCCGCAGAAATGCTTCGACAGATATGCTGATGAACTTGCCGGAGGGCTGGCAGAGATTCCCCGCCTGGATGGAGTCCTGCTGGCTTTGCACGGAGCCATGGCGGTTCGAGGAGTGCCCCGGCCGGAAGCAGAAATTGTCCGTCGGGTCAAACGGGCCGCGGGTGGCGTGCCGGTAATGGTTACTTTAGATCTGCACGCCAATGAAGACCACGAGCTCACTGATGCGGCAGACGGCGTCTTTGTGATCAAGACCTACCCGCACGTGGATTCGCAGGAAACTGGCGAAATTGCTACCCGGTGCCTGATAGATACCATCGCCGGCAGATTTGAGCCCACCATGTCCCTGCGCCGGCCCGGTATAGCCTCTGCCAGCATATTTCAGGCTTCCGATTATCATCCCATGAAAACCCTGTACGACCGCTGCCGTTGCTGGGAACAGGAGTCTGATGTGTACTGCGTTTCAGTTGCTCCCGGTTACGCTTACGCTGACGTGGTGGACATGGGGATGTCGGTCATCGCTGTCACCGATGGTGACAGGTCGCTGGCTGAGGAAGTGGCGGAAGACGTATCGCAGCTGGCCTGCAGCATCCGCGAGGATTTCCACCGGCCTTTACCCGGTCCGGAAGATGGAGTCGCCGAAGTGCTGCAGCTGGTCGAGGACGGACAGACCCCAGTAGTGATCGCCGATGGGGCAGACCGTACAGGCGACAGCACGCACATTCTGCAGCAGCTTCTGCGCCAGGGTGCGGAAAATTTTGCCCTCCCCGGACTCGCTGATCCCAAGGCAGCCAAAAAACTCCGGCAGGAGGCTTCTGTCGGCGATACCGTAAGCATCAAGGCGGGGGGCTGGGCCAGCGAATACTCGGGAGAGCCGGTGCTTCTGACCGGAGAAGTGAAGTACATGGGCTGTCCCCGCTTCCGGCTGGTGGGTCCCATGCGCCGCGGCGCTGAGGTGCAGGACGGTTTTGTCGTCCGTCTAGATCTGGGCGCGAATCGCCAGGTAGTGATTTCTGAACGAATGCGAGGTTCCAACGACAGTGCCGGTCTGACTTCGGTGGGGATTGATGTCGACAGCCTGGATATCATAGTCCTGAAGGACAGGGTTCATCACCGGGCATACTGGGATGATGTGGCTGCGGTTGACTTCCCGGTTGATGCACCGGGATTAGGTCCCGCTGACCTTACCACCCTGCAGTACGAAAATATCCCCCCCGATCTGTATCCGGTGGGGGAAAACTACAGAGAAAACAACTGAAACCAGGCATCTGATATGAACAGAAAGGACACAACCGGGCCCCGGCTGCAGCAGTTTGACCCCGATAAACATGACAAAGAGACTGTCAGTCACCTGGTTTACTCATCGGATAAGGATCCTCATTCGCTTCTGTCTGGCGAACCGCCGCAGGGGCGGAAGGTCATCTGCAGGTTGACTGGTATGCGGCAAACTTCTACTCAGCCCTGAGCATCAAGTGTATAATGCTGGCCGGTCGGCCTGTCGGTGCAGTAGTCGGAATGAGCGTGGCGGAAAAACGCAGCCTTGAGACCGCATCGGGATGGGATTTTTGCCGGGCGTTGGGCATCTGCACCTTCCTCTGCAGGCTGCCGGTGCTTCTCAGCGTCGCCGATGTAACCGCGGGCCGGATGGATGCAGTGGTCATTTCATACTGGCCATCTGTATCCTTCCCTCCCAGCGGGGCAGCGGTTCAGCACTCTCGATCTGCTGGCCCGTCAACATGACAATCTGTATCTACACGTCAGAAGAAACAACAGCCCGACCGAGAGGTTCTACCGCAGCGCCCGGTCACAGCATTCGGCAGTCTTTCAGGGAAACTTGATAAAAAGTCTGCTCACCCAGAGGAGTGGCCGCGCAGGGGGCCGGCAGTTGCCGCGCTGAATCTAACTCCGCGCTGGCTGGCAGACCGCCAGACTGCTTCGGATGAGTAATGACTCCAGATTCAGAGAAGCTGAGACAAGATGTATGGTCATAGGGAGCTTGAGCTGATTTCATCGATCCATGCTGGATGCTGTGTATCCTTCGGCAGACTCACCGGGGTCCAGCTCTTGATATCAACAACCGGCGTCCCGTCGTAGGCATCAAGGCCTCTGACGGTAAGTGTGGTCTTCTCCATCTGCAGAAGCCGGCAAACAGTTGTCGCTATCGGGTTGGGGCGGACGGGGCTGTGAGTGGCAAACACACCGACTTTGGGTATATGTTTTTTGCCCATGGGGTGGACTGTCGATCTGCTGATTCTGTCTTCTTCTGTCACCCGGTCGAACCAGCACAGCACCATAATGTGAGAAAATTCATCCAGCCCGCGGAGAGCTTCTGCGTACGGTGCGCGTATATGGATCCGGGAGATTACGTCCTTCCATCCTCCTTCTGGTTTGTCCGAATGTTCATTTCGGACCCTTCCTATGATCTTGAGATTCATCGAGCCATCAGCTCCTTTTCTGTTCAGAACATAGTGACCCTGTCAGTGATAATAGCACATATCCGCCAGTTTGTGCTACACAGCGAGGCCGCCGGCAGCCCGATGATCTGTTGTGGGAAAATTTCTGAGATGAAGAGTTGGGATGCGTGCACAAAAGCCGGGGATGCCTGTGATTGACAGGCATCCCCGGGAGTGATCACTTTTGGGGTATAGGACTACTTAACCGGATACACCATCTCTCGTTTGTAGCCCACGATCACCTTCGTGTACCCCTGCAGCTTCTCGTCCACTTCTCTTTCGCCGGTGTCCACCAGCAGGGGGCGTCGCTCAAGTGCAAGCATCTTGCTGCGGGTGGCTATGACCAGGACATGGTCAGTACCCACCCTGCTGATCACCTCTCCGCTTATCTGCTGGTTCCCCCGTCCGAAGATATATCCCTGCCCTCCGATAGGAGTGACCACTATCGTGGCCGGGTGGTCGGAAACCAGCTCGAGAAGCTGGCTTTCACTTACGTCGGTGGCCAGCAGCTTCTGGTTGCGCACAACATCTACCCCGAGCAGTGAATAGTCCAGTCCGATCATCTCCATGATCCCGCGGGTAGTTGTGCCCGGACCGATTATGTACAGATGATCTGTTTTCATGGCATCAACTACCTGAGCGGCTATGGCCTCAACTTCAGCTGCATCATCAGAGCTGCTGCCTGATTTCAACCCCTGCACAAGAGCATCACGGTATGGAACCTTCAGGTACCCGTAAAGCTGTGCTGACACCTGACCCTGACGGAAAGCCTCTTCATCGATGTCCATGACTTCGACTTCCCGCAGCTGGTCGATTTCACCGCTGAGATACATGCCTGCCAGCCTCCCGGCGCTTTCGGGATGAGTGGCGAATACTCCCGAATGCATTTTGACCCCTGTGGGTATGCCCACCACCGGCAGGCCGGTTCCGACTGCCTGATATATGTCGCGTGCTGTTCCATCGCCGCCGGCGAACATCAGCAGGTCTATCTCTTCGCGCTGCATGCTTCGGGCAGCGCTGCTGGTATCTTCCGCGGTGGTGTGCTCACCTGAGAGGCTGCCTATGACCTTCGGAGAAAAACCGGCTTCCCGCGCCTCGGACTCGCCCATCGGATGCGGATAGGTGATCACAGCAAGGTCATCGATCAGACCAAGCAGGCGCTGCAGGGCCCGGTGGGCGCGTGCAGGGGACTCCGGTTTTGCTCCCAGGCTGCGCGCCTGCTGGACGGTATCCTCTCCGTCAGTACCCTTGAGTCCCACGCGTCCCCCCATGCCGGCTATTGGATTGACAATCAGTCCCAGTTTCGTGGCCACCTGTTGACCTCCTTTTTTGCCTTTCAGTGCGACAGGCTATGCTGTCGCGCGAGCCATTTTACTGCTCCCATCACCAGAAGTACGGCCAGCGGAAGTCCTCGGGTCAGCGAGGAAGGTGTGATGGATTCGTCAGTGCGGTGTGCCCCCTCTCCGCGGTATATACCCACTGTAACTGCCGGGATACCTCTGCTGAGAGGGACGTTGGCATCCGTGCTGGCTGCGTGAGTGTTCATGGGCAGTCCGAGGTATCTGCCTGCTGCCTGAGCGATTGATACCAGGGGATGTTCATCACTTATCCCTCCCACCGGCCTGTCTCCCACCACTTTCACCTCTGCGGTGCAGTCAGACTGCGCGGTCTGCTGTTTGATTATCCGGCGCACTCGTTCCTCAAGCCTATGAAGCTGTTTGGGAGCTTCGGAACGCATATCAATCAGCATGGAGGCGCTTTCGGCTATGGTGTTTACAGAGGTTCCACCCTCCACCACGCCCACGTTATAGGAGGTTCGCGGTCTCTGGGGCACATCCAGGCGGGAGATGCTGTCTATGCACCGGCCCAGATTATGTATGGCGCTGCAGGTGCCGAAATCCTTCCAGCTGTGCCCTCCTTTTCCTCGCAGGGTAACCTTGAGGCGGCGGCTACCCACACCCCGGTTTATGACTCCGCCCATGCGCCCATCGAAAATGCACACAGCCTGCAGCTGCACATCTCCGCATTCTTCACAGTCGTGCAAAAATCCCTTTATCCCCCTGAGGTCTCCCAGGCCTTCCTCGCAGGCGTTGCCTACGAAAAGCACATCGAAAGGGGGTTTGTACCCGGTTTTGTTCCAGGCGGCAATGAGATGCAGCATCCCAGCCACTGAGGTGGAATTATCTCCGATTCCGGGAGCCGCCAGGTGGTCGTTTTTCTGCTGGACTGACACATCCACGTCCTTGGGAAAGACAGTGTCGATGTGAGCGGTTACAGCCAGGCGTGCTGTGCTGCATTCACCCGGATAGCGGCCCACTACATTGTTGTGCCGGTCAATTTGGGCGTCGATTCCCCCCAATTCAGACATGAGCCCCCTTACCAGTCTCGCTCGCTCACGCTCGCAGAAGGTTGGCGCCGGTACCTCACATACTGTGATGATAGTTTCAACTACCTGGTCGACATTATCCTGAACGTATTCAATCATATTCTGCACATGTGCCTCGCCCGTCAGTTCTTTTATGTAATGATCGTGGTTTTCCTCCATGTTCACCCCTCCCAGATCAACTTTAAACTTCTCACATTAGCTTCAACGAATACCGAGTAGAACCCTGCTGGGGGGCCAATCTGTGCATGCGGCGGCATAATATCCAGTAAGTTCTGATCCTCCCCCCTTGAAATGACCGCAAAAAACTTGAGGGGTGCTGCAGGGAAACACAGGTGCCGTGGTTAAACTTACAGGTGATGGGTACAGCAAATCACAAAGGGAGAGGGAGGTAGGTGCTTTGCGGGATATTATACAGCGGGCATTGCAGAAAGCGAATGTCGATTACTGCGAAGTCCGCCTGGAGGATTCTGAACGACTTAACATCCTGTTCAGGGGTCAGGGGCTGGACGACGTCACCCAGAAGGTTCAGTTCGGCGGCAACGTGCGGGCTCTGCACGAGGGCGCCTGGGGATTTGCCAGCTTCAACGATCCGGAAGATTTGGATGAGGCCGTTTCCACCGCCTGCAGACAGGCGCACGCTGCAGGACAATACCTAAGCGGTGAAAGCAAGCTGGCTGATGTTTCGGCAGTGCAGGACGAATTTGTGCCCAACATGAGCCTCAACCCCAGGGAGATATCACTGCCGGAGAAGATCCGTATCCTCACTGCTTACAACGACCTTATCCTGGATTACGATGACAGGATAACCGCTGCCACCATACGATATCTGGAGCAGTACACCAGGCTCAAATTTGCCAACACCCAAGGAACCTACATTGCTCAGGATAAAATCGATATCGGCTCCAGCCTGTCAGCTCAGGCACGTGGTCAGCAGATAACCGTCAGCCACGGTATAGGGAAGGGGTCGTCGCGGGGATTTGACTGCATGCTGGGTGTAGAAGATGAGCTGAGAGAGGCATGCGGGATAACCGTTGATCTGCTGGATGCGCCGCCGGTGCAGGCAGGCGAGTATCCGGTGGTGTGCGATCCCGCTCTGGCTGGTCTGTTCGTTCATGAGGCCTTTGGCCACCTCAGTGAGGGCGACAACGTGTACAAAAATCCCGATCTTGCCGAGACCATGAAGCTGGGTCGACGTCTGGGCAGGGATATTCTGACAATTTACGATACCGGCGAGTACTTCGATGACCGGGGAGCCCTGAAATACGATGACGAGGGCGTTCCTACCGGGCGCACCAACCTGATAGAGGAAGGCATTTTGGTCGGCAGGCTGCACACCAGAGAGACTGCCGGGCTGATGGGGGAGGAACCCACCGGCAGTGCCCGGGCAATTAATTACACCCATCCGCCGATCTGCCGCATGCGGAGTACCTGCATTGAACCCGGCGAAAGCAGCTTTTCTGATATGATCGCGGATATAGACCTGGGCGTTTACGCCATCGGCAGCGGCGGCGGTCAGACCAACGGCGAGATGTTTACCTTCAACGCAGGTTACGGCTACATGATCAGAGACGGTGAAATCGCCGAGCTGGTCCGGGATGTGAAGCTGATGGGCAACGTGTTCACCACCCTGAAGAACATCGACATGGTGGGAGATGATGCCGAGAGCCGAAACGGAGCCGGAGGCTGCGGCAAGGGCGGTCAGAGTCCTTTACCGACCAGCGGCATCTGTCCGCACATCCGGATTCAGGACGTAATTGTGGGGGGTGCCAGGCAGTGAAGATATTACAAGACCTCCCTGACGGGATGCAGGCCGAGCTGCACAGGACTGAGAACGAGACCAAGCTGGTGAATTTCTCCAACAGCGAGCTGGAGCGTGTATCAGATTCGCAGCATCAGAACGCGACCGTGCGGGTGTTGGGTGATGCAAAGGTCAGCTCAGCCCAAAGCAGCCGCCCCGGCGGTGAGGACAAGGCTATGAAGCAGGCAATTTCTGCCCTGCCCTACGGCAGCCGGGCCGGTTACGAGCTGCCCCCGGCAGCGGAAGTGCCGGAAATCGAACTGGTTGATAGAAGTCTTGATGATGTGTCCGTAAGGCAGATGCTTCAGATAGCCGACGACCTCAACTCATCGTTGGTTTCGTACAACCCGCGGATAAAGGCGGCAGCGTCGGTGGGATGCGGGAAATCGACAATACATCTGACAAACAGCAACGGCTTCGACGGCAGCTACCAAAAGACGAACTGGGAGGTGTTTGTCGGCGGGCGGTTGATCGACGGCGATGACATGCTGTCGATATACGAATCCAGGGTTTCCTCCTCCTTTTGCTCTGATTACGGGGATCTGACGGAGGAGGTAATCGACAGGTTCGACAAGGCCAGCCGTATAGTGCCGCTGGAGCCGGGCGCTTATCCGGTCATCTTCGCTCCCACCCAGGTGGTTTTCCTGATGAGGCCGCTTACCGCCTGTCTGTCGGGGGATATGGTGGCCAAAGGCGTCTCACCCTGGAAAGATAAGCTGGGGGAGAAGCTGCTGGATGACCGCGTTACTCTCATAGATGACGGCACTCTGCCCATGCAGCCTTCTTCGGCTCCTTTTGACCGGGAGGGTGTGCTGACCGGACGAAATGTTCTCATAGATGAAGGGGTGCCCAGCCAGCTGCTGTTGGATCTGCAGTCAGCTGAGCAGCTGGGTATGCAGCCCACAGGAAACGGTTCCGCCGGAGGACGGGGGCCCATGCCTCATCACCTTATTTTGCCGCCGGGCGACCGCGCGCTGGAGGATATGGTAAGCGACATAGACCGGGGTGTAATAGTCTACGGTTCTATGGGGGCCTGGGCGGGTAACCCGTTCAGCGGAAGTGTAAGCGGCACAATCTCGCTGGGTTTTAAGATCGAAGATGGCGAGATAACCGGACGCATCAAAAACTGCATGTTCTCGGTAAACGCCTTTGAAGCCTTCTCCGAGTCGATTATTGAGTTTACCAGCGATACGGAGACCAAGAGTATGCAGGTGGGCTTCACTTTCCCCTACGTGGTGCTGGACGATGTTGTTATATCTACCAACAGATAAGCCGGCAGACGGAGCCGCCTCATTCCGGGCGGCTCCTCACTTTTTCACCCAGGCAGCAGCAGCTGAGAACCTGAGCAGCCGGCTTGCGGGTGACCGACCGGTTTCGCTGTCTCTGAGGCAGGACAGGAAGGAGGAAAATGAGCGCCACCGCAGTACTGCTCGCAGTCGATACGTATGACAGACAGCAGGTGGCCGCTGCCCTCCGCGAGGGTCTGCAGCTGCTCGATGGGCAGGGTGAGCTGTTGTGTGGTCATGACGTCCTGATAAAGCCTAACATGCTGGCGCCAGCTTCTGCCGCCAGCGGGGTGTGCACCCATCCCTCCATGCTCGCAGCCCTGATCGACCTGGTGCAGAGCCGGGGAGCTGATTCTGTCCGGGTCGGCGACAGTCCTGCCGTGCGTTCGGCGGCGGCAGTGGCGGACGCAGCCGGGCTGGCCGAAATACTGAGGTCAAGGGATATGCAGATCGAGGAATTCTCCGACATAAGCTGGACCGCCTTTCCGCAAGGCAGCGTATCCCGACGTTTCCCGCTGGCCCGTCAGGTGGTCAGAGCGGATGTGCTGATAAGTGCTGCCCGGCTGAAAACTCACGGATTCACCCGCTTTACCGGGGCAACCAAGAACCTCTACGGCTGCGTGGTGGGTACCCATAAGGCGCAGATGCACCTGCGGTACAACCGCACCGACAACTTCAGCCGGATGCTGGCAGACCTGGCCCTGCTGCTGCAGCCACGCCTTAACCTGGTTGACGGCGTGGTTTCCATGGAAGGCTCCGGACCGCGCTCAGGAGAACTCAGAAAAACCGGATTTGTGGTGATGGCAAAAGATCCGGTAACTGCGGATGCTCTGGCCTGTCATCTCATCGGTCTCCCGCCCGGGAAGATCGGACATCTGAGATATGCTGCTGAATCCGGGCTGGGGGTGCTGTCACTCGAGCAGATGCGGATTTTGGGCCATGATGTAGAGGACCTGCGAGTGGAGAACTTTCGCGTGCCCACAGGTAGGTCCGTCGCTACCTGGCATATACCCCAATCTCTGGTGGGATTGGTGAAAAACATTCTCGTGCCCAGGCCCAAAGTGGTGTCCAGGGCCTGTACCGGCTGCGGGGAGTGTGTCAGTATCTGTCCTGCTTCGGTCATTTCACCGGGCAGCCCCGTGGAGATATCCTACAGCGAGTGCATCAGGTGTTACTGCTGTCATGAGGTCTGCCCCCATGAAGCCATCGAACTCAGGCGTCTGGTTCTTTTCTGACCGATCGCCTAGAATCTTACGCCCAGGATCCGGGCTGAGTTGGCAACAGCCAAAAGAGCAACTCCAACATCTGCAAACACGGCCCCCCACATGGTGGTAAGGCCCAGGGCTCCCAGCGTAAGGAAGGTGACCTTAAGACCCAGTGTCATGACCACGTTTTGCCTGATTATCCGACTGGTCAGCCTTGCTGTGGTCAGGGCAGCCGGAAGCCGTGACAGATTGTCCTGCATCACCACTACGTCTGCTGCTTCAATAGCGGCGTCGGAGCCCAGTCCTCCCATTGCTATCCCCACATCGGCTGCTGCGATTACCGGGGCATCGTTTATTCCATCCCCTATGAAGGCTACCCGCCCGCCGGCCTGTTTCTGCTCGCTTTGCTTTATTTCCTCGGTTATCTCGACTTTTTGCTCCGGCAGCAGCTGAGCCCAGTAGTCGTCAAGACCAAGCTCCTGCCGGACCTGTTCTGCGGCCAGATCGGTATCGCCCGTCAGCATATAAATGCGGGAAATTCCCCCACAACGCAGCTGTTGCAACGCCGTTTCTGCCTCATCCCTGGGTGCATCGGACACAATCAGACTCCCCAACAGATGGCCATCGACTGCGACGAAAACTTCTGTACCCGCCCGCCGCTGATGGTTGACCGGTATGCCCTCCTGCTGCATGAGTCGTCGGTTGCCAACCAGTAGACTCCGGCCGTCTGCCGCGGCTGCGATGCCTCGTCCGGCGATCTCATGGTAGGATTCGACATCAGCAGATGAAAAGCCCCCGCTATCCTGTTGGTGTGCCCTGCGGATTGCCTCTGCCACCGGATGTCCCGAATGCCTCTCTGCGAGTGCAGCCGCCGAGAGGACCTCCCCTCTGGTGTGTCCCTGCTCTGGCTGCACATCACGGACTTCAAACTGTGCATCGGTAAGGGTGCCAGTCTTGTCGAAAACCAAAGTAGACACGTCGTTGAGGGCGTCGAGATAATTGGCTCCCTTGACCAGTATGCCGTGTTTTGATGCCAGACCTATTCCGGAGAAGTATCCCGTGGGAATTGAGATCACCAGCGCACACGGACAGGATATGACCAGCAGGGTAAGGGCCCGGTAAATCCAGGGACCAAAGGCGGCTCCGGTCACCAAAGGAGGTAAGAGGGCCAGACAGAAGGCGCCGATCACCACAGCGGGGGTGTAGTAGCGGGCGAACCTGGTGATAAATCTTTCTGTGGGGGCCTTCCGGTTGGCAGCTTCTTCAACCAGCTGCATGATGCGGGCCACCTGCGATTCTGAGTATCGCTTCTCAACCTGCACCGACAGAAGGCCGCTTTGATTCACCATTCCCGACAGAATTTCGTCACCAGCGGTAACCTCCCGCGGAACCGATTCGCCGGTGAGAGCGGAAGTGTCCACCCACGAATCACCTTCCTGCACTACCCCGTCAAGCGGCACCCTTTCGCCTGGGCGCACTATTATTGTGTCTCCAATTTCCACCTTCTCGGGAGCAACCTCTAGCAGCTTCCCGTTTTGCTTTATCCGCGCGTAGTCGGGCCGCAGCTGCATCAACGCGCGTACCGAACGGCGCGACCGTTGCACCGCCAGCTGCTGAAGATATTCGCCTGTACGGTAAAAGAGCATCACGCCCACTGCTTCGGGCAGCTCTCCCAGCGCAATGGCACCAAAGGTAGCGATTGTCATCAAAAAGTTTTCATCGAAGATGTCGCTTCGCTGCAGGAGGTTGCGCCCGGTCCTGAACATTATCTTCCACCCCGCCAGCAGGTAGGCAGAGAGAAATACTGCGTATTCAGCCCATGCGTGCGGCGTCTGCTGCAGCGCAGGTCTCAGCAGCAGGGCCAGTGCGAATATGACAGCAGCCGGAATTATCTGTGCCAGCTCGCCGGGTTGCCCGCTGCTGCCTGCTGCCGTCTGGCGCCCAGCGGCCGTTTCTTGATGCCCTACCGGAGCTGCGATCAGGCGTACGTCCGGGTCAATTTCATCTATAGCCTGCTTTGCAGCATTTTTTCACATGGCTCCAGATAAACGGATTGAGTGGCGAAGTTGATGGACGCATCCTCAATACCGTAGTCCTTCTGCATCTTTTTTTCTATCTTGGAAGCGCAGTGGGGACAATCCAGTCCCTCGAGTATGTAACGCATGCGTGGCCTCCTGTCGTGCCGCATTTCCCGTTATCATAGATACTTGAATGATTATCGAAATGTGCAGATAAAGAGTATATATCTGCACGAGGGCAAGTCAACCGCCGGTTTTAAAACTTGGGGCTCGGGATCTCTCATCCTCCTATTTTGGCTCAAATCCCCACATTAACCTTACACACACTCCAATAAGGCTGAAGGGGCGCTGTTAACCAGCGGCACAAAATTGCCGCTATGGTGATTTTAGGATCCACATTAAACATCCGTGCCATTTTAACCGATACATATAAATACCCTGGGATCAATCATGGTTGCCCAAGGGGCATCAAGCTCAGAGACACCAGGTGGCAATTGCCATGGTCGCGCTCGTTATACGAGTATCGTGGTGAGCCGGTTGTTCAGGGAGGTATAGCCGGACAGGGAGGTGTGTAGCATGCTCAAGAAATCTTTGGCCTTATGTCTGGCAATTTTGCTGGTTCTTTCTCTGGGTGGAGCTGCCCTCGCTGCTGAAGGAAGGACGCCCGGTGCGACTATTGAATGGAGTGATGCACCCGGTGATGCAGGCTTGCTGTCCCTTCCGGATGCAGCTGGGAGTGGAAATGTCTCCAATCCGATCAACGTAGCCGGAGATTGATTCCGGGTAGCTTGCGCGGGTCTGTACCCTGCGGCCTCTGAAGGAGGTTTCGGCTTGCCAAGGCCGGACGCCGGGTGCAGGCCCGTGCGTCGTGCCCCCAATATCACCGCCAACTCGGCCACCCGAGCACATCCCCCTAATTGGCTCTTTTTCTATATTACATGCCAGGCGCATAATTAGTCCCTGCTATTGCCTAATTCTTTGCCATATAGTATAATTCGATATGCGGATAATCGTTATATAGAAATGTCGGTTATGGGTAACTTTAGGTATGTGTTATTATTGTCCGAATGGAGACGGGGCTTATGCCAAAAAAGCGGCTGGGTCTTTTGCTTTTTAGCGAGGTAGATGATCATTTATCGGAGCGCATAAGCTGTAAGCTGCGGGAGATTGGGCTGTCGGCAAATGCGATCATAAAAACCGGCGGAGGCGAGGATACACTGCAGGAGGAAACGGGGGCTGGCGAAGTAGCGTTGAGGGATATGTCAGAGGAATCTGACGGTATTATCCTTATGGGAATCGGCCGGGGATCTCTGCCGGCTGTCTGCCTGTCCGATAGGCCGGAGGTCTGCGGACTCATTGTGATTAGTCCGCCGGCGTTTGACAAAGAAAGGGTTGTCGCCCAGAGTCGTCTTCGAAGTATGCTGGCGGCATTATTGGGCCGGTCTTCATCGATGAACGCTGAGTTGCAGATGCGGCCGGTCGGCAGGCGGTATGAACGGGTCAGCCGAGCCCTGGATAGTGCTGCTGATGTGCCGCTTTTGGTCTTCGGGTTCGATGACAAAGCTGATGCAGATGGGGCGGTGGATGTGTACCGTTTGTGCAGACATGCCGACAGGAGGATGGTATCTCTATCCGGGATGTTGTGTGATTCAGTTGGCGAAATCGCACTTCAGGTGCGCTATTTTCTGGGGAGCTTTTTTCCCGGCCACCCGGTTGCCCTGACTCGTAATAGGGATAGTCTGGAAGATGATGCTGTCTCTGTGTTTGAGGCAGAGCGGGACCGATGCGCCGACTTCATGATGCATACACTCAAAGGACCCTGTGCTGTTGCTGCCTATCAGGGGGCTCAACAGCTTGGCCGCAGGGGATATAAGGTGGTGGTGGCAGGGGGTAATCGGCTGCCGGACGGCACACTGAACCATTACTGGAATGAAGTGCGCATCGACGGTGAGACGGTGTGCATAGACTGGGTTGAGCAGTTTCCCGCGGGGCCCCGCATCTCGGCAGGTGCCGAAGCCCTGAATCCTGTGGCCGTTTTCGACCTTTCTTTACCGGAGGACCTCGGGAAATTTTTCTCCGGAGTATTCGAGTGGGCGTCGGCAGATGAGCACTGGTGGCAGGTAGAGGTCCCGGCAGATTAGTGCACCCTACTGCCCAAAGCAGCTTACCCCTCCCCAAAACAGCGCCGGCGGAGCGCATCGCATCGGTGGCCGCGCTCCGCCGGCGCTGAAATTTGCTCGAGTCGGGGAATATACGTATCCCTCAGTGGGTGCCGTCAACTGCCTTCAGTCCCACATCCTCGATGCCTTCGGTGAATATTTCCTTGTACGGACAGGGACCGACCAGACAGTTGCCCAGGTGGATTGCTTCGGCGCCCAGGTCCTTCATCCTTTCGGCTTTTTTGGCCACCTTCTCTGAGCTGCCCCTGTTGCAGCCTCCACAGGTGTCCAGACCTATGAGTTCGACCTCATCGTATTCTTCGAACTGACCGCTCAGGTTGCGCACCGCGCCCAGACACCCTGCTGCCGGACAGTTGTCGCTGTAGCTTTGACACCTGATTATGCCAATTTTCACTGAACATCCCTCCCGGATCATGCAAACACTATCTTCAGATGCTTATATGCTCAACTTATGTCTGTAACTACTACATACGCCCAGCAGTTTCCTGCCCTGATGTCAATTTTCGCTCCAATATCACCACAAAGAATACAATAACTGTGTGGGGGGTAGACCCCTCAACCGGCCCCTGTCATAATAGAGTAAGCGACATTATAAATAGTTTTTCAATTAAATTACAAGCAAGAATGGGGAGGGGAGTTTTTATGATCAACTCTGAGATCTCAGTAGTAATACCTGCTTATTGCGAGGCCCCCAGAATAGCACCTGTGCTGCGGTGCGTATGTGAGTCGCAGATTTTTTCACGCATTGTGGTTGTGGATGATGGTTCGACTGACGAGACTTTTGCGGAAGCGCGGCGATTCCCGGTCGAGGTGCTGCGCCACGACAGAAATCGCGGCAAGGGAGCTGCACTGCAGACCGGCCTATCAAGGCTTACCGAAAGCGATATCGTAATGTTTCTGGATGCAGACCTGATTGGCCTGACCAGGGCTCACCTCAAAAGTCTGATTGAGCCCCTGGTGAGAAATCCTGAACTGGGAATGACAATAGCTCAATTTGTGGAAGGACGCCTTGCGGTTGACCTGCAGCAGAAATGGTTTGCCATACTCAACGGTCAACGCGCCTTGAGAAGGGAATTCATAGATCTCCTGCCCGACATCTCGTGGACGCGTTTCGGAATCGAGGTATTTTTGAACCGGTACGCGCACGACCTCAGTATGCCTCATTCATCTGTTGTGTGGCGGGCGATCAGTCATTACCTCAAGGAAGAGAAATTCGGTACCGGGATGGGGTTTTACGCGCGCATGAAGATGTACAAGGAAGCGGCAGCAACCTACCTGACATACCGACGCAGGATTTCCCAATTGACTGATGCACCCGCAGGAGGATGGGCCTCGGTGATCCAGGACGGGCAGTGCAATGTCACCCACGGGCCGGAATCACACCGGGCATTCGAACCCGCAGAGTGAAACAGGCGGCAGCCTCCGGCAAAGGTTTGCGGAAGGCTGCCGCCTTCGTATGTTACAGGTCATACACATCAGAGATTTTGCTTCTGATATAATTCAGGTAAGGAACAGTGCTCAGATCCTGGCCGGTCGCTCGCCTTATCAGCTCTTTTGGCTTGAACTTCCTGCCGTGCGCGTGCACATTCGTCTGCATCCACTTCAAAAGACTGCAGAAGTCTCCTCTTTCGAACTGCTGTAGCAGATCAGGGTATTCTCTCTGGGCTGCTTCAAATAACTGAACAGAAATAACGTTGCCCAGTGTGTAGCTGACGAAAGAGGCCCCGAATCCTCCCGACCAGTGGATGTCCTGCAGGATTCCCTGTACCGGATCCGACGGGGTGATACCCAGATAATCTGAGTATTTGTCATTCCAAGCTGCCTCAAGGTCAGCCGGTGATAACTCACCGCTGTACACTGCGTTTTCCAGCTCAAACCTTATGATTATGTGCAGGTTGTAGGTTACTTCATCAGCTTCTACTCTTATGAGAGACGGCTGAACCCGGTTGACAGCCCGGTAAAAATCCTCGACAGAAACCCCGTCTGTCTGCGAGCTGAAGCGTTTTTGCAGTCGCGGATAGAAGAAATGCCAAAACTGCCGGCTTCGTCCGACCAGGTTTTCCCACAGACGGGACTGTGATTCGTGCATTCCGCCTGAGGCCCCCTGGCCCAAAATAGAGCGGCACAGCTCGTCGGTTAGGCCCTGTTCATAAGTGCCGTGTCCTGCTTCATGCAGGGAGGCGAAGAAGGCGGCTGAGAAGTCGTTTTCCCGGACCCGGGTGGTGATCCGCACATCATCGGGTGAAAACGAGGTGGTGAAAGGATGCACAGATCTGTCCTGCCTGCCCCTTTGCTCCAGATCGAAACCTATGGATGATACCGCATCAAGAGTGTTTTCCCACTGCAGCTGCTCTGGGTAATGCTGATGGAGCACCGAGTCATCAACGGCCTGCTGCGACACGGCGTCTATGAGGGGCAACAGCTCTTCTTTCAGCTGAGAAAATATATCCCCCACTTCAGATGCAGTGAAGCCCGGTTCTCTGCGGTCTATAAGCGTATCTAAGGGATCCCAGTCCGGTTTCAAGGCCTGGGCGATGCGTCGCGTCACATCATAATTGCGTCTGAGGGCTGGAAGAAACACAGAGAAGTCTGCTTCCTCCCTCGCCTGAAGCCAGGCCTGCAACCCCTCGGCAGAAGCTTCGCTGCGTTGTGCCACCAGCTCGGGTGGGATCCGTTTGGCCTGCCGGTAATCCCTTCGGGCGACCCGTATGGTCGCTGCCTCGTGCGAGTCATACGGGAGGCTGTCCTCGTAATCGGTCAGCTGCTCGAGCAATTCTCCGATGGTCGGGTCGGTCATCTTCTTGTGGGTAAGCGAGCTCAGGGTGGTCAACTGCTGTTTTCTGGCTGAAGCCCCGCCGGAGGGCATATAAGTCTGCCGGTCCCAGTAAGCTATGGCCGCCAGGTTGTTCAGGTCAACGATTTCCCCCAAAAGCTCAGTCAATCTGCAGTACTGCTGCGGAGGTGATGACAATCTGGATCATTCCTTTCCAGTCAGGAAATTCTGCCCGGCAAAACGCGCAGCTGTTCGCCCAGCAGCTGATAAGCTTTTCTGCAAGATCCTGCATCATACCTGCCGCAGGTGCGCCGCGAACTGGAGGATAGTGCCGTGTTGGCCGGAAATCTATGCATTATGACAATGTTCTTGGATGCAGTATAATCAACTCAACAGCGGTGTAAGTGCCAATTTATCGGAGGTGTTTGACTACGTCGACACCTGAGCCGGCGGTATGTATTCCATCTTATATAGGAGATGTTTGGGTCGAGGTTGACCTGGATGCCATTGCTCACAACGTCCGACAGACCCGACAGCTCATTGATGAGCAAACCAGGCTGGCGGCGGTGGTCAAGGCCGATGCCTATGGTCACGGCGCGGTGCAGGTGGCAAAAGAGGCGGTGAGAAACGGAGCCACTGATCTGGCCGTAACTACCGTAGCTGAGGCGATACAGCTGCGCGGGGCAGGCCTGCAGGTTCCCATTTTAGTTATGGGATCTGTAAGTCCACAGCAGGCCGGAGTGGTTGTCGACCACCAGCTTTGTCCAATTGTCTTCCGGGAAGAGACAGCCAGGGCACTCGCTCAAGCCGGCCGGGAAGCTGGATGCGACGTTGAGGCCCATTTGAAACTGGACACGGGGCTGAGCAGATACGGAGTGGATCACCCCGAAGCTGTGCAGTTTATGCAAAAGGTTGGACAGTTAGAAGGACTCAGATGGGTCGGAGTGTGTACACACTTATCCCGGGTCTCGGCTGCTGGCGATATCAAAGTGAAAAAGCAGAGCGAGCGGTTTCTGCGAGCGGTCGATAGGCTGGCCCGGGCCGGATTCGATTTCGACCTGCAGCACATAGCCAGAAGCGGTGCAGTGGTGGATTTTTCTCATCTTCAGTTGGATATGGTACGTGTGGGCAGCCTGCTTTACGGGATGGAGGTCCTACCTGAGCATCCGCGGTCTCCGGATGTGAAGCAGGCTTTGAAGTTGTTTGCCAAGGTAACAATGGTGCGTGATCTGCAGCGAGGACAGACGGCGGGATATGGGGCGCAGTTTGTTGCCCCGAGGCCTATGCGCGTGGCTGTTGTACCGACAGGATTTACTGACGGGTGGGGGCTGGAGCTGAGGTCGTCAGCCCTTACCTGGAGCACTCTGTTGAAGGAGATGGGCAGAAAGCTGCTGGAGAAAATAGGGCTGGCCGGTCGACTTTTCCGCACTGCCAATGGTTCTGTTCAAATAGGGCAGCAGATCTGTCCGGTGCTGGGCAAGTACGGAATGCAGCAGGTGATCGTGGACGTGACGGAGGTCGAGGAAGTAGATATAGGAACTGTAGCCTACCTGCACTGCCGACCAACGATTTTGAGTGGGGCGATCCCGCGCCTTTACGTAAAGGATGGTTCACTGCATCAGGTTTTGGATTCGCGGCCTGCAGACGCGTGGCATGAGGCTGCGGTCACCTGCGGCGAGTAATGCGCGCTGTGTTACCCATCATGGGAGGTATTGGGTCTGCAGCGGGTAGATTTGTCTGCGGTTCAAATGCATTCCCGCGACGAAAGGGGATGGTTTTTTGCTTGGCTTGGTGATTCTATTATGCTGACGAAGGGTGTCGCATTATTGTATACTGCTACTGAAGCCTGAGGCGTCCGGAGAGATGAACAGGACGACTGTCGAAGGAACTCACCGGGGAGGAGATGTTGCATGAAGAAGGTGCTGGTCACTGGATTCGAACCCTTTGGGGGAAGCGACATCAATCCCTCCGGCCAGACAGCCCAGAACCTCGACGGCACGCGCGTGGGCGAGTATTATGTTGAAGGTACGGTGTTGCCGGTGAGCTGGAGCGATACTCTGCCGAGACTGTACCGCGCAATCGAGGACACCGATCCCGGCGCGGTAGTCTGTCTGGGGCAGGGAGGTCGCGAGGCTGTTACACCAGAGCGAGTGGCCATAAATTACACCCGGGGAAAGGACAACGATGAAGCGGAGCGAAAGGGCGAACCCGTGGTGTCTGAAGGTCCCGATGGCTTATTCACTACACTTCCTATCGAAGCAATTGTCGAAGCGCTCACCGATGCAGGCATTCCGGCCAGAATATCCAACAGCGCTGGCACATATTTATGTAACTGCGCGATGTACGGACTGCTGAGCTACTTGGCTGAAGATGCAGATGCAGCAAAAGCCGGCTTTGTGCACGTACCTATGCTTCCCCGTCAGGCTGCGGCGGTGGACGGCCGAAGAACTGTTCCGAGCATGTCGCAGGAACTGATTGACCGGGCGGTCTGCATTACTGTGCGCGAGATCTTCAGCAGTTAGCGGAGCCGCAGGATGCCCGCAGGTGTCCGCCGCCACTTCTTTTCCCCTCAAGTATCACGGTCAGTTTCGCCGCTTGAGATTACAGCGAAAACACTTCTCCCTGCAGTGCCACCCTCAGCTGGCTTTGCCTGATAAGGTCGGGTTCTTTTTGGTGCAGGGGATTGGTGTGGTTGAGATGTATGAAGTGAACTTGTGTTCCATCGGTGCGGAGACAGTTTTTCTGCAGCAGCCGGATGGTCTCTGTTATGGGGGGGTGGGGTACCTGGTCAAAGTCGCGGTCCATGCTGCAGGCCAGCTCCTCGCGGGTATAGAAGGTTCCGTCCAAAAAGGCGTGATCAACTCCATTGAGGCTCTGATTGAAATCGTGGCAGAACCCTTCCCATCTATCGAGGTCGGGAAGATAGAGCACTGCTCCACGTGGGGAGCGTATCAGGTAGCATACGGTATCAGAATACTCGTTCCGATGGGGTACCTCGATAGCCGAAGCAGTTGTCCGGCCGTCCAGCTTGACGCTTTGGCCTGGAGGCACCTCTTCTATAAGCAGCAGTTCAGCTGAGATCATATCTCTCCACGGTTGGTTGGCCATGAGGAATCTGTTCATTTTCGGCGTGCAGAACACCCGCTGTCCCCGGACATTCAGTGCTTCGGTGCCCAGGTACCAAAGCCCCATGTAGTGTCCCGAATGGGCATGGGTCAGCAAAATACCGTCGACTGGAGGCTCGCCTGCACCTGCTTGTGTTCCCCGACATCTGCTTCGGAAGAGGTGAAGCTGTTGGGGGAGATCAGGAGTGGCATCCAGCAAGAAGGTTTTGTCAGTCTCAGTGACGATGCCCAGGCAGCTTCTGTATTTCTGATTTGAATGGTTCTGCCTTGCCGCCTCGCATCG
>PUMD01000106.1 GCA_003551215.1 Clostridia bacterium | reverse complement strand
ACATGGTCATGCGTTGCCAAAGTATCCGGTGACACCGCCGAACTGTACGGCGTTCTCACAGCACCGACGCGGGCCGAGCGCGTGGCGGTCATGGATAAACTCAAGAGCCTGCGCGTTGAGCGCGTGGAGTGGGAGCGGCGCACGGGGTGTGGGCGGCGCACGACGGCCATAAAGCTATGAACCAACTGTCCCGCATCGCCGCGTTCTGTAAGCTCGCAGCCCCTCGGTTTGGCCCGTATGCTCATCCTATTCAACTCCCCCGCTGAGGCTCCCCGGAGCACACGCAGTGACATTTGACGCGCCCAGAATCGGCGCATTTACGGAGGTTTTAAACGATGGGCGCCATGTCCAACTATCTCGAACAGCGAATGATTAACGCGACTCTGCGCGGGGATAACTTCACAGCCCCTCTCGTCGCGGATTTGCATTTGGCCTTGTTCACCGCCGACCCCACCGACGAAAACATCACGGGCAACGAGGTTGCCGAGGCTTGGTACGAACGCAAGGCAACTGGCAACTGGACCAGCCCTTCGCTTGACGGCGAGGGCCGCACCCGTACTGACAACGCGTCGCCGATCACTTTTGACGCCGTCGAGAACGCCGACCCCACCCACACCATTACGATCACTCATGTGGGGGTCTACGACTCCGCCGCCTCCGGCAACCTGTTGTATCACGAGGCGCTGACCACTCCTAAGACCCTGGAAGTGGGTGATGTGATTAGCTTCGCTACCGGCGCGCTCATCCTGCGGCTTGACTGATGTTCAACGCGTGGCCGCTTAATGGCGCAGGACTGAACTCGGGCTCTTCTGGAGTCCGAGTTCTTCTCGCGTCTGCGGTATTCGCGGCGTCGGCATCTGCAGACTGCATGCCGACCAAGACAGTCTTCAAGGCCGCCGATTTCGATGGCTTCACCATCCTCGAGGCCCCGAGAGCCGTCGCCCAGCGCGCGGCTAGAAGTGTCGGGTTCCCAACCGCCCAGTTCGATCCGGCTAGACCATACGACCTCTTGACCCTCGAGCTGAGCGCTCACTGCTTGGCTTATGCCGAACCGCTGGTCTACCGCATGACCGGTATGGAGGCGATCGGGCACGCTGCGATGGGTGCGTCGGCCATCCGCTACGCATTCTTCTCGACGATGGAGTCGACGGCGAGCATGCCCCGGGTCGAAGGCTGGGCGGTTCGTCCGGGCTTTGCCGACTCGCCGGTCACAGCTGAGTGGGATGTGCTGGCGACGCGGCGGCATCCTGGGTTTGTCGAAGGCTTGGTGCTCGGTTCTGCGAGCTTTGACGGCGACGTCTTTGCCGGCGGCATCACGCACTTCGACCTCGCGGCGTCACTTTTTGCCGAGCCCCACCTCAACGGTATTCAGCCTGGTTGGTCAGTTATCGAGCCCGAGGCCTGTCTGGACAGCCATGGCGACCGCTGGGCCGGCGGGTGTGCGGACGGTGAGGTCTTCGCCGAGTTCACCCCCGAACCGCTACCGGGCCGGGGCGTCGCGCCTACTCATATGCACGTCGAGGCGTCTATGTGGGCGACCTGGTGGACGTACATCCCCGAGAACGCAGACTTGCAGGCCCGCGCTGCGGTAGACGCGCTTGCGTCACAGATCCATGCGACTGAGGCGGACGCGCACGTATCGGCTTCGATCGAGGCGTATTGGTCGAGGATCGTCGAGCCTCGCGAGCGGATCGTCATGGCCACGGCTACGCTCGGCGCCGATGGACATCGTATTCGCCCCGGTTACGTAGATGGTTCGGTCCAATCGTGGGCGGAAGAGGATGGGCGGTTAGTTATTCACGGAGTAGCAACCGGTTTCGCGCACGCCACACTGGTCGCCTCGCCTCAGCGCATCGTGTTCAGCGGCGCCGAGCCCGGCGCCGCCGCTCATCTGACAAACACCCGGGCCAGCGTCAACCTGCTCAACCCGGCCCCCGAATGGCGGTGGATGATCGTGCCGGAAGAGGACCGCACGATGGTCGTGCCGTTTGAGAACAGAACAATGGTGGTGCGCTGATATGGCCGTACTTGGCTCGTTTGTGATGCAACCCGCTGATGAGTGGGAGTACGACATTGTCTACCGCGAGTGGCTAACGCCGTCCGATGGGCTGTCCGACCAGGTTGCGCCTGTGGTGGCAGTGGTCCCCGAGGGTCTGGAAGTCGGGGCGGTGGTCCGAGACTACGACAACAAAGCAGTACGGGTGTGGCTCTCCGGCGGAGCAGACGGCACGCGGTACAAAGTCGAGGTGACCACTCGAACGTCGGAAGGCCGTACCAGACAAGATGAATTTTATGTCACTGTGAGGGATTTCTGATGGGCGAGATTTACGCCAACAATGCCAAGGGTAAGCTCGCGGAGCCTATCACTGCCAGTGACACTACTTTCTCTTTAGAGCCGGGGCATGCACTACCCAGTATCAACGCCGGCGACTGGCTCAGAGTGACGCTCTATCGCTGGGAGTTTGGCTCTGAGGGCATCCATGAATACGACCATGAGGTGGTCAAGGTCACTGCTATCAACGGCGATGTCCTGACTGTGGAGCGAGGGCTCGAGGGTAGCACTTCGGGCTTTGACCCGGGCACCCCGGTCGAGGCCCGTTGGACTGCGGGCAGCGTACTCGAGGTCAGGCAAAACGCCAACACCTACGCTGATAGCGTGGCGTCCACTGCCGAGCAAAACGCCAACACCTACACGGACACTCATGAGCAACGCACGGACAATCCTCATGGCGTCACCAAGACCCAGGTTGGTCTGAGCAACGTAGACAACGTCTCTGCCGCTGATCTACGTGACCGCAGCACCCATACCGGCACTCAGCCGATTGAATCTATAGAGGGGCTTCGTGAGGAGTTGGACGAAGTACAGTCTGTGCTCGGCGGGTTGCCCCTCGAATACCGCTT
>PUMD01000019.1 GCA_003551215.1 Clostridia bacterium | reverse complement strand
TTCCATCAACATCTGATATTCTCCGCCGCCGTCGTCCCCCAATACCTTTACAGCCATGATCGTCGCATCAGGTGCTACCCCTGTTCTTGTGCCCGATGCCCCATTACCGGCAACTGTTCCGGCACAGTGGGTCCCGTGATAATGGCGATCCATCGTATCGTAATCATTATCTACAAAGTTATACCCATGATGGGGAAAGTCAGGATGCTCCCACATCTGTTCCCTGATGTCGTGATGATTATAGTTGATACCGGTATCCAGCACGGCCACAGTCACTCCTTCACCGCTATAACCGAGTTCCCATACATCAGGGGCGTTAATCATCTCCACGTTATAGCTGATATTACGAGTACCGCTGCCTGGTGCCCTTTCTTGACCGGCTCTTTTTGTCAGTCCTCTATTTTGATTCCCCGGTTTTCTGTAGAGTGTATCTCCCGCTAGAGTCGCACTTTGGTTATCTGGTAAACTGTTTTCGACTGTTTCCTTCGTTATAGTGTTCGCTGTCCCTGTTGGCGAGTATGCAGGAGAATGTTCCAGTGCATATCTCCCCGGATCATAATCTATCTTTTTGACATCAGGATGCTCTTTCAATACGTTGATCGCTTCTTTGGAAGCATGCATCCCGATGACATTAGCTATCCACAAATACCGAAGCTTGGTGGCTTGATTATTTCCGGCAAGCTCAACGATGGTCTCTTTGACATCTTGCTGTGTTCTCTCGCTGAACTGCTGCAGTGTTTGTACCGTATATGCGCGTCTTTGGCGGCGTGTCAGTCCCTGTACTTCCTCATATAATTGTCCGGGACAATATTGCTGTTTCATTTTGACGATGAGAGGCACTAGCTCCTCATCATCCATGTGATTATATACCTCTTGTAAGTGGTTGGTAAGCTTGTGGATGTCCCCGACACTAAAGACCGGCAACATCACAGCCAACATCAACCACACTAACATGCACTTCTTCATTAGTGTTCTTCCCCTTTTTGGAACTGATGTTCAGACTATAAGAGTCATGGCAGTCCCTGCTAATAAAACTTCTGAATTTATTCTGTTAGTTCTTGTTCCTTATGAAGATAATAATCTTAAAAGGCAGAACTGTTCCAACGACCTTTATTTGAAATCGCTGTTCGTCGCTAAGTTTCTTTATTTGCGGTATTTCGGTAAAATTGTGCAAAAAGAAGACTTTCATTGTACTAACCTCGCTTCTTATCGGTATTTTTTCCCTGTGCGGTTGCTCCGTACCTGATACCATTTTGCCTTAATTGTTATTAGTACCTCATTGATAATACTCGTGCTTTTTGGGCAGAATACTTACCAGAGCCGTCTGACCACTAAACATGGTTTCTTCTTTTCGTTTTAGTGAGTAATTGGACAAGTTTAATGGCCGTAAGAGCATCTTGCTCTTGTCCTTTTCGTATAGATGATAGCAATAAGGTATGAAGTCTCTCTATTATTTAGGTGGTTATGTAAAAAAAATAAAAACGGGCATATTGTCAAGGATAGAGTTGTCCGAACCAGCATAAGTTCATGTAAGAGAATATAGAAAATGCTGAGAACAACGATGTTGCCACTCACAAAAAAAGCCATAGTTTCATGCAATTACTTGATGAAACTATGGCTTAGCAAGATACAGGTTTTAGCACAGCCACACGAAAGTGCTGTGTTCTCCCTGTTGAGGGTTTAGTTTTGTCTTAAGGTGCGGGTTCAGGGGAAGCGGTGACAAAGAAGAATTTTGTGCCGGTTTCTTCCGCCTCAGTGATATAGAAGGTATCTTCGGTAATTGTGATGGCTTCACCCCAGTCCTCACGATATGCATTATCTGACAGATATACTTTATAAGACAGGGCATCTTCTACTGGCTCCCATTCAACGCGGACGAATTCTTGTTCGTCTTCCGTAAATTTCTCGATAGAAACAACCGGGGCGTCTATATCGGGGGGAGGAGGAGCCTGGTGGAACAGATAAGGATAGCCTTCATTAATATCACGTCCGGTGTCATGTTCCCAGATTTCTTCAAAATCCCAGTTATCATAAGTCCCGTCAGCGTAGGGGTATATCATCTGTTGAGTGGTTCTGCCGGTACCCCCTTCCGAATTTTGCAGGCCGCTGACTTCGGTATCCCAGTAACTATTGGTTACCGTACCACTATTGCTGGCTATCAGACCAGCGGGATTCCTGCCGCCGAGAATGCGGGTGGCCGCATAAGAATTCGAAACGGTACATCTGCTGCCTACAGAGCCAATTAATCCGCCAACATTAGAGGCGTTGGTTGTTTCTTCATAATCCATAGTTACCCTTGCATAACAGTTCGTAACTTCCGATTCACCGGCAGGGATAACAGAAGCAGTCAGATTTGCTACCAAGGGACCGTTCCTTTGTCCGCTGACTATACCGGCACCGGCTGTCATCGTTCCGTAAACAAAGCTGTTGCGCAAGATGAGGTTTTCAGCAGCACCGACAAGACCGCCGTTTTCCACCCCGCTGATGAACATTTCCACGTCCGCACCGCAGTTTAAGATGGTTGTGTCGGTAGGTTCGGCAACCAGGAAAGCATTAGCTTGAGCACGGGGTGTAAAAGTACCCGATACAAAACAGTTTCTTACGGTAGAATTATCCGCTGTAGCTATCAATACTCCGCTGCGTCCGCCGGAAGTAACATCAGCATCAAGTAAAGTTACATTTTCGATGGTTGCATCTTCAATAAAAGCAAAAAGGCCTTGTCTGGCTACACCTCTGTCGATGGTCAGGCCTGTTATGGTGAAACCGTTACCCTTAAAATGACCCATAAAAGGAGCATCCGTCAAGCCGAGCGGCTGCCAGCCTTCCACTTCGTTCCATGGTGGCTGCCCTAAATTGAGATCGGCTGTTTGAACATAGTATTCGTCCGTATGTCCCGCTCCCAAACGTTCTCTAATCTC
>PUMD01000138.1 GCA_003551215.1 Clostridia bacterium | reverse complement strand
ATATCTCTCCGTACTTTACTGAAAGTCGATGATACTCCATTTCGGAATGGATAGCCATCACTTTTATAGACTTCAACTCTTCTCTTGCGCTGTCTCGTTGCTCGCTCAATTTATTAAGCTCTTCTTCCAGAGCTTCTCCTTTTAGCTCTTTCTTCTTTTCTTTGACTTTTTTCTTGTACTCCTTGTCCACTTCCTTTAAGAGTTCTTTTTTCTTTTCCTCATCTACCTTGGTAATAATGTAGGCTGTAAAATAAACAACCTCTTCCAGCCTCTTCATCGGAATATCCAGAATAAGACCCATTCGAGAAGGAATTCCTCTTAAAAACCAAATATGAGAAACAGGGCATGCCAGTTTGATGTGCCCCATCCTTTCTCTCCTGACTGATGCCTTGGTAACTTCCACTCCACAGCGATCACAAACAACACCCTTGAAACGTACTTTCCTGTATTTTCCACAATAACATTTATAATCTTTCTCCGGACCGAATATCTTCTCGCAAAAAAGACCGTCTTTCTCCGGTTTTTGATTACGATAATTAATTGTTTCCGCTTCAAGAACTTCTCCGTAAGACCAGTCTAAAACGTCTTCAGGAGAAGCAAGCTTTATTCTTATAGCAATTAAATCCTCTACACGCATAAAATTTTTGTTTGACTTTTGTAATTGAAGCCGTCCGTATTAATGAAATTTAAGAATGTTTTTCTCTCACTCTTCTTTTCACCTCCACACTGATCCCCATCGTCTTTATCTCCGATACTAAAAGTTCAAAAGAAGCCGGCACATTAGGTGTCTGAATAGGCTCTCCCTTAAGGATGGCCTCATAGGCAGCAGCTCTTCCCGGAACATCGTCAGATTTTACGGTAAGCATTTCTTGTAATATATGTGCTGCCCCATATCCCTCGAGAGCCCAAACCTCCATCTCACCGAAGCGCTGCCCTCCAAATTGAGCCCTTCCTCCGAGAGGTTGCTGAGTGATGAGAGAGTAGGGCCCTATGGATCTCATGTGGATTTTGTCTTCCACCATATGCTCCAACTTCATCATATAAATATAACCAACCGTAATTTTCTCCGGAAAAACTTCTCCTGTTCTTCCATCAAAAACTTTCATTTTGCCATCTTCGGGAAGATTTTCTTTCTTTAGCTCTTCTTTTATCTCCTCGATGGTAGCTCCCGAAAGAGAGGGTGTGACTGCGGTATAACCTCCTTTTTTGGCAGCAATCCCAAGGTGAGTTTCCAGTATTTGCCCAAGGTTCATTCGGGAAACAACGGACAAAGGGGTTAATATTATATCAATAGGTGTGCCATCCTCTAGAAAAGGCATTTCTTCCTCCGGAAGAACCTGGGAAATAATTCCTTTGTTCCCGTGTCTTCCGGCAAGTTTATCCCCACCTTTTATCTTTCTCATTTGTGCCACTTTCACTTCAATCCTTTTAATAACTCCCGTATCAAGCTTGTGCCCTTCGTCTCTGGAAAATACTTTTACAGAGATCACTCTTCCTCTTTTTCCATGCTCCATAACAAGAGAAGTGTCTTTTACTTCTTTTGCCTTTTCGCCGAAAATAGCTTTTAAAAGTCTTTCTTCCGTGGTAAGGTCCGTTTTTCCTTTTGGTGAAATCTTTCCTACCAGAATATCATTCGGCTCTACTTCCGCTCCTACCCGAACAACTCCTTCTTCATCAAGGTCCTTCAATTTTCTCTCGGAAACATTGGGTATATCGGAAGTAGTAACCTCGGGGCCAAGCTTTGTCTCTCTTACATCGCAGGTAAAATTCTCAATGTGAATAGAGGTGTAAGTGTCTTTTTTTACTAACTTTTCAGAGATAATAACCGCATCTTCAAAATTTCTCCCTCTCCAGGACATAAAAGCTACTAAAAGGTTTTGCCCAAGAGCTACTTTTCCGTCTTGAATAGCTCCCCCATCGGTTAAAAATTGGCCTTTTTGCACTTTCTCTCCTATTTTTACAATCGGTTTTTGGTGAAAACAGGTATATTGATTTGTTTCAGAAAATATTTCCAACTCATATTTAGTTTCTCCGTTTTTCCCTTTTACCGTAATGTTTTTCCCGTCAACCTGAGTTACTTCTCCTGCATGATCTGCTACTATCACGTGTCCTGAGTCTCGGGCAACTCTTTCTTCTGTTCCTGTAGAAACCAAAGGAGCCTCCGGAGTTAGAAGAGGGACCGATTGTCTCTGCATGTTAGATCCCATCAAAGCTCTGTTTGCATCGTCATTCTGAAGAAAAGGAATCATGGAAGCAGCCACTGAAACAAGCTGCTCTGCAGAAACATCAATAAATTGAACTTCATTTCTTTTAAATATTCCCGGTTTTCCTTTGGTTCTTCCTTCTACTTTATCGGAAAGTATTTTCCCTTTTTCATCGGTCTCCACTCCTCCGTGGGCAATGATATATTTTTCTTCTTCGTGTGCATTAAGATAAGTCATCTCGGCACTTACCTTTCCTTTTTCCACTTTAAAATAGGGTGTTTCCAAGAAACCGTAACGGTTTGCTCTTGTATAGAGAACCAGGTGGTTTACAAGTCCTACATTTTGTCCTTCCGGAGTCTGAATGGGGCAAATCCTTCCGTAATGGGATGCCTGTACATCTCTTGCTTCAAATCCCGCTCTCTCTCTTTTTAGCCCTCCCGGACCGGTAGCAGTTAGTCTCCTCTTATGCTCCGTCTCGGCAAGAGGATTAGCACAATCCATGAACTGCGAAATTTGAGAAGAAGAGAAAAATCTCTGTACCGCTGCCGCAAAAGGTCTTGCGTTGACCAGTTTTCCGGGATTTGTGTCCGTGATATCGGTCGTCGATATTTTATCTTTTATATTTCTCTCTATTCTGGTAAGTCCCAAGCGGAGAGTATTTTCCAAGAGTTCCGTGAAAGGTCTGATTCTTCTATTCCCAAGGTGGTCAATCTCATCTTCATGAGCAAGAGGATCATTGTTCATTCGAATAATT